>DATJAD010000155.1:0-26646 GCA_035516615.1 Candidatus Acidiferrum sp.
CAGGTTGTTTGCCGTGACGGAAAGCGCGTCCGAATTCGCCTGCAAACCCGATAACGGAATGAAAAATGAAGGCATTTGTATTCTCCTAGGTGAATTACTGCTGGAAACTTGTTGGGTTGAACAGCGCTGCCGCGGCTGACACGCGACTGGCGTTTTTCTGCGCGGCCACGTTCGCCGCGCCGCTGCTGGCCGATGCCCCCGAAGTCCCGAGGGAGCCGGTAGGACCTTGGGCAGCGCCCACAAGGGTGTCCATATCCTGACGAATCTGAATGATCTGTTGCAGCGTGTTCATCGAGGTAAGCTCATCCACCATCTGATTGGGATCAAGCGGATTGAGTGGATCCTGAGCCTGGAGCTGCGCCGTGAGCAGGGTAATGAAAGAATCGGCGTCGAGCGTGTTGCTGGGCGCCTGCTGGCTCGAGGTGGAAGAAGGCGACGAAGTTCCAGTTGTGCTGTCGAAAGCCGAGGGCGAATTTGGAATGGCGGCGTTCATTTGTTGTCTCCTTGCGCGCGTTTAGGCGTGCACGTTCAACCTTCCCTGGATATCAAAGATTCCTGTCGGCGCGTGTTCCGCGCAGGCCAGCAAAGCGGGCGTTCCGGCTGGACTCCATGAAGAACCTGCCGGGAAGCGGTTTGGCGTTGGCGCCTGTTGTTGCCGGGCATCCCGTTCCGCGTTTCCCGCTGCAGAGCTGAGAGAACCCTGGAGGAGAGTTACCTGATCCACCCGCAATTGCTTGGCGGAGAGCGCTTGTTGCAGAGCAGGCAATTCCACGGCGAGAGCGGCGTGGGCGTCGCGCTTCTCGACGGTAATGGCAGCGCCGAGTTCATCGCCCACGACACGCGCGCGCAATTCCACGTTTCCAAGCTTGTCGGTCTGGAGCTCGATGCGCATCTCGCTGTGCCCCGAACTCTGTAGAAGCTGCGCGCTATTCACAAACCGATTTGGAGTTGCATCGGGGAGATGTGCCAGCGGGGTCTGCCCCGATGGCGGTGTTGCCGGCGGGCTCGAGGACAAATTTGCGCCGTTCGTGAAAGCGTGATTTTGCGGAAGTGACAAATTAGAGATTGCGGACGAAGTGGCCGCCGTATTCGCAGTGTCTGGAGCCGAAGAGTGCATCGTTTGCGCGAAGCTTGGAGGATCTTGGGCCGGTTTCAGCAGATCGGTCCGACCATCATATTCGGATTTGGACGCAGCCTGATTTTCGCTCTGGCCGGATGAGGATTCACCGGATGACATCTTCGAGGAATTGTCGGAAGCCGAATTGGAAGTCGCGGCGGCCGCAGGGGCGCTTTGCAGGGAGACAGTTGGCGCCTTGGGATGGACCGCAGGACCTGGGGGAACGTCCTGCGAAGTTTCCGACAAAGCGGAGCGCTCCTCGACAATCTGACGCTCGTTGATCTGCAGGCGCTGCGCTCTCTCTCGTTGCGTCGCGGAAAGCGAGACCGTCGCCGGTGGTGGCGCCGGAGGGTGAGCTGCGGACGGCTGGGCTTGGAGTTGCTGCACCTGTTTCACAACGGATGCGAGCGCTGGATGAAGCGGAGCGGCAACTTTTAGAGGCGTGGCCTCTGTGTATGGCTGTTGAACGATTTGAACCGCGGCCAGTGCGGCCTGGGGGGCTTGCGGCTGATTTGCAGGCATCGCCGAATTTGCAAGCACTGCGGCGGAAGGTGTTTCAGCAGCATTTGGCTTGGCTGGCGTCTCATTCGATTGCGGAGGCTGCGAAGGACCCTGTTCAAGAGAGCTGACCGATTCTGGCGGTAGTTCGATTACATCGGAGGTGAGACTCCTCGAATCATCCGTCAATTGTAAGTTACGGATCGGCAGGATTTGCCCCTGCGAAGCATTTCCAGATGCCGCAGATTGTGTCGCGGATGGCGGCGTGGCAGCCGTTGCGGAATCTACTGCTGCGTTGGAACAAACTGGCGGCGGCACAGGAACAGAAACCAAGATTGGCGCGACGATCGGGAGCAGCGTCGTTGAAGACAGCGAGGCAAGAGTGGCATTCCTTTTTGCGGCCCCTGGCTGACCGCTTTTGTTCGAAGCCGATTTGTCTCGTCCGCTGGCGGGACAGACGCAATCCGCTTTTGCGGGAACGCTCCCAGGAGTGACGACAGCGCCAGCTTCGCGCGCGATCGCTTGTTTCATCAGTTCCGGAAAGGGGAGGGTCTGGGCCACGTTTGAGTTCTCCGGGTCCAGAGACGGCGCACCGGCAATCGAGGCAGCCAAGCTCGGAGGCAAAGCGGCTTTGCCGGGAACTCCCGGTGCCGATGCGGCGAGATTCGGTATGGCCATACCTCGCATGAGCAATCCCAGACTGCCGGATAGAGGGGGAGCACGCTTTGTTCCAGGGACGGTGCGTGCAACCTGTTCAGCGCATGCAGGGGTAAGCGGCGGGAAAATCACGAGATAGCGAGCGCGAAGGATCCCTGGACCCCAGCGCGATCCCCGTTCGCACGCGCCACTGGGCAAGGCTTGCCGCGCGGCCCGGCAAGAACTATTCGGAGGGGTTCAGGTACTTGCGAATCAGAAAGGCTTCGTCCACGCGCTGCTGCTCGCGCCGGAGAGAATCCAGAATGTACGCTTCCTGCTGGCTCTCGCGCAGAGCCGCGAGAATTTCGCTCTTCTTGTGTGCTTCGGTATAGATCTTGAGCTGGTCCGCGCGCTGTTTTTCTGCCTCGGCGAGTTTCTTGTGCAAAGACTTGCGCGCCGTGAAATACGCCGCGTCGCAGGCGACCTCGAACTGCAGCATGGATCCCGCACCGCCCGTCGCCAGGCTCTGCTGTGCGCTGCGGCGCTGCGCAAGACGGCTTTCGTCCAGTTGTCGAAGCTCGGCGCGGAGACGCGCCGCAACCGCCGCCAGGGAATGCAGCCGCAATTCCTCCTGACGCTCCATACTCCGCCTGAGACGCAGCAGAGATTCGAGCCGGTAGTGAAATGGCATGGCAGTTTACTCCGGCAGAGCGAGCAGCGACTTCACCGTTTGGTCAAACGGAGCGAGTTCCTGCCTTTTCTGCTGGAGAAATGCCTGGATCGCGGGAAGCGCGGCCATTGCGCGGTCCAGGAGCGGATCCGCGCCCTTTTGATAGGCTCCCACGCGAACCAGATCTTCCGCAGCGTTGTACGAAGCAAGAAGCTTGCGAATCTTTCTGACCTTCTCCAGATGCTCGCGCTGACACACCACCGGCATCAAGCGGCTGAGGCTGTCCAGAATCGCAATCGGCGGATAGTGGCCTTGTGTATTGAGGCGGCGATCCAGCATCACGTGGCCGTCCAGGAGCGCGCGAACCGCGTCCACGAGCGGATCCTGCTGATCGTCGCCTTCCATCAGCACGGTATAAAACGCGGTAATGCTGCCGTGGCCGAAATTTCCCGCGCGTTCAATCAGACGGGCCAGCAGCGTGAATACCGACGGCGTATAACCCTTTGCCGTGGGAGGCTCTCCGGCGGCAAGGCCGATTTCGCGCTGCGCCATGGCGAATCGCGTGAGCGAATCCACAACCAACAGGACATGCTTGCGCTGGGCGCAAAAATATTCCGCAACCGTGGTCGCTGCAAGCGCGGCGCGGATCCTCAATAAAGGGGATTGATCCGAGGTCGAGACGACCACGACGGAGCGTGCCAGCCCTTCCGACCCGATGGCATCCTCCAGAAATTCGCGCACTTCGCGGCCGCGTTCCCCCACCAGTGCAAGCACCGTGAGATCGGCGGAGGTCGCACGGGTCATCATGCCGATCAGCGTGCTCTTGCCCACGCCGCTGCCCCCAAAAATTCCGATGCGCTGGCCGCGTCCGCAGGTCAGCAATCCGTCTATGGCGCGAATGCCGCAACCGAGCGGCTCGCGAATCGGCGAGCGATCAAGGGGCAGGGGCGGTTCGCCTTGCAAGGGCCAATATTCCTTGGCGCGGTAGGCAGGTTTGCTGTCAATCGGCCTGCCTGAGCCTTCGATCACGCGTCCCAGCATTCCGGCGCCGACGCGAAGGGCAGGGCGCGTGCCTCGCGTAACGATGCGGTCGCCGTAGCGGATTCCGCTCGGCCGCTCCAGCGGCATCGAAAGCACCGTGCCCCCGCGGAATCCGACAATCTCGCCGGAATACGCGTGGCCATCTTCGGTAATGATCGCGCATCCTTCCCCGACCGAGCAGAAGGGACCTCCTGACTCAACCAGGTTTCCCACGGCTTTCGTCACGCGTCCCGTCCAGCGCAGGGTGGAGAACTCCTCCAGACGGCGAAAATAGGGACCAAGAACCGAGGCGTTCTCCATCACCTGACCTGTGGCCGCTGTTCGAGTAAATCAAAAAAGCCCTGTTCAATTTCCTTGAGCTGGGTGTCCAGACTCACCTGGGTGCTGCCGAATTCCGTTTCCAGTGCGCATTCGCCCCGCTGGAGTCCCGGATCGCCGATGAGCTCCGGCTTTCCGGAAGGGTTGGCTTGCTGCGCAAAAAACTCGGTCCAGAACGGGATGTCGGAGGGATGCGCGCGAAGTCGGACACGCGTGCCCGCCTCCAGCTTCTCCAGAGCCACATGCACCATGCCTGTAAGCAAAAGCGGATCAATTTGCGCTTCCCGATGTAGAATTTTTCGCGCGATGGCCAGGGCAAGTTGGACCGCCTCGGGTTCCACCCGGTTGAAATAATTCTCTCTCTCGGTTTTGAATTGCGCGATCGCAGCGGCAACGGACGATTTCACCGCATTGAGCTGCGTTTCGAACGCCGATCTGCCTCGAGCCTCCCCCTCGCGCGCCCCGCGCTCGTAGGATTCCTTCTCTTTTTTCGCGGCGAAGCCGTTTTCCGAGGCGCCAAGGGCTTGCCAGGCGCCTGCCGGATTCGCAGAAGATTCTGATCCGTCGCCGCTGGCGGGTATGTAACGAAATGTTTCTGCCTGCACCGTTCCCGTTCCATCGCTCTCGCGCTCAGACGACATACGATTCCTCCTGCTCGGATTTCAAGAACATTTTCCCTTCGCCTTCCAGCCGGCGCGCCGTGTTTACGACTTCCTGCTGCGCGTTGCCGACTTCGCGCGCTCTCATCGGTCCGAGCGCTTCCATGTCCTCCTTGAGCATTTCCACCGCGCGCGACGACATGCACTTGAAGAAGTGATTGCGAAGATCCTCGGACGCGGACTTGAGGGCGATGGCCAGCGTTTTTTTGTCCACCTGGCCCAGCAATTCGCGCAGCCCGGTTTCGGGGATTTCGAGGAAATCGTCGAAAGTAAACATCAAGTTGCGGATGGACGTAGCGAGCGGGGCGTTGTCCTCCTCGATGGTTTCCAGGATGCGGCTTGAGGACATCTGGTCGAGCTGGTTCAGGAGATCCGCGACCGCTTTAACTCCGCCGTAGGCGCGGCGGCTCTGTTCGCCAAGCGTCACGAGACGCTTGTGCATGACCAGCGCAATTCTTTTTACCATCTCCGGTGAAAACTGTTGCATCTCCGCGAGGCGCTTCACCGCCTGTCCACGCACTTTTTCCGGCAGCATCATCAGCACCGCCCGCGCCGCCTTGGGGTTCAAGTGTGCAATCACCAATGCGATGGTCTGCGGGTGTTCCCCCTGGATGAATTTTGCAAGCTGCTGCGGATCGGTTTTTTGGAGGGTGTCCAAGTTCTGGGCGCTGGCTTCCTGGGCGCGGGAGACTTCTTCAAGAAGCGCTTTCGCGCCCTGCTCCCCGAAGGCCTTAACCAGAACTTTGCTCGCGTAGCTCTGGCCTCCTTGCGCCAGATATTCCTGCGTCAGGGTAAGCCGGTAATAATCCTGCAAAACTTTTGCGCCAATTTCCGGAGAGACGTATTCAAGCTCGGATATTTCTTGCGTGATGGCGCGTAAATCGCGGTCCGGCAAATTCCGGTACACGCCCATGGCCGCTTCGTCGCCCAGGAGCACCATGAGGATGGCTGCTTTGCGCTTTCCATTTAACGCATGCTCATCGGAATGGCTCACGATTGCTTCTCCGTCTCGCGCATCCAGTTTTGGATCAAACGGCTGGCCGACTCAGGATCTTCCTTCACCTTCGCGGCCAGTTCCTTCTTCAGGGCCACGGCTTGCCGCAATTCGGGGGATCCTCCAGCGAATGCCTCCAGAGTACCTGCTTGAACGTGGCCCGCTGCGGCAAGCGCGGCTGCTTCGGGGTGCGCGCCGCCAGCAACTGCAAGCTCGCCCTTGATCGGCGTCTCGAGGATCCGCATAACCTGCTTCTTCACCGGCTTCAGGATGAGCAGATATACGATCGCGAAGAGCAGCAACAGCCCCGCATACCGCAGAAGCCCCGTCCACTTCTGCGCGAACAGGAAGAAGCGCTGCACCTTTCCCGGCGCTTGGGGAATTTCCAAAGGAGTTTGAGTGAAGGGAATATCTTGCAGCGAGAATTCGTCGCCGCGTTGCGCGTCAAACCCGATCGCCGCTTTCGCCAACGATTCAATCTGCGCCATTTCGTCCGGGGTCCGTTTCCGGTGCGTTTCCACGGTCTTGCCGTTTTCCGTTTTGGTCTCCGTCGCGTCGTCCACCAGAATCGCCGCGGCAATGCGCTTGATCCGGCCCGCCGGCTCCACGATGTGGTGCGTGGTGCGGCTCACGGCGAAAGTCTTGCTCTCCGTGTGAATTCCCTGGCTCGCGCTGCTAGTCTGCGCCACCTGGGCTGCTGTGGAAGAACCCTGCGTATTTGGTGTATTGCTCGGCGTGCCTGGAATTCCGGAAGGCTGTAGATCACCCACGGTCTCCTGCGAAATCTGCGAAGTCAGAACCGCCGTGGTATTGGGATCGTACGTTTCCTGCGTGGTATCGCCGGACGTGGCGTCATAATCAATGGTGACGCTCGATTTCACATGGTCGCTGCCCACCACCGGAGCAAGCGTCTGAACGACCTTTTCGGCCAATTGGGTTTCCAGGTCCGTGTCGGTCATCCTTCCCGGTCCGGAGTTTCCATGCCCTGCCCACGGCATTTGACCGTCGGTCGTGACCACCGTGACATTTTGCGGCGAAAGATCGTCCCAGGCGCTGGAAACCAGGTTGGCCACCGAAGTGGCGATCTGCTCGGTCAAACGCGTCCCGCGCAACTTGAGCACCACCGCGGCCTTTGCGGGACGCTCGCGATCGTTGAATAGCGATTCGTGCGGCAGGACCAGGTGAACGCGCACCGCTTCCACCCCGTTCATGGTTTGGATCGTGCGCTCCAGTTCGCCTTCGAGCGCGCGCTGGTAATTCACCTTCTCGGAAAAATCGCTGCCCGACCAGTTCGGCTTGTCGAACAATTCGAATCCCATCCGTCCGCTCGGCAATGGCCCTTCCGTGGCTACTTCGAGACGCGCTTTGTCCATTTGATCGGCGCGGACCAGCACGGAAGTTCCGTCGGTGGACAGCTGGTAAGCGATATTCGCCGCGCCCAGCCGCTGCGCCAGGGTCTGTGCGTCCGCGGGCGCCATGCCGGAATAAAGCGGCTTGTACTCGCCGCCCGCAAGCAAGGCGGAAAAAACCCAGACGATCGCGCCGACCACGGCAAGGCTGCCCACAAGCAGAACTCGCTGCCGCAGTGTAAGGCCGCGCAAGAATGCGGAGATTTGTTGGAAGATCCTTTCCATCGTTGACCCGGGATGGCCTGCGGCGGCTCCGTTCTAGTGCCTCAGAAAGGCATCGAGGCAATCTGCTGGTAAGCCTGCACGATTTTGTTCCGCACCTGCACCATCATTTGAAAAGACAGATTGGCTTTTTCGACCGCGATCATTGCGGAGTGGATGTCTTGTCCATTGCCGCTCAAGAGCTGCGTAACTTTGTCGTCCGCCTGTCCCTGCATCGTACTGATCTCGTCCATGGCGCTCTTGAACGTGTCCATGAACTGCGAATCGCTGGCGTTCGGCTGGAGTCCTGTGTCGCTGCTCGTCGCGGTGTCAAACGTGGGCCGCGGAAGACCTTGAATGGGATTAAACATCGCTTCTCTCCTTTTTTCCCTGCGATCAGCTCAGAATCGCGATCGCCGACTGAATCATGTTCTTCGTACTATCCACCGCGGACACATTGATTTGATAGGCCCGTGCGGCGCCCATCAGGTTGACGATCTCTTCCGCCGGATTGATGGCCGGATACGCAACATAGCCTTGTTTATCCGCATCCGGGTTTCCCGGCTCGAAGCGCCGAATCGGCGGTGCGTTGTCGGCAACGACGTTCACCACGCGCACATCCTCCGCATGCATGTCCGCGTAGGAAGCGAGCATCATGCCGAAGCTTGGCGGCGTAGCGAACGGCTGTGCGGGACGCGCCCCGAACACGACGTGCATCCTCTGATATGGACCGCCGTTTGCCGTTCGCGTTGTTTCCGAGTTCGCCAGATTTGCGGACACCACTTCCGCGCGCAGCCTCTCCGCGAGAAGCGCCGATCCACTGATTTCCATCACTCGAAACAGGTTCATATTTACTGGCCCTCCCGAATCGCCGTGCTGAGTTGCGCGAATTCCGCACGCAAGATCGCCGTCGCGGCTTTGTATTGCAGTTGCACTTCGGCGAGCAGAAGCGCCTCCCGGTCTGGACTGACGTTGTTGCCGTCCGGCCGCGAGGTCAGTCCCGGCACGGGAACGACAAAGGGACTGGTCAGCCCCTCCGGTTCACCATTCATCGCGCGCTCCATGGCTCCTCGGAAATCAATGTCACGGGTGTGATAACCCGGGGTATCAATGTTCGCGAGGTTGGTGCTCACCAGCGTTTGCCGCATCGTGCTCAGGTCCAGGTAGCGCTGCATCAGAAGCAGCTGAGGAGTGTCGAGCCAGCTCATGCCGGCCTCCGCGCGGGCAGGCCGTATTCCCGAATCTTGTTGCGAACTGTTCGCAAGCTCACACCCATTAGTTCCGCCGCCTTGGTTCGATTGCCGCCCGTCGCCAGAAGCGTCTTTTCCAGAAGCTGGCGCTCGGCTTCCTGGAGAGTTACTCCGGGATGCAGTCCCGCGGCGGCTTCATTGCTTGGGGAGAGTGAATCCTTTTCGAACGGTTCCGCGCTAAGTGATGGTCCCGTTGCGAGCGCCAGGGCACGCCGGATGAAGTTTTCCAACTCGCGAATATTTCCGGGCCAATCATGCGCTTCGAGCTGCGCGGCAAACTCCGGAGAAATCCGGTGTACGCCCGGTCGCTCTTTCGGTTCGTATTTGCGTAGAAAGTGTTCCGCGAGCGGGAGAATGTCTTCGCGCCGCTCGCGCAAGGCAGGCAAAGTGAGTGGCACGACGTTCAATCGGTAGAAGAGGTCCGGCCGGAACGTGCCCGCTTCCACCTGCGCGCGAAGCGAGCGATTCGTCGTGGCGATCACTCTCACATCCACGGGCACGGGCCGCGTATCGCCCAGCCGGTCAATCTCGCGTTCCTGCAATACGCGCAACAGCTTTGGCTGCAGGCAGGAAGGCATTTCCCCGATTTCATCCAACAGCAGGGTGCCGCCGCTCGCCAGTTCGAATTTCCCAGGCTTGGCCGTGTGGGCGCCCGTGAATGCTCCTCGCACATGCCCGAAAAGTTCGCTCTCGAGTAAATTGTCCGGAAATGCGGAGCAGTTCACTGCCACGAACGGGCCTTCGCCCCGGTTGCTCGCTTTGTGAATCAGCCGCGCCAGCAACTCCTTGCCGGTTCCGCTTTCCGCTTCGATCAAAATATCCGCTTCGGTAAGCGCCGCTCGCCGCGCTCGCCCAACAACGGACAAGAAGGCCGGCGACCGTCCGATCCCGTCGAAAAAATCCAATTCTCCATCCACGGCGTTTGCGGCGGGCAGAAGCTTCTGTGCAACCGCGACAAGCTCTTCAAACGCAACCGGCTTCTGCAGGTAATCGCAGGCTCCCTCTTTGATCGCCTGCACCGCCCCCGGCACGCTTCCGTACGCCGTCAGAAAAACCACTGGCGTGCCGGGAATGCACGAACGGACCTGTTGCATTACTTCCAGGCCGTTTCCGTCCTCCATGCACATATCTGTGACCACGAGCCTTGCTGGCGCGCTGCGAAATTTTGCCACCGCTTCGCGCACTCCCGCTGCGGTTTGCACCCGCCAGCCCCGCCGGCGAAAGTTGTTCTCCAGCGCCGCGCGCATTGCCACTTCGTCATCCACGATCAAGACCTGGCTCATGCATTTGCTCCTGCGACGGGCAGAATGATGGAGAACGTCGCTCCGTGGCTTGGCTTGCTCGCTACACGGATCTCGCCGCCGTGCTGTTCGACGACCTTCTTGCTGACGGCCAGCCCCAACCCCGGGCTGCCTGGTGTGGTCGTAAAGCCCGGATCGTAAATGCGCTCCAACAGCTCTTCCGGCAGTCCGCGGCCGTCGTCCTTGAAATCAATCTGCGCCGCGCCCTCGGGAAACTGCGGCGCCCACCCCAGCCGCACCGAGAGGGTTCCTCCTGGAGGCATGGCCCGGAAAGCGTTCAGCGATAAATTCAGGAAGACCTGTTTCAGGCGGTTGGCATCCGCGTTCGCGGATATTTTTCCGATCGAATTTTCAATATGGACTTGCTGCCCGCGCTGCCGTGCCAGCGGCTGGAGGAAATCCATCGTTTCGGTGACCAGGCGGTCCAACTCGACGGGCACGAATTGCGCGGCGGGCTGGCTGTGAAACTGCAGCACGTTGTTCACGGTCGCCGAGAGCGCCCTTAGCCCGGCTTGCAGATGCATGACCCACTGCCGCGTTTCCGGAAGGTGCGACGTGGCATCCGCAAGCAGTCCAGTGAAGAGTTCCATGCTTCCCAACGGGTTGCGAATTTCGTGCGCCAGAACCGTAGCCACTTCGGCCAGCGCCAGCGACCGCCTTGCCGCTTCCCGCTCCTCGGCAAGCCGCTTCTGGTCCGTAATGTCTCGCACGATCCAGATGCTGTCGCGGGGCCCATCGGGAATTTCGCTAATGTTTGCGCGCAGGATGCCGATAGTACGATTGCCCGTGGAATTTGCCGTGGACCACTCGCGCTCCGAAAAAAAACTGTTTGTGGGCACATCTTTCAGCAATTGCTGAATCGGCTCCGGCAGTCCCGCGTCCTTCCCTGCGGCCCAATCTCCAGGCGTCTGCATCAGGCGTCGCGCTTCGGGGTTCGCGATCTGCACTTTTCCCGTTC
The DNA here is from genome assembly GCA_035516615.1 of Candidatus Acidiferrum sp. Taxonomy (GTDB): domain Bacteria; phylum Acidobacteriota; class Terriglobia; order Acidiferrales; family UBA7541; genus Acidiferrum. The sequence goes on from DATJAD010000155.1 coordinate 11,053, forward strand.
CGTCCACGACCAGAACCCCGCAAGGGAGATTGTCCAGCACGCGCGACAAATACCCGCGCACGCGTGCGTTCTCTTCCAGGCTCCGCTCCAGCTCCGAATTGGCGCGGTCCAGTTCGCGATGCAGCCGTGTTACTTCGGCCTGCAATTGCGTGTAAGAACGCTCCAGCGAACCTGCCGCCTGCGTGAACGTCAGAAAAGCCCGGGTCAGGCTTTCTTTCGCTTCCTGCTGAGGATCGCGAAGCATTGCCTTGCTGTGTGTTCTTTGCCGGGTTATGGGCAAATTTGGCATCGTCGCCATTCCTGCACTCTCTCTGCCAGGAGCATCTTTCTGGCGTTAGATTTCTCTTAATTCCCTGCTCTCGCCATACATCTGAAAATGCTCCGGCCGCAGCGATCGGTCGTTTCCGGAAAGAATAAACGCCCGTTCCAACGCATGCTGCAGCTCGCGCACATTGCCGTTCCACTGGCGTTTTTCGAGCAGCGCCAGACCACCTGGTGTCAGCGTTTTAGGCGGAAGTTGCGCCTCTTCCGCGAGACGCTCCAGATAATGTTCGGACAACGCGCCGATATCCCCAGTTCGTTCCCGAAGTGCCGGGATCGTGATCGGGAAAACGGCCAGCCGGTAGTACAAATCCTGGCGGAACTGCTTGCTCAGAACCATTTCCTGCAGCCGCACGTTCGTCGCGCACACCACGCGCACGTCCACCCGGTACACATCCGAACTTCCCAGCCGCTGCACTTCGCCGTTCTGCAAGAATCGCAAAAGTTTTGCCTGCATGCTCAGCGGAAGATCTCCCACTTCATCCAGAAAGAGTGTCCCGCCATGGGCCACGTGAATGCGCCCCAAGCGCGACTGCACCGCTCCCGTAAATGCGCCTCGCACATAGCCGAAAAGTTCTGCCTCCAACAGCGCTTCCGGAATCGCCGCGCAATTCACCGCCGCAAACGCCTGCTTCGATCGCCGGCTCAATTGATGGATCGCCTGCGCAACCAATTCCTTCCCGGTTCCGGTTTCCCCGGCTACGAGCACCGTCGTATCCCGCGCCGCCACCATGCGCACCATCTCATACACCTGCCGGATCCCCTTGCTCGTTCCGATCATTCCGGGCAGCGCCTGCGCGTTCGCCGCGTCCATTTCGTTCTCGCGGAATTCCACCTCACCGCTCTCTAGTTCCTCGGGCTGCTCGGCCGCTTCTTGTTTTTCCAAAATCGCGCTATCTTGAATCTCGCTGCTCGCCAATTTCGAATCAACCATCTGCACGGAAATGCGCGGGTACCGTTCCCGGATCAGTCCCGCCACTTCATTGGCGTCCAAATCAGGAAGGTGTTTGTCCAGCAGTACGCTGTCGCAATCGAACTGTCCCAGCTTTGCCAGCGCGTGGGCGCCGCCGACTGCTTCTTCCTGGAGCGATTCGCCTAGCGCCACGCTTCCCAGCAGGCGTTTGCGAAAATCCGCATTTGCACTGGCAACCAAAACCCGGCTCCGCGGACGGATGAAGTTCGTGAGTGCGCTTGCGGCCATGTTCCTCTCCTGGCTTCTGGACCTGGAATTTGCGGATGGACACGCGGCAATCCGCACCAGAAAGCGGGAAGAATCTTCCCAGCTACCGGCAGGTTTCACTCTTGCGATTCAGTCGCCAAGTTTGCGGACGAAGAATTGAGGAAAATACGGGACTTAACGGAGCTTGACAAGACACACGTTGCCCCACATCGGCACGCTGTTTCGATCGGACACACACAGAGGCTGCGCAATTCTTGCCGAGGCAGACTGCGCAGCTCCCGTAGCGAGGCGGGGAGCCTCACTTTGTCTATCCCATCGGCGCAGGTTCGCAGAACTTTAGCCGGAATTCCCTTTTTTCTTCTTAGAGGAATTTCATCTCGTTGCGGTCGAGCGTGTCCGCCTTGAACACTCCCTATTTTTTGGTTTGCACCGCTGATTTTTGTCCGCAGAATAGATAAGTAGATGCCCTCAGCCCTCTATTTCTATTCTTGGGAGGTGTTTTTTGTTTCGTCGTCTTTTGTTCGTAGGGGTTCTTGGCTTTGGCTTGGTCGTATTTTATTCCGGTTGCCAGAAACCAGTGGATCAGTCCGCTTCTGGAGATACTTCCGAAGCCTCTCCCTCCTCCTCCTCTTCTTCTTCATCCGCATCGGGCAGTTCCAGAGCGAGTTCCCGCTCTGTGGAACAGCCCATCGTCATTCCCGCAGACACGGAGATCACCGTCGTTCTGGATGAGGCCCTCAGCTCCAAGAAAAGTTCTTCTGGCCAGAGCTTTTCAGCCAGCCTGCGCGATCCGCTCGAAATTAATGGCGGGGTGGTGATTCCCAAAGATGCCAGAGTTACCGGTCTAGTGAGAGACGCCAAATCCGCCGGCAAGTTCAAGGGTGGAGCAGAGCTTTCCATCGAACTCACTAGCATCACCGTGAGGGGAAGGGATTACGACCTTCACACTCCGCCGCGCACCTGGTCCACGAAGGGGAAAGGCAAGCGCACTGCTGTTCTGGTGGGCGGTGGCGGCGCGCTGGGGGCTCTGATTGGCGGTCTCGCCGGCGGCGGCAAGGGAGCAGCGATCGGCGCTGCCGCGGGAGCGGGTGCCGGCACAGGTGGCGCCGCGCTGACGGGTGACCGCGAGATCTCCTTGCCTGCGGAAACGCCCGTTTCCTTCAAGCTGTCGCAAAGCGTCGAACTCAAACGCTGAGAAACTCGGCAGGAACGGGAAGGTGCGGCGCACGCGCCTTCCCGCCTTTCCTCTTCGTAATCGTTAGGCAAACCGCTGCTTCACTCCGGCCGGGATCGCCTGGCTCTTCAACGCTCCATCTCCCTCCGCCGTTCTCGCCGTCCAAACGCGCTTCTCGAATCCCTCCGCAATCAGCGTCTCGCCTTTGAAAATCTTGTGCTCGACGGAAAAGCTGCTGTTTCCCCAATCCGCGATTCGCGATTCCACTTCGACCGTATCCCCGAACGTGGCCGGCCCAAAAAACTTTGCCCTCGTATCCACCATCGGTATGCCTACGATTCCATACTTCTTCAGCATCTCGTGTTTCGGCAGCCCCGCCTTTTCGAACAGCGCGCCCGTGCACGCGTCGAACATCTCAAAGTACCGCGGAAAGTACACGATTCCCGCCGGATCGCAGTCGCCCCAATTAATCTGAATTTTGCGGCGATTCTTGAACATGGGTCCCGCTCTCCGTTCGTCCCTTCCAGCCAAACGGCTGGAGTCTATCGTATAGACTCGCCGCCGCGGAAACCGTTTTTTTCTGCTCCGTACTGCGATTACACTCTCACCATGCGGTTCCCGGGGAATCCATGCATCTCCTAGATGAGCTCTTCCGCTCGCCGGAAATCGAAGCCGTCTTTTCCGATTCCGCTTTTGTCCAGGCCATGCTGGACTTCGAAGCGGCCCTCGCTCTCGCTGAGGCCCGCGCTGGTGTCATCCCGCCTCCCGCAGCGCAGCTGATCTCTTCCAAATGTCGCGCCGTCCTGATAGACCTCCCCGCCCTCGCGCATTCCGCTGCCGCCTCCGGCAATCTCGCGATTCCTCTCGTCAAGCAACTCACCGCCGCCGTAGCCAAGGAGAATCCAGACGCCTCCCGCTTCGTCCACTGGGGCGCCACCAGCCAGGATGTTCTCGACACCGCGCTCATTCTCCAACTTCGCCGCGCTCTCGAACTTTCGCTCGCGAGCCTCGACTCTTTGGCAGGCAGCCTCGCCTCGCTCACCGAATCCCATCGCCACACGCTTCTCCCTGCGCGCACCTGGATGCAGCACGCTCTTCCCACCGCTTTCGGTTTTATCACCGCCGGTTGGCTGGACGCGATGTTGCGGCACCATCATCGCCTCGCCGCCCTTCGACCAAGCGCTCTCGTCCTTCAATTTGGCGGCGCCGCGGGCACGCTGGCTGCTCTCGACGCTCGCGGCGCGGAAGTCGCAAAATTCCTCGCCGAAGAGCTTCGCCTCGGCTTGCCCGACATTCCCTGGCACTCTCATCGCGACCACCTCGCCGAACTCGCCACGGCCTTCGGCCTCCTCGCCGGCTCTCTCGCCAAAATCGCTCGTGACCTCTCTCTTCACATGCAAACCGAGCTTCAGGAAATTCGCGAACCTTCCGGCGAAGGCCGCGGCGGCTCTTCCTCCATGCCGCACAAGCGCAATCCCGTTGCCTGCGCCGCTATCCTCGGTGCGGTTCTCCGTGTTCCTGGGCTCGTCAGCACCATGCTCGTTTCCATGGATCACCCGGAGCAGCGCGCTCTTGGTTCCTGGCACGCCGAATGGGAAACGTTGCCTGAAATCATTCGCCTCACCGCTGGCGCGCTACACCATCTCGCCGCTCTCATCCCTAATCTCGTTGTGGACGCGAGGAAAATGCGCCAAAATCTCGAATTCACGCGCGGTCTCCTCTACGCGGAAGCGGTCTCCATGGTTCTTAGCGAAAAACTCGGCCGCCAGCCCGCGCACGAACGTATGGAAGCCGCCTGCCGCCGCGCGCAAATCGAAGGCCGTCATCTCCGCGAAATTCTTTCCGCCGATACGGAACTCTCGGCCTTGCTCACTCCCGCCGATCTCGACCGCCTTTTCGATCCCACGAATTATCTCGGCTCCGCCGGTCCATTCATTGATCGCGTGCTGGCCGCCGCCCGCGCCCGCCGCGCCCAAAAAGTCTCTGCTCAAGGATGACTCTCGTGCCCTTCGCCGAACTTCCCGACGCGCGTATCCACTACGATATCGCCGGCCCTGCCAACGCCCCCGCCATCCTCTTCTCCAACTCTCTCGGCGCTACTCTCTCCATGTGGGATCTCCAGGCCGCCGCATTCTCCGATCGCTTCCGCGTCCTGCGCTACGACACACGCGGCCACGGCCAATCCTCCACAACTCCCGGTCCCTACTCCATCGAACAACACTCCCGCGATGTTCTCGCTCTTCTCGACGCGCTAAATCTCGATCGTGTTCATTTCTGTGGCCTGTCCATGGGCGGCCAAATCGGTCAATGGCTTGGACTCAATGCCGCGCCGCGTCTGCACAAACTGATTCTCTGCAACACCGCCGCAAAAATCGGCAACGCCGAAAGCTGGAACGCCCGCATTGAAGCTGTTTCCAAGAACGGCATGAAGGACGTCGCCATCGCGGTTGTCGCGCGATGGTTCACTCCCCGCTTTCATGAAGAACATCGCGAAGTCGTGGCCCCTATTCTTCACGCTCTGCAAACTGCGAATCCTGTGGGTTACGCCGCAAGCTGCGCCGCCGTCCGCGACTTTGACTCTCGCGCCATCGTTTCGCAAATTCGCGTCCCCACACTCGTCATGTCCGGCGCGCACGATCTCGCCACTCCTCCCGCCGACGGCCGCGGGCTCGCCGGGCAAATAGCCGGCGCGCGTTTTGTCGAGCTCGACGCTGCGCATCTTTCCGATATCGAAGACGCCGCTCATTTCAACCGTGAACTCGATGCCTTTCTTTCTTCCTGAGGAGACACCCGATGGACGAGCGCCAAAAATACGACCTGGGGTCGAGAGTCCGCCGCGCCGTTCTCGGCGACGCCCACGTGGACCGTGCCCTGAAAAATCGCAACGACTTCAACGAAGCTTTTCAGGATTTGCTTACGCGCTACGCCTGGGGCGAAATCTGGACCCGTCCCGGCCTTTCTCTCCAGACGCGCAGCATGATCACGCTCGCCATGATGGTCGCGCTCAATCGCCCGGACGAATTCCGCATGCACGTCCGCGCCGCCCTTACGAACGGCGTCTCTCGCGAGGAAATTCGGGAGGTTCTTCTCCAGTCCGCCATCTATTGCGGCGTCCCAGCTGCCAACTCTGCCTTTCACTGCGCGGAAGAAGTATTCGCCGAACTCGATGCTTCCGCCTCTCCCCAGGCCGGTGAGCGGTAGCTATATAGCTTTCGCGGAATCGCACGGGAACGATGCTCCTGTATTCCCGCCCATTTTGCGCCTATAATCCCAACCTTCGAGGGTCCCAGATCATCCGCTCTATATCACTCATGGCCAAGCCAACTTCATCCTCGCCGCATCTTCCGGCGCCCATCGGCCGGGTGCTCTCCCTCTCTTTTTTGATAAACTGTCTCCCGCTCGCGCCTCCATTTCTCCGGTGCGCCCGTAAATCAGTTCAAGGGAAGCGAAATGCTGCAAAAACATCGCCCTAACTTGCCTGCCTACCAGCGCATTCAGTCTTCCATTCGCAAGCGCATTGAGGCCGGCCAATTGCGCCCCGGGGACGCCGTAAGTTCCGAGCGCGACCTCGCCCGCATTCATCAGGTCAGCCTCATGACCGCCCGCCACGCGCTCGCTTCTCTTGAGCGCGAGGGCCTTGTCGAACGTCGCCGGGGCATCGGCACCTTTGTCGCCGCTCCCAAAATTCACTTTAACAAGTTGATGAGTTACACCGAGCAGATGGCCGCGCGTAGTCTCGTCGCCGGTTCCCGGATTCTCTTTGCGCGCATCATCGAGAATGAACCGGAAATCTCCGCGCGCCTCTCCGTTCCTCCCACGGCGCCCATCATCAAGCTGGAACGCCTCCGCCACGCCTCCGAAGAACCTTTCGCTCTCGAGACCTGTTATCTTGCTTCCGCGGAATTCCCCGATCTGCTCTCCGCTCCTCTCGGCCGCGAATCACTCTTCGGCCTGATCGAGCGCGAGTACGGCGTCAAGCTCGGCTATGCCGACGAGGAGATTGACGCCACCTTCGCGGATCCCCGCACGGCGGAGTTGCTTGGCGTTCAGCGCCGCGAGCCGCTTCTGCGCATTCGCCAGGTCATTTACTCCACTGCGGACAAGCCGCTGATCTATGTCCTGGGCATCTACCGCTCGGATCGTCACAATCTTGTGATCCGGCGCTTCCGGTGATCTGCCCGCGGGCTTGTGTGGCGTTGCGCGATGCAGTGCTTTCGAATTTGAATTTCCTGAGGGGTGAAGATGCTGGTTGTTCTCAAAGCCGATTATGAAGAGGTAAGCCGCGAAGCCGCAAAAATTGTCGCCGCCACCATTCGCAACAAACCGTCCGCCGTCCTCGGCCTCGCCACCGGCAACACCCCGCTGGGCCTGTACAAAGAGCTCATCCGCATGCATCGCGAGGAGCATCTCGATTTCTCTCGCACGGTCTCCTTCAATCTCGATGAATATCTTGGCCTCGCGCCTTCTCACCCGCAAAGTTTCCATTCCTTCATGAACGTTAATTTCTTCTCCCACGTGAATATTCCCGCGCAAAATATTCGCATCCCGGACGGTACCGTCTCGCAAAATTACGACGCGTACTGCGCCTCTTACGAAGAAGACCTTCGCCGCGCGGGCGGCATTGATCTTCAGATTCTCGGAATCGGCCGCAACGGCCACGTCGGTTTCAACGAGCCTACGTCCAGCCTGGCTTCCCGCACCCGCTTGAAGGCTCTCAGCCGCGAAACCATCAAGGACAATCTCAAGTTTTTTGGCGACGAAAAAGACGTTCCCAAGTGCGCCATCACCATGGGCATCGGAACCATCCTCGAAGCCCGCCGGATTCTCCTCCTCGCTTCCGGAAAATCTAAGGCCGCCGCCGTGGCCGGTTCCATCGAAGGCCCTGTCACTGCCTCCGTTCCTGCTTCCGCTCTTCAACTTCATCCCGAAGCGACCTTTCTCGTGGACGAGGAGGCTTCCTCCGCTCTCGCAAAAAAGGACTATTATCGTCACGTATTGGACATGACCGCTCTCTTCACTCCGGAGCGCCTTTCGTGAACCATTCCTCCCGCGCAGGTATTCCATGATCGTTTCCGGCGATATCGGCGGCACGAAATGCAATCTCTCCGCCTATGAGGAAACCGCCGGCGGGCTCCGCCGCGCTGCGCGCTTTCGCTATGCCACGCGGGAGTTCTCCAGTTTCGAACAGCTCGTCGAGAAATTTTGCAAGGATGCCTCCGCCCATTCCGTGTCCGCCGCCGGCTTTGGCGTTCCCGGCACCGTCGTGGATGGCCGTCTCCACGCCGCGCATATCCCCTGGGTTCTCGATTCCGCTTCCCTCGCTGCCCGCCTCGGCCTCCCGATCGAACGCATCGTCCTCATGAACGACCTAGTCGCCACTGCGCGCGGACTGAAGTATTTGCAGCCTGAAGATTTTCTCTACTTGAATCGCGGTGTGGACCATCCGGAGGAAAATAGTGCCGTCATTGCCGCCGGTACTGGCCTCGGCGAAGCTGTTCTTTATTGGGACGGCAAGGGCCATCGCGCCGCACCCTCGGAAGGGGGCTCCGCGGATTTCGCGCCGCGTACCGATCAGGAAATCGCCTTTCTCACTTTCCTCAAAAAGCGTCTTCCCCGCGTCTCCTGTGAAGAACTTTTCTCCGGCCGTGGCTTTCGCCCCATCCACGAATTTCTTGGACCGGACGTGCGCCACGAATCCTTCAAAGCAGCCGCTGCCGATTCCGCGCAGGAAATCACGCAAAACGCGCTCTCGGGTTCATGCCCGATCTGCATGGAAACTCTGGATTTCTGGACGGATGCGTTTGGCGCCGAGTCGGGAAATCTTGCTCTGCGCGTGCTTGCCTACGGAGGCGTCTACCTCGCCGGAGGGATCGCCGTAAAAATTCTTCCGCTTCTCCAGAGGAGCACCTTTTGCCAGGCGTTCGCCGATAAGGGCCCACTCTCTCCGATCCTCGCGAATATTCCGATTGCTGTCGTTCTCAACGAAGACGCCCCGTTGCTCGGCGCCGCCCACGCCGCGCGGAGTGCCGCAAACATGGCCTCGCGAAGTTAGCTTGTTCGCGCCGGAAGCGTCAAATCATCCACCTTTCGCAGTTGTGGGAACAACCACGCCCAGAGCGCTGTCACCAGTATGGCTCCCACTCCGCCAAGCAGTACGGCGGGTACGGTTCCGAACCACTGCGCCGTCAATCCCGATTCGAACTGTCCCAGCTCGTTCGAAGCCCCGATGAAAATCATGTCCACGGCGTTCACCCGGCCGCGCATCTCGTCCGGAGTCGCAATCTGGATCAGCGTCCCGCGCACAATTACGCTGATCATGTCCGTCGCGCCCACCAAAAATAGCGCCACCATGGATAGCGCGAAACTCTTCGAAATCCCGAACAGGATCGTGAAGAGCCCGAATCCCGCCACGCACCACAACATCGTGGCTCCTGCCCGGCGCTTCAGCGGGCGGTGCGCGACCGCAATCGCCATGATCGCTGCCCCAACTCCCGGCGCGCTCCGCAAAATTCCCAATCCCCACGGCCCCGTCTGCAGAATTTCTTTCGCGTAAACGGGGAGCAGCGCCACTGCTCCTCCCAGCAGCACTGCAAAAAGATCCAGGGAAATCGCGCCCAGAATCAGCCTCTCGCGCCAGATGTACTGCAATCCCCTAAAAAGCGTGGACATGTCCGCGGCAGGCCTCGCACGCCCCGTCTCCGTCGATCGAACGCGCACCACCATCGCAATAGCGAATAGTGCGCTGATCATCGAAACGAAATACACCGCACGCGGCCCCCGCGCCGCTGCGTAAATCAATCCTCCCAGTGTCGGCCCCAAAATCGTCGCGGTCATAAAAATACTGGATGCCCACGCCACCGCATTATGGAAATGCTCTTCCGGCACCAGTTGCGGAAGCATGGCGCGGCTCACCGGCCCATTGAACGCGCGGACCACCCCCAGAAGCACCAGCACGGCATAAATGGGCCCCACCGTTTGCACATGCCGAAGCGTCAGCAGAAGCAGGAGTGCGAAACACACGCTGAATCCGGTGTAGCACACGGTGACGAGCCGCCGCCGGTTGAAGCGGTCAGCCGCGTGACCGGTGACGAGGAAGAGTGCAATGCTGGGAAGGAATTGCGCAAGGCCCACGAGCCCGAGGTCGAGGGGGCGGCGGGTGATTTCGTAGATTTGCCAGCCGACGGCGACGGCCTGCATTTCCGTGGCGGCGACGATGCCGAAGCGCGCGAATTGAAAAAGCGTGAAGCCGGGATAGCGAAAGGCAATGCGAGCCTGGCCGGCGTCGCCCTGATTCTCCGCAGGCACCGTGCTCACCTGGGCGTCATTCTCCGTAGGGAACCCAGATATTCTTTACCTGGTGCGCGTGTTCGAGGAACCAGCGGCCTTCGCCCTGCCGTGCATCGAAGAAATCGATCTGACGCCCTTCGTTGGTCCAAACCTGCTTCAAATTTCCAATCGAGAGCGCTTTGGCGGTGCAACATATCGCTTTGTCGCCATAACACCATAGTGCGTCAATGCCATCGTGCTCGGCGAGAATTTTCAGAAGTTCGGAAGGACGGCCGGGGACGATGTTAATGGTTCCGGCGGGCAAATCACTCGTCTCGAAAACCTGATAAAGATCGCCGGTAATGAGCGGAAAAGTTTCCGAAGGAACGGCGACCACGGTATTTCCGGCGGCGAGCAGCGGAAGCACCAGCGTAAAGAAGCCGAGAAGCGGGACACAGGCTGGACAGAGAACGCCCGCCGCGCCGATTGGCTCATTCATGGCTATGGCGATGTTGCGAAAAGGCGGATTGTGCACGGCGCCGTCGAATTTGTCGGCCCACGCAGCATAAGAAAAAATCCGCGTGAGAGTGACGGCGATCTCTTCGCCAGCCTGCATCGTGCCTACGGCGGCGGCAAGGCGTTCGCCGATTTCTCTTGCGCGCAACGAAAGATTTTCCGCCATGTAATAGAGAACCTGAGCCCGATTGTGAGCGCTGGTTTTGCTCCAAGCTGTTGCCTGGCGTGCTGCTTCAACCGCATTGCGAATGTCCTTGCGGTTGCCCAGGGGAGATTCGCCGAGAATTCTTCCGTTTTTCCCGCGAATTTCGATGCTGTAGCCGGAATCGGGCCGCACCTGCTTCCCGCCGATGTACAGTTTCACGGTGCGATCGATCGTGGGATTGGCGACATCTATTTCTGCGTTTGGTGAAGATGCAGGCGTGGGCAGCGGCGGAGCTTTCTTGAACCACACCGGCTCAAGATATTCCAACATGCCTTCCCTGCCCCCTTCTCGGCCGTAGCCGCTTTCGCGGTAGCCGCCAAAGCCGCAGGAGGCGTCGAAAAGATTCGTGCCGTTGATCCACACGACGCCGGCCTTGAGTTGCGAAGCAACATCGAGCGCGACATTGATGCTCTCGCTCCAGACGCTCGCCGCGAGTCCATAGGCGGAGTTGTTGGCAAGCTCGACGGCTTCGCGCGGCGTGCGAAACGTCATCGCCGCGAGCACCGGACCGAAAATTTCCTGCTGCGCGACGACGGATGTTGGATGCACGTTGCTCAGCAGCGTCGGCTTGTAATACAGGCCGCGCGATGGCAATACGATTTCGGGTTGCCAGCACGTCGCGCCTTCCGCAATTCCCTGCTTGACCAGCCGGTCAATGCGTTCGAGCTGAACCGGCGCGACGATCGCGCCGATATCAATTGCTTTGTCGAGTGGCGGGCCGACACGCAGCGTGCTCATGCGGTCCTGCACTTTGCGGGTGAGTTTTTGGGCGATGCTTTCTTGCATGAGCAAGCGCGAACCCGCGCAGCATACCTGTCCCTGGTTGAACCAGATTCCGTCCACGAGCCCTTCGACCGCGCTATCCAGATCGGAATCTTCGAAAATGATGAACGGCGATTTTCCGCCAAGTTCAAGCGAGAGACGTTTGTGCGAGGTAGCTGTCGCGCGGCGAATCGCGCGGCCAACCTCGGTCGAGCCGGTGAACGCGATCTTGTCCACGTCGGGATGCGTGACCAGCGCTTCACCCGTGGAGCCGTCACCCGTGACGATATTCACGACGCCCGCTGGCAAGGAAATTTCCTGGCAAATCTCCGCAAAAGCCAGCGCCGTGAGCGGCGTGTACTCCGCCGGCTTCAAAACGACCGCGTTTCCCGCAGCAAGAGCCGGAGCAATTTTCCAGGCGAGCATCAACAGCGGAAAATTCCACGGAATGATCTGGCCGACCACTCCGCATGCGGCGTGTTCCGGAAATTCCTGTTCAAGAAGCTGCGCCCAGCCCGCGTGATGGTAGAAATGGCGCGCAACGAGCGGAACATCAATGTCGCGGCTTTCGCGAATCGGTTTTCCATTGTCCAGCGTTTCGAGCACGGCGAGCCGCCGCGAATGTTTTTGCACTTGCCGCGCAAGCGCATACAAGCAGCGCGCGCGATCGAACGGGCGCAACGCCTGCCACTCGGGAAGCGCGGCGCGCGCGGCTTTCACGGCGGCATCAATATCCGCGGCGCTGCCCTGCGCCACGTCCGCGATTTTTTCTCCGGTAGAAGGATCGTTGGTCTCGAAATATTTTCCAGCGATGGGAGCTTGCCAATTTCCATTGATGAAATGGCCGAAGCGGCGCTGGTGACGGTCGAGCCAGAGGAGAGATTCTTTCGGATCCTCGGGAGCGGGACCGTACTCCATGGTTTTGAATTTTTCGATGACGGTCATGTGCGTCGGCTCATCATGCAAGGGGATGGCGATAGTCGGCGGAATAACGGCCGGTGGCGTGGAATTCCAGTTGGCGCTCGATATCGGCGAGCATGCCGCTGGCGCCAAAGCGGAAAAGATGCGGCTCGAGCCAGGAATTTCCCAGCTCTTCTTTCATCAATGAAAGCCATTCGAGAGACTGTTTTGCAGTGCGAATTCCTCCGGCGGGTTTGAAGCCGACAGCCATTCCCGTTTCCTGGGCGTATTCGCGAATCGCACGGGTCATGACGATGCCTACCGGAAGCGTAGCGTTAACGGATTCTTTTCCGGTGGAAGTTTTGATGAAATCAGCTCCGGCCATCATGGCCACAAGAGAAGCGCGCGCGACATTGCGGAGAGTGAGGAGATCGCCGGTGCCGAGAATGACTTTCAGATGTGCTTTGCCGCAAGCGTCCTTGAAGGCCACGATTTCGTCATAGAGTTTTTGCCACCCCCCTCCGAAAACGTGAGGACGGGTGATCACCACGTCAATTTCGTCGGCGCCAGCGTCCACGGAGCGGCGAATTTCCGCGATGCGCGTTTCGAGAGGAGAAAGTCCGGCAGGAAATCCGGTGGAGACGGCGGCGACTTTGATATTGGTGCCCTGCAAAGCGCGGCGCGCGGTGTCCACGAAAAGATGATAGACGCAGATCGCCGCGACCTGGATGTTCAATTCGGCGATGCCCAGTTTTTCGACGAGTTCGTGCTGAATGGGCTGGCGGCCTTTCGCGCAGAGGCGGCGGACGCGTTCGTCGGTGTCATCGCCGGAAAGCGTGGTGAGGTCCATGCAGGTGATGGCGCGAAGGAGCCAGGCGATCTGCCAATCTTTCTTGACGGTGCGGCGGGTGACGAGAGTGGCGGCGCGGCGCTCGACGGCGCTGGTATTGACGCGAACGCTTTCGATCCAATCCAGATTGAGAGAGGTGCCGCGATTGGGCTGTAAGGGTTTGCCGGACAGGGTGGCGATGGCGGCGGAGGCTCCGTAAGGCGCGGATGGGGCGAGAGGAAGCCTGACGCTGTCCACGAGGTTGATGTCAATGCGGGAGGAGCGGTCAGCGGTCATGGGAAAAGACTCCGTTCGACGGCCAGCACGAATGACCTGAAGGTATGAGGATAACACTGGAGAAGGGACGAGGGGAGGGGGTATCCCCCCTGTTTTTTGCAAGTGTTCATTACAAAGGACTTTAAGTCCAATGATTTGTAAGTGTTGATTCTAGAGGAGTTGGGGAGCGATTTTTCAGAAGTGTTGCATTGAAAGAAGTTAGCGAGTTGCAGCGTTCTATTCACGTGCCATATTAGCACACGAGTAATGTATTTGCAAGGGTAAAGTGATTGGGTCTCGGGTTTGGCGCGCACAAAAGGCGGTTCAATGGAGGCGGATGCCATGGCCAAGGAAGATGAGGAAGAGGACAGTGCAAACGGCGGCGGTAAAGATCCAGGCGGGGCTGAAGGGGATGGAAGTGGGAGTCGGGTGATCGGTTGGAGTGGCATCGGGGAGAGACTTCGAGAATCTCTTGGTGATGACGGAGACGAGCGAGAAGCCAAGGACCGTGCCGAAGGCCATCGAGAGACCGTCGTAGAGAATCAATGAGGGACTGACGGGATTGAAAATGGAAGCGGCGAGATAGAGCAAGCCGCCGGCAGTGCAGGAGGGGTAGAGGATGCGGGGGACGTCGCCGGGGAGAAGGCTGCCGCAACGGATGAAAGCAAGCAGATCGCGGGCGGCGAGGCGAATCGAGAACCGGTATCCCCAGGCGCCAAAGGCTATCAGAGCAGTGCGATAGAGCCAAACGGGCTTGAGGCCTGCGATGACAACGGCTGAGTCGCCGAAATTAATCAGCCCGGAGTAGAGGATATATCCAGTGCCGAGAAGCAGATTGGCAAAAGCAAAAAACCAAAGGAAAAGGCGAGCGGCGCTGAAACGCGGAATCTGACGAACGAGGGCATAGGCGAGGAGACCAAATAGGAGATTGGCCAGCGGGCCACTAGCGGGAACGAGGCGACTGCCGCCCTGGGTTTGCATGGCGGTGGAGGAAATGAGAATGACTTTTGCGCCGGTGAGCCAGGCAATTACGGAGTGGCCGAGGACCTCGTGGGCGACGGGCTCCAGAGAAAAAGCGATGAGGGCGGCCGAAAGGATGGTGGCGAGGTTGAGGCGGCGTGGCGAGGAGGAAGTCATGGCAGGGACTATACAGGGAAGGATGGGAACGGCGAAAGCACTGGCGTGAGGCGAGTAGGAACGTCGTGAAGAAACGCGAGGCGACAGTTCCACGGTACACTTCTTGCATGCCCAGTGGACGTTCACTTATCGAGGCAGAGGCATGGCAGTTCGAATTTTAGCCTATGCAATACTTGCCGAGATACAAAGGGAGGAGATCGTGAAGCTTGGACTGATGATGATTGCGCTCGTTCTCTTCTTGCCGGCGAGAGGAGCGGCACAACAAGGCACTGGCAGCGTCTGTGTCGCGGCGAGGACCGATGACCCGTCTTGGAAAGAACCAGCGGCTCTTCCCAATGGCGAGATAAATTCTCGCGGACTAAAAGCGCGGGTGGATAAACGGCCAATCGAGGAGTGGCCTCGGCGGAAGAGTCTCAAATTCGACGGACTTGACATCAGAGAAACGCACCTCCTTGTTGTGCTCGATTCGAGTGGTAAACCAATCGAGTCCGTCCGATTCAGGTTCTCGGACTACAAGAGCACCGAGCTATGCATGAGCTATGACGGATACCAGGGCATTGGCCTGCAAGAGGCCACGCGAAGAACTCCCTGGTGCAAATGCCGGTGAGATAACCGAAGAAGTGAGCCGACAAGAGTCAACTCTGACCGTCAAGGAGACCAGGATTTGCCTTCAATCGCCGCTCCCCAGACACGGGCTACCCGGAAATGATCCGTGCGTTCGGCATAGTCCTACCTTTTACGAACTGGGCAGGTAGCAAAGGCGAGCAACCGCAAATTCAAAGATGCAAGTTGAGAAGTAGGTGACGATGAGGACGCGGGTGGGGATTGTGGGGGCGGGGCCGGCGGGGCTGGTGCTGGCGCGGCTGCTGGAAATGGCGGGGATCGAGTCCGTGGTGCTGGAGCTGCATACACGGCAATACGTGGAGGAGCGGGTGCGCGCGGGGGTGCTGGAACAAGGGACCGTGGACCTGATGAACGAAATGGGGCTCGGCGAGCGGATGATGCGGCAGGGATTGATGCACTACGGG
>DATJAD010000156.1:0-27348 GCA_035516615.1 Candidatus Acidiferrum sp.
GCAGACGCTGGGCGGAAAACGAATCCCGGCGAAATACTTCATCCAATCCGATGCCTGCCAACGGTGTCACGCGGACATCTACAAGCAGTGGCAGAGTTCAGCGCATCACCTCTCGTCGTTCAACAATCAGTGGTATCGCAAAAGCATCGAGTACATGCAGGACACAGTGGGAATCACGCCTTCGAAATGGTGCGCCGGTTGCCACGATCCCGCTCTGCTTTTCAGCGGAATGTTCGATAAGCCGATTCGGGAAGTGGAAGACACGCCCGCGGGACAAGCAGGACTGAGCTGCCTGATGTGCCACAGTTTTGTGCACGTGAAGAACACCATGGGCAACGGCAACTACGTCTTGCAGTATCCGGAATTGCACAAGCTGGCGGCCAGCGACAATCCGCTGATCCGTCGGTTGCATGATTTCATGGTGCGGCTCGATCCGGAGCCCCACAGGAGGGTTTTCCTGAAGCCGTTCATGCGCGACCAGATTCCGGAGTTTTGCTCGGCCTGCCACAAGGTCCATCTTGACGTGCCCGTGAACCACTATCGTTGGGTGCGCGGATTCAACGAGTACGACAACTGGCAAGCCAGCGGCGTGTCGGGGCTGGGAGCGCGGTCCTTCTATTATCCGCCCCACCCGATGATGTGCGCCGATTGCCACATGCCGTTGGTGCGCTCGAACGACGACGGCAATATCAACGGCTACGTGCACTCGCACCGCTTTCCGGGCGCGAATACGGCATTACCGACGCAAAACGAAGACAAAACGCAGCTCGAAACCGCGGAGAAATTCCTGAAGGACGGGCAGGTCAGCGTGGACATCTTCGCCGTGTCGCCCGCGGGAAAGGAGCCGATGCCGGTCGCGCCCGCCGCTGCACCGGGGCAGGAGCTTTCGACGACGTTTGGAGTGGGCGAAGAATCGGAGCTAACCCTGCCCAAGGCGACGTTCGACACGCTGCGGCCGGTGACGGCTCCACTTGGAAGAGTGAATGCGGATGTGCGGCGAGGCGACACGGTACTTGTGGACGTGGTCGTGCGGACGCGCAAAGTCGGCCATTTCTTCCCCGGCGGGACGGTGGATGCGTTCGACGTCTGGCTGGAGCTGAAGGCCACCGACGAAAAAGGCCAGACGCTCTTCTGGAGCGGCAAGGTCGACGACAACGGCAAGGGACCCGTGGACCCAGGGGCGCACTTCTACCGCTCGCAGCAGATTGACGCGCACGGAAACTTGATCAACAAGAGGGATGCGTGGGCCACGCGCTCCGTGGTGTACGTACACCTGATCCCACCGGGAGCGGCAGACACCGTCCACTACCGAGTGCACATCCCGGAGTACGCAGGCAAGAAAATCACGTTCCATGCGGAACTGAATTATCGAAAATTCATGTGGTGGAACACGCAGTTTGCTTTCGCGGGAGCGGAAGACAAGCCGTATCCGGGAAGTACGACCCCGGACTACGACGACCGTAAGTGGCAATTCAACGGAGATACTTCGCATGACGTCGGCAAGGTGAACGGGATTCCGAATCTGCCGATCATTACGATGGCGGAGGATACGAAGACCCTTGACGTATTGCCGAGCAGCGCGCCGGCGCCAAAGCCGGTGACGGCGGCGACGAAGGAAGACTGGATGCGTTGGAACGACTACGGCATTGGGCTCTTTTTGCAGGGCGACCTGCAGGGGGCGGAAGCGGCGTTCACGAAAGCGACCCAGGCCGATCCTAACAATCCCGATGGATGGGTGAATATAGGCCGCGTGCGCGTGCAGGAAGGGGACACGGAAGGAGGCATCAAAGTTCTGAAGAAAGCGCTTGCGCTCAAGCCTGGACTGGCGCGGGCGAATTTCTTCTACGCGCACGCGCTGCGGGAAGATGGCAAATTCGACGAAGCAGCCGCGCTGCTGAAAAGTGTCCTTCAGCAATATCCGAAGGACCGAGTGGTTCGAAACGAGCTGGGGAGAGTTTATTTTCTACAAAAGAAGTACGCGGACGCGGTGAAGCAATTCGAGTACACGTTGACGATTGACCCGGAGGACTTGCAAGCGCATTACAACCTGATGCTCTGCTACAACGGGCTTGGCGATGAGAAGCTGGCCGAAGAGCACAAGGTGCGCTACCTGCGGTTCAAGGCCAACGAAGCCGAGCAGGCGATTACCGGGCCGTACCGGCAAATCCATCCCGACGACAACAACGAGCGGCAGGCGATTCACGAGCACGTGTCCGTGGCGCTGGGGCCGCCGTCGAAGTCTTCGCCCGCCGTGGCTCCTTACGCGAGAAGGCATGCGAAATTGGCGATCGCGCAGCCTGGCGGTACGCCGTAAGCTTTTGAGGACGAACTAATCGTGCTGATCGCAGCCTGGATAAACAAAACTTGTTGCGCGGCCAACGAGCGGTGAGTGGGCCAGCCGGAAAAATAGAGGAAAAACGTGAAAAAATCCGTTGCGATGATCGTCGTTTGCTTGTTGGGGCTAGCCCTATCGCTGCGAACCCTCCGGGCCAAAGCGAAGCCGGCTGAGGGCGACGCAGTGCATTTCGTGGACGTCACGCGGGAAGCGGGCATCCATTTCGTGCACAACAACGGCGCCTTCGGGAAGAAATATTTGCCGGAAACGCTCGGGCCGGGAGTGGCGTTCATTGATTACGACAATGACGGCTGGCCGGACATTTTCCTGGTGAACGGGACAGATTGGCCGGGGCACGGATCGAAGCACACGACGCCGAAACTCTATCACAATAATCACGACGGAACGTTCACCGACGTCACGCACAAAGCGGGGCTGGACGTGGAACTGTACGGCATGGGCGTTGCGGTCGGAGACTACGACAACGACGGCTACGACGACCTGTTCGTCACGACCTACGGGCAGAGCCACCTTTTCCATAACAACGGAAACGGAACGTTTACGGACGTAACACAAAAGGCCGGGCTGGGCGGCATCCACGAATTGAGCACCAGCGCGGCTTGGGTGGATTATGACAACGACGGAAAACTGGACCTCGTCGTGGCCAACTACGTTCAGTGGACGCCGGAGACGGACCTGTACTGCACGTTAGACGGGAAAAGCAAGTCGTACTGCACGCCGGAATCGTACAAAGGTACATCGGTGCGGCTCTGGCACAACAACGGCGACGGGACGTTCAGCGACGCGACAAAGAAAGCGGGGCTATACGATCCGACATCCAAGACGCTGGGCATCGCCCTATTGGACTACGATGACGACGGCAGGCCAGACCTTTTCTTCTCCAATGACACGCAGCCAAATAAGCTTTTTCGTAACAATGGCAACGGGACGTTCACGGAAAGGGGCGTAGTCTCGGGCGTGGCCTTCAGCGAGGACGGTGTCGCGCGCGCTGGCATGGGGGTGGATGCGGCGGACTACGACCGCAGCGGAAATACCAGCCTGCTCATCACAAATTTCTCCAATCAGATGATTTCGCTTTATCACAACGAGGGACATGGACTGTTTGTGGATGAAGCGCCGAGGTCGGAAATCGGGCGCGATTCCCTGCTAACGCTGGGGTTCGGTTGTTTCTTCTTCGACTACGATCTAGACGGGTGGCCAGACATCCTGGTGGCGAACGGCCACATTAATCCAGATATCCAGCGCGTGCAGGTCAACGTGAAGTATGCGGAGCCGCCGCACCTCTTCCGCAATCTAGGCAAGGGCAATTTTGAAGAGGTGACGAAGTCCGTGGGACCGGCCTTTGCCACGGCTCGCGTCGCGCGCGGAGCGGCGTATGCGGACGTATTCAGCACGGGACGGCTCGACGTTTTGCTTTCGACGAACGCGGGACCGGTCTATCTCTTCCGCAACGAAGCAGGGACCGGCGCGAATCAAAGCCTGCGGATCAAGCTCGTGGGAACAAAATCCAATCGAGATGGCATTGGAGCTATCGTTCACGTGACGTCGGGAGGGAGCACGGAAGAGCAGATGCTCCGCAGCGGCTCCAGCTATCTTTCGGCGAGCGAACTGGTGCTGACTTTTGGCCTCGGGCAGAACACGAAGGCGGACGCGGTGGAAATTCGCTGGCCCAGCGGGCAAACGGACAAGCTGGTGAACGTAAATGCGGGCCAGACGATCACCGTCACCGAAGGAAAAGGAATAACGAACACCCACGCTTATGCAAAGAAATAATCCGGCGATCGCCGGGAGTTACGGTGGTTACAGGCGGCAGATCAGCAGTTCGCGCTCGTAGACCATCTCTTTAGGAAGGTGGTCGTGCAGGAGGATGAACAGCTCTTCGTGCTCGATCACTTCCTTGTGCCAGGCGTCCTTATCGAAGCGCTGTAACTCTTCAAACTTTTCGGTGGGATAGAGCATACCTTTCCATTCCATATCTTCGTAGCGAGGCACCCAACCAACCGGAGTTTCCTTGCCGAGCGCTCGGCCGCGCACGCGGTCCACGATCCACTTCAGGACGCGCATGTTTTCGCTGTAGCCTGGCCACATGAATTTTCCATCGCCGTCCTTGCGAAACCAGTTTACATGAAAAATTTTTGGTGTAACGCTGAGCGAGCGCTGCATCTTGATCCAGTGGCGGAAATAATCGCCCATGTGGTAACCGCAAAATGGCAGCATGGCCATGGGGTCGCGGCGCACCTTTCCGAGCGTGCCCGCGGCGGCAGCGGTCATTTCCGATCCCATGGTCGCGCCGGTGTAAACGCCCGCGCTCCAGTTGAACGCCTGATAGACGAGCGGCATGGTTGTGGCGCGGCGTCCGCCAAAAATAATGGCGTGCAGCGGAACTCCATCCGGATCCTCCCACGAAGGATCAATTGTGGGGCACTGCGAGGCAGGAGCGGTGAATCGTGCGTTCGGATGAGCGGCTTTTGTGCCGGTTTCTTTGGCGATTTGCGGAGTCCATTTCTTCCCTTGCCAATCGAGACATTCGGCAGGCGGTTCATCGGTCATGCCTTCCCACCAGACGCCGCCATCCGGCGTCAACGCGACATTCGTGAAGATGGTGTTCCGAGCGAGCGTGGCCATGGCATTTGGATTGGTCTTTGCGGAAGTGCCGGGAGCGACACCGAAAAATCCGGCTTCAGGATTGATCGCGCGCAAGCAGCCGTTTTCGTCGGGCCTGATCCAGGCAATGTCGTCTCCCACGGTCCACACTTTCCATCCTTCGAAGCCCTTCGGTGGAATCAGCATCGCGAAATTGGTTTTGCCACAAGCGCTCGGAAATGCCGCTGCTACATACGTTTTTTCGCCTTTGGGATCCTGGACGCCCAGGATGAGCATGTGCTCCGCCATCCAGCCTTCGTCGCGCGCGATGTTCGAGGCAATACGCAGAGCGAAGCATTTTTTTCCGAGAAGAGCATTGCCCCCGTAACCCGATCCGTAGGACCAGATCTCGCGGGTCTCGGGGAAATGCACGATGTACTTTTCCTTGTTGCAGGGCCAGGGCACGTCTTTCTGGCTGGGAGCCAGTGGAGCGCCGACCGAATGCATGCAGGGAACGACGCGAATCCCCTGATCAATCTGTTCGATCACGGGCATGCCGATGCGCGCCATGATGCGCATGTTCGCAACCACGTAGGGAGAATCGGTCAGTTGCACGCCGACCTTCGAAAGCGGCGAACCCACGGGTCCCATGCTGTACGGAAGCACGTACATCGTGCGGCCACGCATCGCTCCGTTGAAGAGCGACTTCAGCTTTTTGCGCATTTCATAGGGATTTTCCCAATTGTTGGTGGGCCCGGCGCTGTCCTTCGAGTAGGAACAAATGAAAGTTCGGTCTTCCACGCGGGCCACGTCGCTGGCGTCCGACCGCGCATAAAAACATCCCGGCCAGAGCTCTTCGTTCAGTTTGACGAATGTGCCGCTTTTCACCATCTCGCAGCAGAGGTAGTCGAATTCCTCTTTCGATCCGTCCACCCAGTGGATCGCCGCCGGTCTTGTCAGTTCGGCCATCTTTTCCACCCACCGCAGCAGGTGGTCGTTTTTGCTCAGAGGCATTGAAGGATTGCGAGAAAGCATAGGGCGAGCTTCCCTCCCTCGCTATTTTCTCCGAAGAGGCATGGCAGGGTCAAAAAATCGTGGATGGAATTCGGGGCGAAGCTATGGTTCGGAGGTCGTGGCGACGTGGATCAACGTAGTATTCGGAAAATAATGGTCTAGGATTTGGCGAAAATCAGCTCCGCGCGCCGCCATAGCCCTTGAGCCGCGCTGGCATAGGCCAATTCCGTGGCCCTGGCCCGCTCCTACAAGAATCACCTCATCGCCTTCGGCGTGCACAGTGAAATTGTTGCTGGGAACCGCATTCCAGCCCAGGCGGCGATCCACGGCGAGGCGTCCCGCTTCGCCTTTGGCGATGAGAAGCGCGGCATCCTCGCGCGAGACTTTGCGCGTCCAGCGAAACGGGTTTGTGCGGCAGTAGTCGCAGACCACGGAGAAGTAAGGATAGCCGTTGACAGGCATTCCGAGCTGGGACGGCGAGCGGGTGTGCCCGCCACAGCTCCGCGTGAACATCGCCGCAAACGGTTTGCCCTGGTAGGCAAGAACGAGACCGGCCGTTTCCTGTGCCGCGCGGAGGGAGGGGCCTCGTGCAGGTACGTCGCGCAGCACCTGGCAGTGCGCGAGATCGCAAAAATCGAAATTTTCATGGCGGCCTTTTCCGGCAACGAAATAGGAGCGCGTCACGACGGCTTGCGCTTTCAACGCTTGCCCCGGCGTATGGGGGCCCGATTCGGCTTGAACAACGGAGGCCACAGCCGTCTCCAGATCCATGGTCACGACAGCGCTGAGCTCGCCCTCCATGACGCTGATTGAAAGAGTTCCCTCGTAACGGCGGCGGACTTCCCCTGGAACCGACAAAAGAAAAGTGCAAGCGCCGCTGCGCCCCGATGCGCGGAGCTCGGGGCCGCGTATTTCGCGGCCACGGATGGCAATGAGCATTTGATCGCCGGAGATTTTGATCCTCGCGTAGGAATTTGCTGCTCGTGGCTCGAGCACGAAGCTTTCACCGGAAATGGTGACGACAAGGACCTTTGTGGACGACACGCCCAACTCCAGTTCGCGCGGATGAAATAGGCCAAGGACGCCGATGCGGACTTCTTGTCCAAGGGAAGCTGGAACGGCAATGAAAAACAGGGAAAAAAAGATGAGAGCGCCACGGCCCACGACTCTACTGCTCCAGCCGGGCCAGCATTTTTCCGGCTGTCACGGCAGCGGTGGCGCCGGGGACCCCGTGCACGCGGATCATCAGCAATAGTTCAGGTTGTTCTGCGGGCGCCAAGGCAATCACGAATCCATCGCCCGGCGCACGTTGCGCGTGGCGGCAAACCGCTGTGCCGGTTTTCACGAGCGCGTGGGAGTGCTTCAATGCGCGCCCTACTCCGGCCCCTGTTCCCCATTTCGCGGAGTCTTCCATCCCCATCAGGATCTCGCGCACTCCAGGCTCTTCGCGACGATCGGCCAGTTCCAGATAGGCGTGCGCCAGGCGCAGAGGCGAGATTGGCCACTCATCCCCAAGTCCCATGAGGGGCGGCCCGGTCAGAGCTGGAGCAGGCGAATCAAAACCAAACTGAGTCGAGATCTCTCGAACCTGATCGCCGGTCAGATGCGAAGTCATTTCTCGAAAGTAGGAATTACAGGAATACGCCATCGCGGAAACGAGATTCAGTTTGCCGTGCGGACGTTGCTGCCAGCAGCCGCTTGCTGCTCCGCGGCAGACGTACACCGGATAGCGATACGCATGATGCTCGGCGTAGGCCAGCGCTGTGAAGGGCTTGACGAGGGACCCAAGTGGGATCGGTTGGTCCGCCTCGGGCCAACGCGAGGCGAGCAGAGTGCCGGCCTGGGCGTCGAAGAGCAGATACGATAGATCCTTGCTCTTGAACTCGCGGTCAAGAATTTGGCGAGCGGATTGAGCATAGAGGGAACGATGGCTGATTCCTGCTGCGGCTTGGACGACCCCGCGAGTTTGGCCACCCGTCGCCCCACCGCACAGCGGCGATGTGGCAACGAGCAACGCAGTCGTCAGTACAGTCAGTCTCGCCATTCGTACGTAACCGTTTGCATTACATGGTCGCCAGCATCGCGCACGACGATTTTCTCCGAGGAGACTCCAGCAAGCACGGCGCTCAAGCTCCCGATATTGTCCGAAAAGAACTGCGGCGTGCGGCCCGGTTCTCCAATCGCCGCGCTGCTCTGGTTGTCCAGCAGGTTTGTCAGGCGGGCGAGACTCTGGCGTTCGCCGGCGTGATTGAATCCCGCGATCAGCACGGCAGGAGCTGTGTTGGTCTTTTGTCCCAATCGGGCTGTAATTTCATCGAGAAGCTTGGGATCGTCGGAAAGGAAAAGATATTTGCCACGCACAGACCCGGAAAGCGGCCAGAGCCCGTCGAGTTCCATGTGGCCGGATTTGGCCTGCCAGGAAACGCCAAGTTCACTTGCCGTCAGAATCGGCCGGACAAAATCGGCAATCGCGGAACGCACGGCCGCTTCGTTCCAATCCGAAATGCCAAGGAAGGCCACGGCCGTGCGGAAGCGCACGAACACTCCATCCTTATCCGTCTCCGTGTTCTGGAAGTTCATGCTGGCTTGCACGGAATTCTGCGCGAATAGCTCCCTTAATGCCTCTGACGAAGCCGACGGACTCTGAATCTTGAGTGGCGGCTGATCAATGCGCGTCTCCATGTCGCTGCTTCCGCCTGTTTCTCCCGAGGAGAGCTGAACTTGGGGCGCAATTTTTGACGCAACTCCCGGACCCGCATGAGGCGCGAGCAGCTTGGTTTCCAGCAACTTCAGGCAAGCATCGGCCGAGGGATTCGAGTTAATCTGGAAGGCTCCGGCATCTGGCGGCACTAAACGCGAAAGCACAGCCACTGCCTCGCCTGTTTCGGTGGATGGAGTGTCACCGCTGCTTGCGGCTTTCTTGACCAGCACGCGCTCCTCACGATACTCGCTTCCGGAAAGAAAAAGATCCGAGACCGCCGCGCTATACGCTTTCATGTCCGTGATGTTTTTCTGAATCCAGTAGGACCGGAAGTACGGGCTGGGCACGATTTTCTCGAGGTTCAAAACCATGCGCAGATCGCCCGGCTTACCTGCAGCCCCCAGGGATCGTGTCCACCAGGATTCGCTTTCGATCGTGGGATTTTTGTTTCCTGCCACCAACTCGAGAGCGCCCGCCATCAGATCTTCGCGCGTGGCCAGGAGCAAATAACCGCCGGAAGTAGCAAAAGCGACCTCGCGGCCGGATTGCGCGTCCTGGCGGAGATAAAACGTCGCGCCTCCCGCGTTGCGCGTCTCAAACTTTGCGCGCGACTGCAGCAGAGCTGTCTGCTCCGCTTTGTTCGAATCCAGTTTCGTGATGTAGAGGAACTGCAGCTTGCCGATGTCGTAGAGCGCCAGTCCACTTTGCGAACCCGCCACCTGGGAAACGAAATTCATGTCCGCCGGGAGGCCGGCGGCAGCGGCGAATTCGTCGCTCGCATCCTTCAGGCGAAGATAGAGCCGGGACCGCGAGAATGCCTGGTAATCGGCGCTGCTCAGCCACAGTTCTTTCTGTCGCGAGCCGTTCCAATCCACAAGAAGCCCGGAAAAATCCTTCGCTTCAAGATAAAGCAAGGCGCCCGAAGGGGCATACCGCGACAAGGAGGGTTCTTCCGGCGCCAGCGAACGATACGCGGCGAGCACCGCACCAATACAAAAGGCGCATGCTGAGATGAACAGAATCCATCGTCTCATGGCCGTGCCGTTCCTTTCACCACTTGCGCGGCGCTCGCAGACGGAATGCGCGGCCGCACCAGGCGGTCCTGCTCGAGAGCTTGATGTAGAATCGGCTGTCGCGCTTCATTTTGTCGTTCTCTCTCCAGCTCTTTCTTCACTGCGGCGATTTTTCCAAAAAGTTCTTTCCGCCGTTGCGCGTTCTTTTCCAATCTGTGTGCCGCTTGCAGATACGGCAGGCTTTCCTTGAGCCGCCCGAGTCTTTCCAGAACCTCCGCGGCCTCATTTGCGATGCGCGCTTGCCGAGCCTGCGTCAAGTGCGCTTCCTGTCCCGACGCTACGGACTCGTCGTTGTCTGCTTCGTTTCCTTCGATAGATGCGGCGACTGCATAACGGTTTGTCGCTGCTTCCTGGTAACGCACGAGCGCCTGCGGCCTCGGCGTCCCTTCCAAAGCTGCAAGCGCGAGTTCATCGGCATGCTGGTCCGCTGCCGTTTGAAACAAGAGATACCGTGCGTCTTCGCGAGCGGGCGCATGCGCAACCGCGTTGCGCAAGAGTTGCAGTTTGCTGTGCCCATCCGTTGCGGCCTTGGCCGCTTCGATCCTCGCTTCATAAAAATATTGTTGGTCCGCATCCCTGGCGGAAATTTGCGCTGGGCCGCTAGCCAGCAATTGCAATTCCTGGGACCCCAGATTGGCTGGAGGGTGCTGACTTTGCAACGCGATGGCGGCTTTCACCCGGATTCCGTACGAAACATCAGCGCTTGAGGCAATCTTGATTAAGGCTTCGCGGCTTGCGCTGCTCTCCTGTCCTGCTGCTAGCTTTGCCTCGGTCAATCGCAGCCGGCAGGAAGCATCCCAAGGTGTTGCTATCACGAGCTGCCCAAGAAATTCAATCGCCTCGGCATTGTGACCTGTCTTTTCGAGGAGCGATGCCGCCGGATCCAGATTCTCAAAGGGATTTCCGACGACCACGACGAGCCGGCGCAACAACTGCAAGGCTTCCGGCATGTTGCCTTGGGCGATGCGAATCTCCGCGAGGCCAAGGAAGTTCGTGGCGGACAGGTTGTGCCG
This sequence comes from Candidatus Acidiferrum sp., assembly GCA_035516615.1. Classification (GTDB taxonomy): domain Bacteria; phylum Acidobacteriota; class Terriglobia; order Acidiferrales; family UBA7541; genus Acidiferrum. The sequence continues at coordinate 10,741 of DATJAD010000156.1, forward strand.
GTTAATTTCCCGCGAGAAAACAAATTCCAGAATCTTGCGCGCGGATTTTTCGTCGCCCCTTTTCTGCAAGGCTTTCGCGGCAGCGCGAAGCGTTTCCGCCGCCGGCGCGTTTTCTTCATAAGAGCGATAACTTGCCAGCTTCTCGTCCAGCGTCCCGAGGTGCGCTGCGATCTGCAGCTCCATGGGTGTCAGCTCGGCCGCATTTGCTGTCCTCATTTCTTCCGGCAGCGACGCCAGGAAATCGTTCGCCGTCTCGAATTGTTTTGTTTCGATCAAATAGCTTTCCCAGCGGATTTGCCAGGAGCGCAGATCTTGCATGGCCGCGTCTTTTTCGGCCCCTGCAGCCTTGTCCGCCGCGTCACTTTTTGCGGACAAAATCCGCTGGTAGACCGGCGCACGCTGTGCGAGTGGAATCCACGGCCCATTGATCACGTCCGCGAGCACGGCAATAGGATCGGCCGCCGCCGTGGAAAGATCCAGCAGCCAAGCCGTCGCTGCGGCGGGATCACGCAATCCCTCATACGTGCTCTTCAGCAATTCATTCGAACGGTAGCTGCCGTTCTTTTTCAGATAGGCGCGCAGAAGCGTGTCTACATCCGGCCGCAGTTCCGCAAACGTTTGATGCGATCCGGAATCCTTGCAAACTTGCGTAAAGTCTGTCCAAAAACTTTCCGGTACGGAAACCTGATCCACCTCTTTTGCAAGTGTGGCCATTGCAAGCTTCCACTGCTTGATTGCCTCGGCGCGGTCGCCTTGCTTGAGGTAGGCAAGCGCCAGCCGATCGTGCGCCGTGACACTGCCCGGATTCAACTCCAGCACGTGGAAGTAATCCGCAATGGCGGCTCGCGTTTGGCCCTTCTCCTCGTAATAATCCGCCACTTGCAGGTAGCCCGAAGATGAAGCCGGGCTTTGTTCGAGCACCGCGGGAATAAAATCCTCGGGATTGCCCAGTTTTGTATCGCCGAGATATTCGCCGTAGCGTGCACCGTAGTAGAACCAGATGTCCCCGGCGAGCTCCTGATCCCGATTCAACTTCTTTCCAATGCGCCCGCCGATCGTTTCATCGCCAAGAGCATCCACAAAACTCTTGTTCACTGCCGGAGTAATCTCCTCAAAATACAGGCCCGTCAGGGCATCGTAAGCGTTTCTCCACACGGGAACGCGTCCCCGCGCGCGCGCTGCTACCGCTTCGTGCGCCAGCTCCGGACCGCCATTGGCTACCACAAAATCCGCAGCCTGCTCGCCCCACGGCGTCCAGTTGGACGCTACCTGCACAAGCTGTTCAGGTCTCCGGCTCAATAACAACTCGAAATAGCGATTGAGTTGATCGCGCCCCATGTTGCCCGGCCAGACCGAGGACAATACGCGAAGCTCGTTCTCCGTATCTCCGGTCGAGCGGTACGCGCTGGCAGCCTGCAACAATATGGATGGCCGCGTCACGGGGTTGACTCGGGGAGCGAACTGCTCGATCTGCGGCGCCAGCTCTTCGAATTTCAGCCGCCGCCGCTGCAGCTCCGCGTAGCTTTGCATCCGCGCCACCATTACCGCTTGGGCCGGTGCGGGGGCGGACGTCAATTCGCACCGCCATTGCGCCTCGAGATCCGTCAATCCCGCGGATTGCGCCAGCGGTAACGCGAAAGCTTCCACGTCCGCGGGACTCATCGGCGCGCGCACTTTTTGAGCAAATTGCGCAAAGGCTACTTTTTCTTCCGGCGTAAAGTAAGCCGCTGCCGTCTTGCCCATCTCCATGAGAGCCGTTGTCATGCCGGTTCGCGCATTCTCGATCCGCGTTTCTTGCACGCGCTGGCGCCATTCGCTGTTCGTCGCGGCGGCGATGCCCTGCCTGGCGGCTTGCTGTTCGATGACGGGAAGGCTTGCTGAGGCAGCGGAAAACGCTTCTCGCAGTTTCGCGTAAGCGGCGTCTTCCTGCCGTAGCCGCGTCATAATGCGTGCGTAGAGCACCGCGCCCGAATGATTTTCCGTTGAAGCAAGCAACTCCGCCCCTGCGGTACTTAGTCCTTGCTCCGCAGAGCCACGTGCTTCCGCCACCATTCCCCAGCCTTCCAGCCGCTGCGCAACCTCAAAATATTTGTCCGGGCGTTCCGGCTTTCCCTCAATAAGAGCGGTCTTCAAGGCCGCAACGGCATCCTGCGTCCGTCCCTGCCGCGCCCGAGTCTCCGCCACTTTTTCCATCCACTGTGGATCCTTGTACGCGAGATCGTAGAGTTTTTCGTAGTCGGAGACGGCGTCGTCAAACCGCATCAGCCGCTCTGCAAGCCCGGCGCGCGCGATTCTCAAGTCCATGCGGTCTGGACGGATCGCAATCGCTTTCCCGTACGCATCAATTGCCGACGGATAATCCTCCAGCGCCGTCTGGATCCGCGCCAGCACCATCGCCCATCGGTAATCGCGCGGCGACTGCTGGACAGTCTTTGCATAGAAGTCCACCAATGGTTGTTCGAGATGATTCCGCTTCGCGTACAGGGCTGATTCGCCCGCTAGACCTTCGTCTTCAGGAAACGCATTGATCAGTTCGATGTACTGGTCCACGGCGCCCGAAGCATCATGCAAACTTGTCAGCGCGGGAATCAATCCGCGCCGAAGAATCGCGATCTGTGACTTCTTCACATCGGCAGAGATGGGCGCCGCGCGAAACGCGGTAATTTCATCCACATAAAATTGCTTCAACCCCTGCTGGTCGCCGGCTTTGGCGTGCGTATCGGCCATGGCCGCAAGATACTGCGCATCGTAAGGAGAATCCTTCAGCAGTTGGGCGAGCATCTCACGCGCCTGCGGATAGAGCTTTGCTTCCGTTGATTTGCGCGCGGCTTCGAATGTGAACTGCTTGCTCAGATCCGGGTAGGCGTCTTTCGCCGCTCGCTGCAGGACGGCGATCGCTTGCGGATAGAGCTTTGCGGCCCAGTAGAAATCCACGGTCGCTCGCACAACTCCCAAAATCTTGGGATTCTCCCGGTACAACTCCCCAATATTGTTCTGCGCGGCTGAGCTGTCCTTCCGCGCCTGATAAAGCCGGACCAGCGCGTAGCGCATTTGCAGCCGCGTCACCGGATCGGAAGTGAGCGAAATCTCCTTCAACAGGGCCCGCTCACGCACGCCTTCGAGCGATTTCTGCTGCGCCAGCGATTCGAGTTCTGTGGCTTCTTCAAGCGTCGTCGCGCTCGCGACCGCCGCGTCCAGCAACTCCTCCATGTCCTTCTTTCGGTTCAGCGTCTCCAGCACCCGTGCGCGCAGCGCAATAGCCGCCAACGATGCGCCGGGCTCCAGTGCGATTTTTCCCGTTGCCTGGTCCGCCAGATCCCTGTATTTCGGTCGCTGCGCAAGCTGCAGCAGGCGGTTTTCCGCCGGCGACCATTGGCCTGCCGCCAGGCTTCCCTTCACGTATTCTTGAATCGCATGGGGATAATCCTGCTTTCCTTCGTAGATCGCGCCTTCTTCATAGGCATAAAGCGCCGGATTTCCGAATTTCTCTCGCGCTTCTTCCAGCAATTGCAGCGACCTGTCAAAATCGTAGTAGTCCCAATAAATCGTCGCGGCATCCAGATAACCGCTCGCCTCCCCGGGTGAAACTTGCGGGATGCGGTCCCAATACGTCGCGGCGCGCGCGAATAGTTCCCGGTCGGCCAGCGTGTCGCCAATCCGCGCCATGAGTTCCGTGTTCCGTGGATTCGCCGCCAGCAGATCTTCCTCGATCTTCACGGCGACATCCGTATCGGCCCCATTGAAGTAAGCCAGTGACCGGAAAACCGAGGCAGCCGTATTCCCCAGCCCGGAATCGGCGGGATATTCCTCCGCAAGGTCCCTGAGCATCGGCGCGCTTTCTTCATAGTGGCAGCGCCAGAGGTCCGCCTGCGCCAGGTATTCGCCTGCTGCAGGATTTTCTTTGACGAGCTCTCCCAAATTCCCTTTCGCCTGTTCCTCCTGGCGCACGGATTGCAATTCCGATTCGAGCTGCCCTGTATAGCTCAAATAGGAGAAAAACTGGTTTCGTAGGCTCGCTTCCTCAAACCAGTGCTGCCGCAACAGCTTTTCCCAGGCGGCCTGGTCGTACGTTTCCCGCCAGTGGTAAGCCATCAGAAGATTGTTCACAAAAACGGGATTGTGCGGAAACCTCTCGTTGGCATACAAATTCAACCGGACGTACAGCGTGGGACTGCCTCCGTTCACCACTCCTCTGAAATAACTCTCCAGTTCGGTGCCGTTAAAGAGCTTCACCACATTTTGTGTGAGCGACTTGAACTCCGCGTTCTCTTTGCGCCGCAAATAGTAGCGAGCGAGTTTGCTGTACCAGGAGCGGTCCGGAAAACGCGTCATCGCCTGCTTGTAAACTTCTTCTTCCTCGGAACCGATGCGGTTCTGCTCCAGAAAGACAGCCAGCCGCTCGTAGAGTCCGGGATCGTCCGGATTATGCTCGATTTCGTTTCGCAGCACTCCGATGGCTTGCGGAATCTGCTTCAGCTCTGCCAGCCGCGCCAGGTAACGCTCTAGCACGCGCGCGTATTCCGGCGATCGGGCGCCACCCTCTTCGTTCCAAGCCGCACGCGGCGCCACTTGAAACGCCGCACTTGCTGCTCCCTGAGCATTGCCATTGCCGTCGTTTCCTGCTTCTTCGCCGGACTGCGCTTCTTGTTCCTGGGAATCTGGCGGCGCATATTCCGCTGTCGCGCCGTAATCGCCCTCCATGCCTGCCGCGTCGGGGCCGAGTGGCACGCCTTGAGCCTTCGTCGCGAGCTCTTTCAGCACCGAGTCGTAGATGGCGAACTCATCCGCCGTTTGGCCTTTGCGCGCATACGCATCCGCCATCAGGAGGGAGACTTGCGTGCGTTGCGGCGCTTGCGCAAAAGTCGCTAGGAACTCTTTTCCGGCGCGGATCACCGCGTCGCTTTCTCCAACACTGGCATAGTATTCAAGCAATTGAGTATGCAGTCCCGCCCGGTCCGGCGAATTGGGGAATTTCTCGTCCAGCAGCGCCAGCAATCTTGCTCCACTTGAGCGATGAAAATAGGGCACGGCGCGCTGTTCCTCATCGGAATATTCACTTGCCGGATCGGCCGTATTCAGAATCAGAGAGAGAATGCCGTTCAGGTATCCCGGTCCCTGGTCCATCGTTGCGATATCGCGATACATTGAGAGTTCGCCGGTTCCGAAGCGAATTGGTGTCTCCGGCGCCGTAAAGAGCAGCCGCGCTAGACCCGCCAGTGCCCGTTCTTGTGAGTTATCCGCGCTCTTCACGTTGTAAAGCGCAAAGTAGTACCGCGCCGCTTCCGGGTATTCGTGAATCTCTTCGAGCAGCCTCGCGAATACATAGAGCTCCTTGCCTGTCCATTCGGAATGTATGGATTCTTTGTGCGCGCGAAATCGCGTGATCTCCGCCTGCGCCACGTCCAGCTTGCCTTCCTGCTGGTAATAGTAAAAAACCAGTGCGGTGGCTCGCAGGTCCTCAGGATTTTCATTCAGCGCCGCACGTTGCTCGTCCAGGAATTTTCGCAGGCTGTGCGTTTGCCCCAGCAAATCGAAATAACTCTTCACCAGCTCCGGTTCCCAAAGCGGTTGGAACGTCTTTTCGTAGACCGCCAATCCCTGCGGCAACGAACCCTGGCGGTATTCGACGAGCGCCTTAGCCTTCACCGGAAAAATCTCGTCTTCGGGAAACTGTTTCCGGTAATCTTCAATCAGTTGATTCGCTGTGCCGTATTCTTTCTGCGAGATCAAAAAGTCCAAAAACCGCGAATAAAGCGAGGGTTCTTTCGGATACCGCGCAAGCCAGCTTCGATATTGCGCGAGCGAAACCTCCTTCGGGAAACCCTGTTGCCGGATGATCGTGAATATCCTTTCGAACGCGCGCCACGATTGCTGGCTCGCTGACGGCGTCAACTTTTCGGAATCCTTCGCGGGAGTGTTTGCCACGTCACTCAAGACTTTGATCTCGTCCTGCGGACGCATTCTCCGGTGATAGAAGTCAGCCAGCGCGATCTCTGACTTTCCTTTGTCGGCGCTGGTCTCGACGTACCTCTTCCAGTCCGTCTCCGCCGTTGCAAAATCCAGCTGCTGCTCGTCTTCCAGCGCCAGCAACGAATACAGTTCCGCGTCTTTCGGTTGCTGCGCGATGATTGCTCCCAACGCGGGACGTGTCTCGCTTGGCGGGCGCCGGTGCATCACTTGCCCGCCGGGCAATGCCATCCACCGGAAGAAAACGAGCTCCAGTGGGCTTTTTGCCTCCACATTGCGGATCCACAAAGGCAGCTCTCCTCTTGCGCTCGCCAGAAAAACTCCGCCAATCACCGCTGCCATTGCGACCGCGCAGAAAGTTAGCCTGGGGCGCGCTATTCTAGGGAACGATCTCAACATCCACCCCCTGCGACCCGATGTTGTGCGCGATGTCTTCGCCCGTCACCGTCAGCTTGTAAACTCCCGGGATCGCCTGCTGCGGCACGATCAGTTCTCCAGTATTTGCTCCCGCGCTCGCATCCCAGTGGAGTTCCACCGGAACGGCGCCTTCCAGCCGCGCCACCAGAGTTCGCGTGCTCGAAGACGCGGCCACTCTCAGCTTCAGCGCTTCTCCCGGGCGGAATCGTTTGCGGTCCAGCTTGATTTGAATCACCGGCGGCTTGCTGGCGATCACGAAAGTTTTCGCTTCCCGGTAGATGCGTCCCGCGGTGTCCCGCAAAATCAGCCGCACCGTGTAGGTGCCGTCTTGCATGTCGTCGGGCGCATAAAATCGCGTTTCCCAAACATCTTCATCCGGCAAGTAGCGCAATCCTTGCACCAGCCCGAACGGAAAAAGCGCCACGACGGATTCAAACGTTCCGTTCGTTTTCACACGCAGCACCGGATCGCCCGGCCGGATCACCCGCGGCCGCAGCAGTGCGCGCGGCACCGCCAGGAATGACGTATAGGGCGTCACGAATTTGTATTCCCGGGCCAGCCGGATGATTTCGTCGATCGTGGCTTCATCCTCGCCCTCCCGCTCAATCTTCTCCAGCAGCGCATCCACTCTTGCGCGTGCCCACAGCCGTGGCAATTGGGGGTGCTCAAATGACCGCGCCGGAAGGTCCGCGCTCTTCGAGATCTCCACCGGCGCTCCGTCGCGTTCGCCGCGAACGGTGAATTTCACGTCTTTGCGCGGCAGCGGGTATCGTCCGACCCATCCCGCCACGGAGCCAGGGTACGCCGTGTCCTGAAGCGCATAAACCATCTCCGCGCCCGCGTCCGCCGCCGCTTCCATCCGCAGTTGTCCGACCGGGGAGCTCCCGATCTTGGACAAAAATGCATTCAGCTTGAACTCCATCGGCTCCGTTGAGAGCACCTGCTCCAGCACACCGTCATTCCGCGCCAGCATGCGAAGCAACGGAACATTCGCATCGTCGCCCACGCTGAATATGTACGTCCTCGGCCGCTCATCTTCCGGCAGATTTTTCCGCACTGACGCATACCACGCCGCAATGTGGCCGTTCTGAATCGGCCCCCGCGTCGCTCCGCCGTCGCTGATCAACACGAGATACGCGTTGCTCCCGGGCTGCCGCTCGCATTGCTGCAATCCCGCCTCAAGCGCGGCTTGTAAATTCGTTCCGCCGCGCAGTTTGCTCGCGCGCGTAAAATCCAGTGCATGCTGGACTCCCGCGCTGTCCGCGCCCACCGGCCGCGCCTGGTACGCCTGCGTCTGGCTATTGAACAGAATCAGGTTGAAGCGATCCGCGGGCCTCAGCGAACGCAGTAGTGTTTCCAGCGCCTCGTAGCTGCGCTCTAATTTCTCCCACTGCATGGAAAGCGAAACATCGAACAAAATAATTACCGTCTTCGCCGGCGCAGATGTACTCGCTGCTGTCCCTTGCGCGGCCGTTTCTGCATTTCCGCTTCCACTTCCCAGCAGTGCCTCTACTTCAAAAAATCCCGGCTCGTCCGTCTTCTTCACCGGCGCCATTTCTGTCGGAGAAGGTTGGTTCCCTTCCGCTTTCCGGTACGCCAGCACCTGCGCCGTATCGCTTCCGGCCCTGTCCTGTTCGAACGTGGCCACAAAATCTTCCGCCAGATTCACGTTCTCCGCTTCGAAGTGTGCCTTCACCAGGTGCGCCGTGTTCTTTTCGTACTGCAGTGGAAACGTCTTCGCCGCCGCCTGGAAATTTGCAATCGCCAACGCGCAGTGCAGCTCAAAATTGATTCGGAAATGCCCCGCCGCTTGCGCGTGGTACGCATCCGGCCGCAGCGGAATCGCAAAATACGATTTCAGGTTCTCAACGGGAATCTTTTCGTGGTATTCGAACTCCAGCCGCTTCATCCCGTACGCCGGAATCGGCACAATCTTCGCGCTGAAAATCGAGCTGCGCTTCGCCTCTTCCGATCCGCGCTCGCCCATCTGCAGCAATCCGGGATCAATGGCCTGCTGCTTCAGCTGGTTGTAAATTTCCTCCGCCCGCTTCCGCTCCAGGATCACCGCGGGAATTCGCGTCGGCCCGTCCCACACCGCAAAATCCGAAACCGTCGCCAGGCTCGGCAGCGCAAACACGTAATTCCCTTCCTCAATCGCCGGCGTGTGGTTCGCAAAAATCTGCTTCACGAATACGCGCGCGTCTCCGTCGTCAATCACGACGGTGATTTCCATCTCTTCCAGTGAAAGAATCGCCGGATCGGGCTGCGCCTTGTCCCGCGGAATCAGCACGCCGCCGTCCGCGTGAACCCCTGCGGGCACGCAAGTCATCAGCAGGAAAACGATCGGCAGCTTCCTCATGGCTGCAGCTTTTGCTCCTCGATCCGCACCAGCCCGTTATCGGTCCCCACGTAAATGGTCCCGCCGCTCGCCGCCAGCGCAGTCACATTGGCCGATGGCAATCCCTCGCGCATCTGCGTCCAGCGCCACGTCGAGCGATCGTACACATAAAGCCCTTGGCCCAGCGTTCCAGCGAACACATGTCTCGCGGTCACCAGCATCGCGTTGGGGTTCACGTCGAACGGCCCCGTCGCCTTTTCCATCGGCTGGAAGCGCCCTTCGCGGTCCATCTCCAGCACTCCCGCGCCGTACGTGCCCACCATCCATCCGTCTCCCACGGGAACCACCGCGGTAATCCAGTTGTGCTTCAAGCCGGAATTTCCCACCGTGTAATTCGCCTGCACCGCTTCGTGCCCGATCACGGAAATTCCGCCCAGTGTTCCCGCCAGCAATTCGTCTCCCGAAACTCCGAGTGCGTACACGTGGTTGTTCACCAAACCCTGAAACGCATACAAACTCCGCGCGCCGCCGCGATCCAGAAACGTCAATCCCGCCGGAGTCGCCAGCGCCAATCCATCTCCATACGCCGCTACGTCCGTCACGTGATCCGCAATCAATCCGTCCGCGCGTGTCAGCACTTGCTGTTCGTTTCCTTCCGCCCCGAATCGCACCAGCCCGTTCGCCGTCGCCACTTCCACTGTTCCGCTTTTCGCCTCCGGCAAAATCCGGTTCACGCAGAACACGTGCTCGTCTTCCACGTGCTGCACGCGCCCGGTCGCCACATCCAATTCATCCATTCCGCGCGTGAAATAGCCGATCCACAGACGCCCGTTCCCATCCATCGCCAGCGCGGAAACATTTCCATCGCTCAGCGTGGCTTTACTTCGCTGCAGCACCTGTTCCCATCCCAGCCCCCTCGCATTCATCCGGAAAAGTTCTGACTTCGTCAGGACGAACACGTCGTCTCCCATCCTGAAAATCTGCCGCACTTCGGAATTCCCCAGGGCCATTCGCCGCAACACCTCGCGATGCCCTTTCCCGAGCGCTACCGTCAACGCTCCCTGGTCTTCCGTCCCGATCACCAGTCTCTCCGGCGTCGCCTGCAGTGCCGTGGCAAAAATTCCCGGTCCAATCACGCGCGAAAATTTCCCTCCGTCAAACTCCGCCACTCCTACCGCCGTCCCCACGTAAGTCTCCTCACCGCTTTGCGCGAGGGAAAGCACTTGCGGATCCGGCATCCCTTGCTGCTCTCCAAACGTCTCCGTCTCGCCCGCATGCCAATGCAGCACGCCGCGGTCAATCGTCCCCACCCACAAATCCGCCTCATTCCCCACCAGCGTCGTCACGTACATCTTTCCCAGCGTCGGGTGCAGCACCTCGATCTTTTTCCCGTCGAACACCAGCACGCCGCGTTTCTTCGTCCCCATCAGCAGGTGCCCGTTCCCTCCCGCCAAAACGCAAGTCACTTCGCGATATTCCTTCTCCTCCGGATAAATCCGCCGGAAGCTTCGTCCGTTGTACTCCAGCAGCCCATCTTCCGCCGTCGCCACGATCAATTCTTCTTCTTGCGCATCCGCCAGCACCGCGCGCGTCAACCCCACCAGCGGACTCGAAGGCAGATCCCGTCCCACCGCGAATACCCGCACCAGTTTCCCGCCGGCTTCGTACTCCATCAGCCCTTCCGGCCCCGCAATGTATAGGTTGTTTTGGAATTCTTGCGCCTGCCCAAACTCCGTAGGTGTGCTCAGCGCTTCAAACGGCTGCTCCGCCGCCGGCGCATAAGCCTTCACTACGAACGCAATTTGCTTTTGGGAGCGTACTTCCTGTAGGGAAACCTGCAGAACGTGCGAGATTCTTAGCGCAAAGAGCACGGCGGCCAGCAACCCTGCCGTCAAACTGGCAGCTACCGCAATCCAGATCGCTCTCTTCACCCGCTTCATCAACCCTCGCGAGGATGCCAAACTATAATCGAATTCCATCCCCGCGGAAACCCAAGCAAGCGCCGTGCCGCGTTGTTTTTCCTTGAAAATGCGCAAAAGCTTATCGCAATCGCCCGCTTCTCTTGTCTCTCGCCACACACACTGTGTTCCGCCTCACACGCGCACACCTCTGTCCATCTCTTCAGTTCCTGATTGTGGGAAATGCCGTTTTGGTAGCGATACCGGGATTGTCCGGCACAATCTTCAAAAACACGGCAAAAACGAGGGAAACCGTGCTTTTCCAATGGGTTGGCGGTCAAGGACTTTCAATCGCCGTTAGCTCCTTTAAGCGCTAGACAAGTCCTGTTCCGCCCACATTTAGTAAAAACAGTAAAAAGACGAAGATCCAAGTTAACGAGACTTCGTCGAAATTCCTATCGGCACTGCCGCAGTAATATACCACTTCTACGCATTGCGCGGTTTCCAGCCAAGTGGATTACACGGAGTTGCCTGTTTTTTTGGGGGGAGCCGAGACGCGATCCGCTCTCGCAATCACACTTTCATTTATGGTTTCTGCTGGGTCGGGTATTTAGTCGGGGTAAACCCCGAGATCATTGCCGAGCGGCGCCGCCGCTAGTTGGCGCGTTTTTCGAAGACATCCTTTACAACGGGCAGCGCGGAAAACGCATTCGGCCAACCGGCGTAGAAAGCCAGTTGCGTGACGACCTCTCCTGCCTGCTCCAGAGTGAGCCCATTGTCTATCGCCCTGTTGAGGTGGTACGTGATCTGCGCGAACTGGCCCGAAGCGATCAGGGCGCTTACCGTTACGAGACTTCTGTCTCGCGGGGCAAGGTCCGGCCGAAGCCAGAGATCGCGGAAGAGAACATCCGTAGTGTTCTGCACGAGTCCCGGCGCCACCTTGCCGAATTGTTGTTCGACGGCTGTCGCCCGTTTTTCCTCGCCCTCCTTGTCCAGTCGCAAGAGTTTGGGGGAAGCGGGAGGAAGCTGATCCGCTCCGATCTTGCGTTGCGCAAAGACGTCCCGGGCCACCGCCGCCGCGGATAGCGCATTCGCCCAGCCGGAATAAAAGGCGAGATGTGTGATGATCTCGGAAATCTCGCGCGGCTTGACGCCGTTGTCGAGCGCGAGATTGAAATAGTTGGGCATCTCTATAGTCTGGTTGCGCGCAATCAAAGCCGCGATGGTCACGATGCTCCGGTCCCGCAGCGTGAGCCCAGGCCGTTTCCATAGGTCGGCAAGAGGGCCCTGCGCATACTTCTCAAGCGCCGGCACTACCGTCATGATGTCATTTACTGCCGGCATGGTTTCCGGTTTCCTCCCGTTCTCTGTGTGTTGGCCCCGGGCCATGCGGTGCTGATCAGAGAAAGCGCCGCGATCATAACGGCCATTAGCTTCATCTTGGCCTCCTGCCGTTCAGGGTGAACTGCGACTACTTGCGGTATTGCTCGTCGGTCACTCTCTCCATCCACTCTACTGCTTTACCGTTGAGCGCTCCCTGTATTGCGATGTGCGTCATGGCCGTTGTTGGGGTCGCGCCGTGCCAGTGTTTCACCCCCGCCGGAATCCAAATTACATCGCCCTTTCGAATCTCTTCGATCGGTCCTCCCCACTTCTGAATCCAGCCCGTGCCGTCCGTCACGATCAAGATTTGACCGAGCGGGTGCGTATGCCAAGCGCTCCGCGCACCGGGCTCGAACGTAACTCTTCCGCCGCTTGTGCGCGATGGATCGTAAACGGGAAAGAGCTCTTGAACTTGTACTGAGCCGGTGAAATATTGGGCAGACCCTTTGTTTGGGTGTATGGAGTCGCTTCGCGCGATCTTGATCGTCTGTGAATTCTGGACAGGCCCAGTTTGCGAAGGGCCAGATGCCGGCGTTGTCTGGCCGGCGCCGTTTGCAATGAATATAAAAAGCAACATAATCGTGGGCGCAATCACTTTCATTCCAGTCTCCTCCCATCTCCATTAGCGCATGATGAAGCCGCCGTCCACCGAGATGGACTGACCGGTCACGTAGCTGGCAGCTCCACTGCAAAGCCATAGGACGGCGTCGGCAATCTCCTCGGGACGACCTACCCGCCCCATCGGGATGCTCTTCTCCATTTCTTTGAGAGTCTCACCTTGACCTCCCGCGACCATTTGATCGACCATGGGCGTCCAAATAAGGCCCGGACACACGGCATTGATGCGAATGCCGCGGGCCGCATATTCGAGCGCCGCACTCTTGGTGAACCCGAGCACTCCATGCTTGCTGGCGTGGTAGATCCCGCGCTCCGCACCTCCCACCAGCCCTCCCAGCGATGAGCAGTTAACGATAGCGCCGCTTTTTTGCTTGCGCATCTGCTCCAATTCAAACTTCATGCAACTCCAAACACCGCGAAGATTGATAGCCATAACCCGGTCGTAATCTTGCCGGGTGGTATCAGCCGTCTCGGCGAGGACATTCTGGACGCCGGCATTGTTGAAAGCCGCATTTAGCTGCCCGAACGTAGCCACCGCTTTCTCGACCATGGCCTTGACCTGCGCGTCATCCGAGACATCGCAGGCGACCGCGAGCGCCTTGTAACCTTGCGCAACGAATTCGTCGGCTGCAGCCCGCACCGACTTCTCGTTCCAGTCCGCCAGCACGACGGCGGCGCCCGACTCGGCAAAGGCTTTCGCCGTCGCCAGTCCCATCCCCGAGCCAGCGCCGGTGACCAGTGCAACCTTGTTTTCAAAGGACAGATTCATGAATACATTCCTTTCTGTGACGATGGTTTTCAATCGCAGTAAATTTCTCGACTGCTTCGTGAACAACCCCTCCTGCCGTCACCGATTCGTCATCCGTTCCAGTCCTTCCGGATAGCGGTCGCCGTGCACCTTGATCCTCGCGATAGCGGCGTCGAGTTCCCGGAGATCATCCGCGGTGAGTTGAATGGTGACCGCTCCGGTGTTCTCTTCAAGGCGCTCCAGTCTGGTGGTGCCGGGAATGGGAACGATCCAGGGCTTCTGCGCAAGGAGCCAGGCGAGCGCGATCTGGGCGGAGGTCGCATTCCTCTTGGCGGCGAATGCGGCAATCAAATCCACGAGCGTGCGATTTGCCTTGCGGGCTTCAAGCGAAAAGCGGGGGAAACTGCCGCGATTGTCCTCCGGATCAAACTGGGTGTCCTCCGTAATCGCCCCGGTGAGGAATCCCCTGCCAAGCGGACTGAACGGAACAAAGCCGATGCCAAGCTCCTCAAGCGTGGGGAAAATTTCCTCTTCAGGACGTTTCCACCAGAGCGAGTATTCGCTTTGCAGCGCCGTCACCGGCTGAATGGCGTGCGCCCGGCGGATGGTGTGCACCTCTGCTTCCGATAATCCGAAGTGCTTCACCTTGCCTTCACGAATCAGGTCCTTCACTGCACCCGCCACATCTTCAATCGGCACGTTCGGATCGACGCGATGCTGATAGAGCAGATCGATGGTGCCGACCCTCAACCTCTTTAGCGAGCCCTCGACGGTCTCTTTGATACACTCCGGCCTGCTATTGAGGCCGGTCGGGTGCGCATCTTTCCCGGAGCCAATCTGGAATCCGAACTTGGTCGCGATCACCACCTGCTCGCGCAGAGGAGCGAGGGCCTCGCCCACGAGTTCTTCATTCACGAACGGGCCGTAGACTTCCGCTGTATCGAAGAACGTCACTCCGCGTTCGACCGCGGCCCGAATGAGCGCAATCATCTCCTGCCGGGTTCCCCCCACCGCTCCGTGACCGGGACTCAGCCTCATGCAGCCAAGGCCCAGCGCAGAGACTTCGAGATTGCTCTTTCCTAGTTTGCGTTTCTTCATTGTTCGGCTCCCCTCGCTGGTTTAGAAGCGTTCCCAAACGACCTTCCAGTGTTCGTTGGGGTTGGTCGACGTAATAGTTAAGCGGTTGCCAGAAATCTCATAATTGCGCTCTAGGTACTTGCCTATGAGTGTGCGCACCAGTGAGCCGTCGATGTGAAACGTCATCGTGGAGGATCCTTCGATTTGGTAAGCGCCGTAAGAGGCCTCGTATCCGCCTTGCGCGTACGCACTGGCGCTCTGCGCATTCCGATACATCACCTGGACAGATGCCTTACCGTCAACCGTAAACACGAGCATTCCCGCGCAGTCCGCCTTGTGAATCGTTCCGCTTGCATCGGGCTCTTCGAGAGAAGCAAGCCTCCAAGCCCCTATGAACTGTTTTCGTATCTCTTGCTTGGAATCATGGTCGGGACCGCCGGAAAATGCCGGGACCGTTGTCCCCATTAAGCCCGTAATGAGAATTAGTGAAACCAGATTCTTCATATTCGCCTCTGCGGTCAGTCCCCGTTTCAGAACTCCTTGTTTCGATTCCAAGATACGAAATGTGGCCCCGCCGCGCTTTCCCGATACTGCCGATTGTTTGCCTGATCCTGTCCCGCATTCGGATTTTGTGCACGAACTGAACCGGAAGAGAGTACCCTGGCAAGGGGTGGAAACAGTGCCAATACCTGGGCAATACAACGCGAACTCGGCAGGAACGGATATACTGACGGAGCTGGCAAGCAGGATCGCGGGCCATGCCCCTTCTGCTGGAGAGCATTCCACGGCGATTGCAGGCTTGCTTCTCTTTCGGCGAACGAAGGCTACCGCATGCTATCGCGCCGCAGTTGAACCCAGCCTTACGGTTTTCGTGCAAGGAAAGAAGCGTATGAGTCTTGGAGGGACCGCGTACGTTTGCGGTCCTTCATCATTTTTCTTGTCCTCGATAGATGTTCCCATCGAGAGCAAAATCATAGAAGCCTCAGAAAACGTACCGCTCCTGTCGATGTTGCTTCGCCTCGACATGTCCATCGTGCGGGAGATGCTGAATCGGGAGGAACTGCCGGAACTAGAAGCCGCTACCCAACGTCATGGCGTTGCGATTGGCCGGGCCTCGGTCGGTTTGCTGAAGGCGTGCTCTCGGCTCATGGAGCTTCTCGATACTCCCGAGGACATACCGTTTCTCAGCCACTTAATCCAGCGCGAGATCATTTACCGCATCCTGAAAACGCCGCAGGGGGCGCGGCTCCGAGCTATTGCGACGACGGGAGACCTTGGTAACAGAACTGCGAGAGCGATTAGCTGGCTCAAGGCTAACTACGCGAAGCGCTTGCACATGGGGGAGCTTGCAGAAATTGCGCGGATGGGGGTTTCGACACTTCATCATCAGTTCCGCGCACTGACCGCAATGAGTCCGCTTCAATTCCAAAAGCAGTTGAGGCTGCAAAAGGCGAGGGAGCGGATGCTCATGGATGGCATGGATGCTACAACTGCCGCTTATGAAGTCGGTTATGAGAGCGTTAGCCAATTCAACCGGGAATACAGCCGCTTTTTCGGACAACCCCCGATGCGTGATGTCAAAGCTCTTCGGGCGACTGGCGTTGTCGCTGCATAATCTGCTGTGGAGCGAAGAACTAAGAAACACGCCTAATCGGTGCAAAGTCCACTTCGCTGTGCGGAAACGAATGCTTACAGGAACGAAACGTCGGCAATTCGTTGAAGCTATGCTGTTTGCGGCCTGTCAGCCTAGGGCATACTCTAAATGTATATTACTATTTGGTAGCGATACCGGGATTGTCCGGCAGAATCTTCAAAAACGCGGCAAAAACGAAGGAAACCGTGCCTTTCCAATTAGTTGGCGCCCAGCGACTTTCAATCACTGATAGCTCCTTTTAGCGATTGGCAAGCCCTCTTCCGCCCACATTTGGTAAAAACAGTGAAAAGGAAAGCCAAGCGGAAGTCAACATGGCGCTCTTCAGTGCTTTGCTCGCTTAAGATGGAATATTTCACGCACGTTCTAGGTCTTAAGAAATGTGGGATGCGCTGTCCACTTTTTCGGAGTGTGTATCTTCAAGACTAATCATAATTGTTGTGTTACCATGCGCGGAACTATGCGGAGAGTTTTCGCATCTTTCCTGCTGGCTCTGATCGCTTGGGGCTCC
>DATJAD010000157.1:0-9061 GCA_035516615.1 Candidatus Acidiferrum sp.
CGGAGCACGGAAATTTTCGATACCACGATCGGATGGCGGTTCATCAACCCGCTGATGAAGAAAGAGTATGGGGTGGACTCGATGCCGGAGACGGGGGAAAACGTCGCGGAGGAGTTCAGGGTTTCGCGAGAGGATCAGGACGCGTTTGCGCTGCGAAGCCAGCAGCGGACGGCGAAGGCGCAAGGATCAGGGTTTTTCGCTGAGGAGATCGTGGGCGTGGAGGTTCCCGGAAAAAAGGGATGTACGGTGGTTTCCGTGGACGAACATCCGCGGCCGGACACAACTTTAGAAGGGTTGGCGAGATTGAAGCCCGCGTTTCGAACGGCGGGAACCGTAACGGCGGGAAATGCTTCGGGCATCAATGACGGAGCGGCGGCGATGATTCTGGCTTCGGAAGAGGCTGTGAAGATTCACGGGCTGACTCCGCGGGCGCGGGTGCTGGGGATGGCGACCGCGGGAGTGCCGCCGCGGATCATGGGGATGGGGCCGGTGCCCGCAACGGAGAAATTGCTCGCGCGGCTGAAGCTTTCATTGAAAGACTTCAATGTGATCGAGTTAAACGAGGCATTCGCGAGCCAGGCGTTGGCCTGTTTGCGGAAGATGGGGATTGCGGACGATGCGCCGCATCTGAATCCGAATGGTGGGGCGATTGCGCTGGGACATCCGCTGGGGATGAGTGGGGCGCGGCTGGTGCTGACTGCGGTGCATCAATTGGAAAAAGCAGGATTGAAAACGGCGCTCGCGACCATGTGCGTTGGAGTTGGGCAAGGAGTTTCCATCGCTCTCGAGCGCGCATGAGCACAGACTTCGCATGGTTAGAGGCGCAGCCATCGCTCATTTCGCGGAAATTCATTGTGGGAATGACACACGCGCCTTGCGGAGCCAAAGCCGAGAACGTAGACTCACGATTGTAGAAGCTTCAACAGCCCGAACCTCTATGAATTGCTTTTCCCGCAAAGGGAGGTGAAACGTGAAACCCGCTCCCACCGAACGTCTGACGACTCCTTTGGTTCGCGAGAACGGAAGGCACCGACCGGCAAGTTGGGGCCAAGCGCTGGACCATGTCGTAAAAGGGCTGCGGGAAGAGGTTCAGGCCCATGGGCCGAGCACGTTCGGAATGTTCAGCTGCTCGAAGACCACGAACGAGCTGAATTACATTGCGCAAAAGTTCGTGCGCTCCGTCATCGGCACGAACAACATTGACAGTTGTAACCGGACTTGACACGCGCCGAGCGTCGCCGGTCTGGCGGCGGTATTCGGAGCGGGAGGCGGCACGAGTTCCTACCGGGAGATCGAGGAGACTGACGTCATTCTGTTGTGGGGCTCGAACGCGCGTGAGACACATCCGATCTTCTTTCATCACCTGCTGAAAGGCGTTCGCCACGGGGCGAAGCTGATCGTCATTGATCCGCGGCGTACGAGTTCCGCGCAGTGGGCTCATCTCTGGCTGGGCCTCGACGTCGGTTCAGACATTTCGCTTGCGAACGCGATGGGACGCGAGATTATCGCAGCGGGGCTGGCGAACCAAAAATTCATCGAACATGCCACAAGCGGTTTTGAGGCGTACAAGGAATGCGCCGAGAAATACACGCTAGAGCGAGCCGAACGGGAGACGGGGATTCCGGCAGGGGCCATCCGCGAGGCGGCCCATGCGTACGCGAAGGCGGAACGCGCGCAGCTTTGTTGGACACTGGGGATTACCGAGCATCACACCGCCGTGGACAATGTACGGGCGCTGATCAATCTCGCGCTGCTAACAGGGCACGTGGGACGGTACGGGAGCGGCATCAATCCATTGCGTGGGCAAAACAACGTGCAGGGCGGCGGGGACATGGGCGCTTTGCCGGATCGTTTGCCGGGATTTCAGCATGTGGAAAACGACGAACTGCGAGGGAAATTTGAAAGCGCGTGGGGCTGCAAGATTCCAGCGAAACGCGGCTGGCACCTGAGTGGAATGCTGGAGGCTATGGAGCGTGGCGAACTGACGGCACTCTATGTTTTGGGGGAGAACCCTGCCGATTCCGAAGCGGACCGGCATCGGGCGCTTCGGCTTTTGAGCGATCTCAAGTTTCTTGTGGTGCAGGATCTTTTCTATACGCGCACGGCAGAGATGGCGAATGTGGTGCTGCCTGGCGGAGCGGGATGGTGCGAGAGCGAAGGCACCGTAACGAGCAGCGAACGGAGAGTGCAACGGGTGCGGCGTGCGGTGCCGCTGCCCGAAGGCACTCGGGACGACATTGCAATCGTATTCGAGCTTGCGCGGAGACTGGGCCACGACTGGGGCGAACCGGAACCTGAGAAGATTTGGAATGAATTGCGCCAATTGAGCCCGATGCACGCGGGCATGAGCTACGCGCGGCTGGAAGACCTCGGGGGAATTCAGTGGCCTTGCTATGACGAAACGCATCCCGGAGAAACGTATCTTCACAGCCGGCTGTGGGAGAGACCTGTCGTGGGGCCGCGTGCGCCGTTTGCGGCAGTTGAATTCGAGCCGCCGGTAGATCAATTGAATAATGATTTTCCCATTCGGCTGACGACAGGAAGACGCCTGGACTCCTTTAATACGGGCGTCCAAAGCGGAAAGTTTACTTCACCCTTGCGGCAGGAAGAAGCCATCGACTTGTCTCCCGAAGATGGCGAGCTGTACCAGTTGCGCGAAGGCGACAAGGTGCGCGTAAGTTCACGGCGCGGTTCGGTGATCGCGCCGGTGCATTTCGATGCCGGGCTTCGTCCGGGGCTTGCATTTCTCACGGTCCATTTCCACAATCAGGTGGCGACAAACGATCTCACGATTGACGCCAGCGATCCGAAATCCGGAACATCGGAGTTCAAGGCTACCGCAATTCGGATCGAGAAACTACAAGGGCACTGAGTGGATCTCCATCTCACTGACGACCGGCCGTCTGAATCCGAAAAAAAAGCTATTGATGCCGTGTTGGGTCCTCCACAGTCAGGATGGCACGGGGCCGCTCGTAACTCTGACCTGGACGGACACGTAGCCTCGGGATCCTTTCCGCAGCGGGATTTGCTCCTTCCCGTTCTGCATTCGTTGCAATCGCACATTGGGTGGATCAGCCCCGGGGCGATCAACCAGGTTGCCGTGCGCATGAATTTGCCGCCCGCGGAGATTTATGGCGTCGCCTCCTTTTACGCCATGTTTTCGCTGGTCCCCAGACCGCCCGTTGTAGGACACGTTTGCGACGACATTGCATGCCTAACCCGCGGAGCGGCCCAACTATGTTCGACGTTGGAAAATACGCTTGGCAAAGCAGGATCAGCTTCCGCCGATGGAAAGGTGACCTGGGTTCGCTCTCCGTGCCTTGGATTGTGCGAACGAGCACCGGCGGCTCTGGTCAGCGCAGCGGGAGAGCCGCCGAAGGAATGTGCGGTCGCGCCAGCGAGCGCGGAATCGGTGAAGGAGCTGATGAAAGAGCTATCGGAAGGAAAACGTTTGTCTGATCTCGATTCCGCGCAAGAAAAGCCGCACGTCCCACAGTCGGGAAAGGCTGAACTTCGGTTACTCCAGCGAGTCGGGTTGATTGACCCGAGGAGCATTGAAGCATACCGGCGCTCGGGAGGCTATGAGGCTCTGAGTCGCGCTCTGGCGACAGGACCGGAGCGAGTGGTTCGTGAAATCGTCGAATCGCGACTCCTGGGACGTGGTGGCGCTGCATTCCCTGCCGGGAAAAAAGGGGAAGCAGTACTACTGCAACGAGGAAATGGCCGTCCTCACTTCGTGGTCTGTAATGGCGATGAATCAGAACCGGGGACGTTCAAGGACCGCATCCTGATGGAGGGCGACCCTTTTGCAGTTCTGGAAGGCATGACTATTGCCGCGTTTGGCGCGGGCGCCGAAAAGGGCTATATCTACATTCGCGGTGAATACCCAATTGCGGCGGAACGGCTTAGCCATGCAATTGAGTCCGCGCGGAATCACAAGCTGCTCGGAAGAAACATCTTGGATTCGGAGTTTTGTTTCGATGTCGAACTGCGGAGAGGGGCAGGAGCCTACGTTTGCGGAGAAGAGACCGCACTGTTCAACTCCATTGAAGGCTATCGCGGAGAGCCGCGCAACAAACCCCCGTTTCCAACCGAGGCGGGACTTTTTCGAGAGCCAACGGTTGTCAACAACGTCGAGACGCTGGTCAACATTCCGGAAATTGTTCTCAAGGGGGGCGCGGCATACGCAAGAATCGGAACTGCAAATTCGTCCGGGCATCGTCTCTTCTGCGTTTCAGGACACGCCGTGCATCCGGGAGTGTACGAATTCCCATTTGGCGTGTCTCTCCGGTATGTAATCGAAGCGGCGGGGGGAGTTGGAGGCACGGGGAAATTGCAGGCAGTGTTGCTAGGGGGCGCTGCAGGGTCGTTTCTGTCTCCTGACGAATTGGATACTCCGCTCACATTCGAGGACACGCGCGCGATAGGGGCAACGCTTGGCTCGGGCGTCATCATGTTGTTCGACGATTCCGTGGATTTGCGACAAATTCTCCTCAGGATCGCCGAATTCTTTCGAGAGGAGACATGCGGGCAGTGCGTTCCCTGCCGCGTGGGCGTCACTCGCCAGAAAGAAGCGCTGGAACGCCTCATAGCGGGAAGGCAGTCAGGGACAGGAGCGCAGGAAATTCGCTTGCTCCAAGAAATGGCGCAAGCGATGCGGGACGCTTCGATTTGCGGGCTGGGGCAAACGGCCTCGAGCGCCATACTCTCCGCCATGCAGCGTTGGAGCTTGTTCTGATGTCCGAACCTCGCGACGCACCGTCCTTATTGATTCCTGTTCCGCGAGGGCCAGTGCCCCAGGCACCTGCGGCGCCGCAGCGTCGCGAGGTGGAGATTGAAATTGATAGCCAACGCGCGATTGTGCCTGAAGGCACAACGATTCTGGAGGCGTCGCGAAGTCTCGGGATAGACACGCCGACGCTCTGCTTTATTGAGAATCTTACACCCGTGAATGTTTGCCGAGTGTGCATAGTGGAAGTCGAAGGCTCGCGCGTTCTCGTGCCCGCGTGCTCCCGAAAAGTTGAAGCCGGCATGAAGATCAAGACAGATTCGGAGCGGGTGCGTCTGAGCCGGCGAATGGTGTTGGAATTTCTCGCTTCGTCGGTGGACGTCTCGACGGCGCCGATGCTGCAGGGCTACATGGCGCGCTATGAAGCCAATCCACAACGTTTTGGAAGTGCGGCCACGCGTGCCGCTCAAGCGGCCAAAATTGATAATGAGCTCTATGTCCGGGACTATGCGAAGTGCATCCTTTGCTACAAATGCGTGGAAGCGTGCGGGTTGGATGCGCAGAACACGTATGCCATCAGCGTTGCGGGCCGAGGATTTGCGGCGCAGATTGCCACGGAGTTCGATGTGCCGCTGCCCGAGTCAGCTTGCGTGTATTGTGGAAACTGCATTGGGGTGTGTCCAACCGGAGCGCTGATGTTCCGGTCCGAGTACGAAATGCGGAAGGCAGGAACGTGGGACGAGTCGCGGCAAAGCCGCACAGACACGATTTGTCCATATTGCGGCGTCGGCTGCACGCTGACGATCCATGCGCAGGATCAGCAGATTGTGCGAGTATCCTCGCCGCTCGATCATTCCGTTACTCAAGGACATCTTTGCATCAAGGGAAGATTCGGATGGCAGTTTGTGCAGATCGCGAAACAGGGAGTAGCAACTGCGCCGGTCGCAGGTAATCCGCGAAAGCCAACGGGCTGAGAATTCAGAATTGCCTTCAAACTCCAACGATTGCGCCGGTGTCATCCACATCAATGGAGAGTGCGCGGGAAATCTTTGGCAGGCCGGGCATGAGCATAATGTTGCCGGAAACCACGACGACAAAGCCGGCGCCAGCAGAAAGCGAAGCGTCCGTAACATGGAGCGTCCAGCCCTCGGGCGCGCCCATGAGTTTCGGATTATCCGTCAGGGAATACTGCGTCTTAGCGATGCAGACGGGCAGCCGACCGTGCCCCCAATCCGTAAATTGGCGAAGCTTTTCGGTGGCCATGGGACTGAACTGCACATCGGCTGCGCCATAGATCTGTCTTGCGACTTTCGAGACTTTTTCGGCAAAGGGCTCTTCGAGCGAGTACATGGGGCGCGCGCCGGGTGAAGAGTTTTTCTCGATCAGTTCGACAACCTTTTCGGCAAGCTCCTGAGCACCTGGCCCGCCACGGGTGAAAGCTTCAGAGTAAGCGGTGGTCACGCCGTGCTCGCGGCAATAAGCGGCTAGCATCTGAAGATCCGTCTCGGTGTCAGCAGGAAAGCGATTCAGAGCGACGATTGTCGGCACGCCGAAGCTGCGTAGAATGCGGATATGGCGACCCAAGTTCGGAAGACCCCGATCGAGGTCTCCTTCTCCCTGGTTCGTGATGCTCTGCACGGTGGTCACAAGAACGGCCGCGGCTGGAGTGTTGCTTGATTGCTGCATGACGATATCGAAGTACTTTTCAGCTCCTAGGTCGGAAGCAAATCCAGCTTCATTGACGACGTAGTCGGCAAGGCGCATTCCCATTTTCTGGCAAATGACGCTGCTGGTTCCGTGAGCAATGTTTCCGAAAGGCCCGGCATGAACGAATGCCGGAGTGCCATCCGTGGTTTGGACGAGATTGGGAAGAATCGCATCGGTAAGAAGCGCCATCATGCCGCCCGCCGCGCCGAGGTCTTTTGCAGTGACCGGCTTTCCATCGCGCGTGATCCCGATGACGATAGAATCGAGCCGGCGCCTTAGATCCTTAAGATCACGAGAGAGGGCGATGATGGCCATGATTTCCGAGGCAGCCGTGATTACGAACCCAGTCTGGCGAGCGCCTCCGTCTCTTTTACTGTCCAACGCGATGGCGATGCGGCGTAAGGCACGGTCGTTCATATCCAGCGCTCGCGGCCAACTGACCTTTTCGGGGTCGAGATTCAACTCGTTGCCGTGGAAAAGATGGGCGTCCAACAGTGCAGCCAATAAGTTATGCGCCGAAGAAATGGCGTGAAAGTCGCCGTGGAAATGAAGATTGATCTTGGCGGCAGGCTCGATTTGCGAAAGCCCTCCTCCGGCTGCGCCACCTTTCATTCCGAAGACAGGCCCGAGCGAAGGCTCTCTTGATGTGATGACCGCTTTCTTGCCAATCAAGGAGAGACCTTGTGTCAGGCCGATGGCAGTGACCGTCTTGCCTTCACCGGCGGCAGTTGGTGTGGTCGCGGTCACCAGAATCAATTTTCCGCGTGGTGGAAAAGCGGGATCGGTTAAAAGTTCCAGGCGTATCTTTCCGCCATAGCGGCCGAGGGGTTCAAAATACTTATCGGGTAACTGAAGCTTGCGGGCGATTGCGTCAATCGGGAGAAGTGGTTTCTGCATGACCGGGGTGAGATCGGAGACGCCAAGCTGCGAAGATATTATATCCATCTTTGAGCCGAACGATGAGGCATGTTTCACAATTCGACAAAAGCGTTGAAAACCGCGCGAGCTTAGAGCCCACCTGTGGCAAAGGGAGCCGTAAGGAGGACCGGAGAACTGCGGGGGAGGGGGCCGAAGGGGAATTGGCCTCCCGGCCAAGCATGGGGAATGTTTTCGCTCTAAAATGCCATGATTCTGCAGTACGTAGCGGCTTTTTGAAAAGGACAGACCGCTTTGTATATTTGAAGTGCTCGTGCATTGGACTTATGGCTGACGGAGGAATCTTATCTATTTCTTGGGAATAGACGTGGGCACTGGAGGGACTCGGGCACTGCTGATTGACGAGCGCGGGTCGGTCGCGGCGTCAAGCACCGAGGAGCACGTACCGTTTTCTTCGCCACATCCGGGATGGGCGGAGCAGAATCCGGGCGATTGGTGGCGCGCGACAACGGTGGCCGTACGCAATGTGCTGGGCAAGGCCGGCACACGGGCCAGCGAAGTGCGATGCGTCGGATTCTCAGGCCAGATGCATGGCGCGGTTTTGCTCGATGCTGGCGGTGAAGTGATTAGGCCGGCGCTGATCTGGTGCGATCAGAGAACCGAAAGGCAGTCTCAAGAATTGGCGAGCATCTTCGGTTTGGAACGTCTGATCCAGCACACGTGTAATCCTCCTCTGACAAACTTCACTTTGACGAAGCTGCTGTGGGTGCGGGAAAACGAGCCGCAGAACTGGGAATGCGTGCGGCACATCCTGCTGCCGAAGGACTATGTGCGATTTCGGCTGACGGGAGAGCAGGCTATTGATGTGGCGGATGCTTCCGGAACGCTTCTGCTCGACGTCGCGAACCGAGAGTGGTCCAAGGAAGTGGCGAACGGGGCGGGGATTGCCAAGGAGTGGCTTCCCCGGCTGTGTGAATCACCTGAAGTGTGCGGAACAGTGTCCGCCGCAGGCGCGGAGGCTACTGGATTAAAGGCAGGGACGCCGGTGGTTGCGGGGGCGGGGGATCAAGCGGCGGGAGCGGTGGGGATGGGAATCGTTAGCGCAGGCGCGGTCAGCGCGACGATCGGAACGTCCGGCGTGGTTTTCGCGGCGACAGATCGTCCAGCGCTCGATCCCCGGGGCAGAATGCACACTTTTTGCCACGCGATTCCCAGAAGATGGCATGTGATGGGCGTGACTCAAGCGGCCGGGCTTTCGCTGCGATGGTTCCGCGACACGTTTGGGGCCGGCAGCGACGACGGACGCGATCCTTACGAACGCTTGTCCGAGGAAGCAAGCAGAGCACCAGCAGGCGCGGAAGGACTGTTCTGGGCGCCGTACCTGATGGGGGAACGAACGCCGCATCTGGATCCGAATGCAAGAGGTGCGCTTGTGGGCATCTCGGCATCACATACGCGCGCACACGTGATTCGCGCGATCCTAGAAGGTGTGGCGTTCAGCCTGAAAGATTCGCTTTCAATTTTCGGGGAGATGAAGATGCCGGTGACAAAGATTCGGCTGGGAGGAGGCGGAGCGCGGTCGGCACTCTGGCGCCAGATTC
Organism: Candidatus Acidiferrum sp.; assembly: GCA_035516615.1. Taxonomy (GTDB): domain Bacteria; phylum Acidobacteriota; class Terriglobia; order Acidiferrales; family UBA7541; genus Acidiferrum. The sequence goes on from DATJAD010000157.1 coordinate 8,914, forward strand.
AGGCGGACATTTACGCGCACGAAGTGGAAATTCTGGTAGCAGAAGAAGGGGCGGCGTTCGGAGCCGCGCTGCTTGCGGGGGTCGGCGCAAGTCATTGGAAATCCGTGGACGAGGCATGCGAGCAGTCCGTCCGCATCGCGTCGCGCGT
>DATJAD010000158.1:0-7122 GCA_035516615.1 Candidatus Acidiferrum sp.
TTACGCCCGCGGCGCAATCCGCTTGTCCGCGCTGATGCGTCTGCGCGTGATTTACGTTCTCACCCACGATTCGATAGGCCTTGGCGAGGACGGACCGACTCATCAACCGATCGAGCATCTCGCCATGCTTCGAGCGACCCCGAACCTAAATGTATTTCGCCCAGCGGATGCGATTGAGGCTGCGGAATGTTGGGAGATCGCTCTCCAATCGCGTGAGACTCCCTCGGCTCTGTGCTTGTCCAGACAAAACTTACCCATCGTGCGAACTGTACACAGCGACGAAAATCTTTGCGCACGCGGTGCTTACGTGCTCTCGGAGGCCAATGGTCCCCGCGATCTTACATTGCTTGCGACAGGCTCCGAAGTGCAGATCGCCCTAAAAGCTGCGAAACTCCTCGCCGAGGAGCATGCCGTACAAGCCGCCGTTGTGACCATGCCCTGCTGGGAGTTATTCGAGTCCCAATCGGCCCGCTATCAGAGCGAAGTTCTCGGCGCGGCTCCAAGAGTTGCAGTAGAAGCGGCCGCCAGACTCGGCTGGGACCGCTGGATTGGAGAACGCGGAGCATTCCTTGGCATGACCGGATTTGGTGCTTCCGCACCAGCTGGCGCGCTCTACGATCACTTCGGCATCACCCCGCACGCCCTTTCGAAGCTCGCGTTGGGTCTTCTCCTTGGCAGATAAGCTCGGTAAGCCTGTCTTAAGGTCGAACCCACTCCCGAAGCGAGCCGAACCTGTGCGGTTCATGGAAGAGGTCAAAAAACTATTCTTCTCAGTGAAAACTCAATCAAAGTCTCGGGCTAAGATCGAAGGAGCGACGCGTAACGCCACGGTATTCGGAAGGGCGGCCTGCCCAAAAACCGAGCTCGCGTTGCTCACGTAAGCGGCTGACTCGGCGCACCCAAAACTCGCGAGTTCCGTTACCCACAATCACATGTTTTTGAGCGACTCACCCCGTCATCGAACCTGTCTCTCGCCACTTCTGCGTCACGCGTTCTCCAGCGCACAGCGGTCAATAGTGAGCTAGGTCACGTAGATACGTGAGGCTGATCACTGAAGCTGATTATCGATCTTGCTATACGCAATCGACCGATCAGAGGCGGACGAGAAATCCTTTGAACCCAAGCAAGATTCCCGCCGGGTCTCCCCCTAATTGAGGTGACGCATGCTTCCTGAAGGACAAACTCTCTCCGGTGCGTTGAAAGCGCGCGGGGTATCCCGCAGGAGCTTTGTGGAATTCTGCAGTGCCATGGTGGCGATCCTGGCACTTCCCGATCGTTTTCTGGGACAAGTCGTTGAGGCTCTGGGCAAAGCACGGAAACCTGTCTTGGTCTGGTTGCAGTTTCAGGACTGCGCCGGGAATTCCGAATCGATCCTTCGAGCCAGCCATCCGACGGTCCTGGAAGTCGTTTTGGACCTTCTTTCCTGGGAATATCACGAAATCATCATGGCGGGGGCAGGCAAACATGCCGAGGCTGCTCTGCAGCGAGTGGTAAAAGAAGAAAAAGGAAAGTACTTAGTGGTAGTGGAGGGCGCCATACCTCTGGCGGACGGTGGGGTTTACTGTACCGTGGCCGGACGAACCGCGATCGACTTGGCGCGCGAAGTCTGCGGAAATGCGGCCGCGTCCATTGCTGTGGGCGCATGCGCTTGGGACGGCGGGCTGGTAGCTGCCAAACCGAATCCTACTGGTGCCGTGGGGCTCGAGGAGGCGGTTCCCGGAATCACCATCATCAATATGCCGGGTTGTCCGCAGAACCCTGCAAACACCGTCGCCGTTCTAGTGCACTACCTGACCTTCGGTGAACTGCCCGCCACGGACCAGTATCATCGGCCTCTTTTCGCGTATGGCCGGCTCATCCATGACCAATGCGAGCGGCGCGCCCACTACGACGCCGGGCGATACGTTGAGGACTGGGGAGACGAAGGACATCGTCGCGGATGGTGCCTCTACAAAATGGGCTGCAAGGGCCCGCAGGCTACCTTTAATTGCCCGAACGTGCGCTGGAACGATCAGACGAGTTGGCCGGTGAAAGCGGGCCACGGCTGTCTGGCTTGTGCGTCCCACCGGTTCTGGGATACCAAGTCACCATTCTATGAGCGGCTGCCGCAGGTACCTGGCTTCGGCGTGGATGTCCCTGCCGGAGAAATCGGACTAGTCCTGACCGGTGCTGTGGCCGGCGCGACGATCCTGCACGGAATAGCTAGCGCAGTTCGCGATCGTGCGCGAGGGGAAACAAGGCCAGTTGAGGACCAGAAAATAAACCCAAATGACTCCGCCAAGGCATAGGAGGTAGTTATGGCACGCATCGTTGTAGATCCGGTGACCCGGATTGAGGGCCATCTGCGCATCGAGGCCCAAGTGGAAGGCGGCTCGGTCACCGATGCCTGGAGTTCCGGAACGATGTTCCGCGGCATTGAAATAATCCTTCGGGGACGCGACCCCCGCGAAGCGTGGATTTGGACGCAACGCATCTGTGGAGTTTGCACTACGGTTCATGCGCTCGCATCCGTGCGTGCGGTGGAAGACGCGCTTGGAATCGAAGTTCCACCCAACGCGGAGCTCATCCGCAACATCATTGCATCGACGCAGTACGTGCAGGACCACGTAATCCATTTTTATCATTTGCATGCATTGGATTGGGTGGATGTCACGCTAGCGTTGAAGGCCGACCCGGCCAAGACTTCGCAGCTCGCCGAGTCAATCTCGAGCTGGCCGAAATCCAGCCGCGCGTATTTCAAGGCGATCCAGGATCGCGTGAAGGGGCTCGTTGAAAGCAAACAGCTCAGCCTGTTCTCGAGCGGGTACTGGGGGCATCCCGCCTATCAGTTGCCGCCAGAAGCAAATCTGCTCGCGGTCGCGCATTACATCGAGGCGCTGGAGTTTCAGCGCGAATTTATCCGCATCCATGCGGTGCTGGGCGGAAAGAACCCGCACTTGCAGACTTACCTTGTCGGCGGAATGGCTTGTGCAATGGATCCAAACGAGCCCCATGCCCCGATCAATCCGGAGCGCATCACCTTCCTTTCCGAGATCGCCAAGACAGCGCAGATCTTTGTCGAGCAGGTTTACATTCCCGATGTGTTGGCGGTCGCTGGTTTCTATCGCGACTGGTTTAGCCGCGGGGAGGGATTGGGAAACTTCCTGTCCTACGGCGACTACCCGCAGGCAGGAATTCACGACACGTCCAAGTACTTCCTGCCGCGCGGAGCGATTCTTGGGCGGGATCTTTCCAAAGTGCATCCCGTCGATCCGGCGCAGGTCAGCGAGTACGTCACGCATTCTTGGTATGAATACTCAGGCGGGGATTCGGCCGGAAAGAATCCGTATGACGGAGAGACAAATCCGAAATATACGGGACCGAAGCCGCCATTTGAACACCTCAATGTGGAAGAGAAATACTCGTGGCTGAAATCTCCGCGATTCATGGACACGCCCATGGAGGTGGGGCCGCTGTCGCGCATGCTCGTCGCCTACGCTTCCGGGAACGCAGAAGTTAAAGAGTTGGTGAACGGCGTCCTCAGCAAACTGAATGCTCCGCCCACAGCACTATTTTCCACGCTCGGGCGTATCGCCGCGCGAGCGCTCGAGACACAACTCATGGCTCGCCAAGTCCCGAAGTGGATCGATGAGCTGAACCAGAATCTCAACCACGGCGACCTCCGCGTCCACAATGGCGAAAAATGGGATCCTGCGACTTGGCCGAAATCCGCGCAGGGTTGGGGTTTCCACGAGGCGCCGCGCGGCTCGCTGGGCCATTGGGTTCAAATCGAAGACCGCACCATTAAAAACTATCAGTGCGTAGTTCCGACGACGTGGAACGCGGGTCCGCGAGACGCGAAGGGGCAGAGGGGCGCATATGAGGCGGCCCTCCTGAAGACGCCCATCGCCGACCCGGACCGCCCGGTCGAAATCCTCCGCACGATTCATTCGTTTGATCCTTGCCTGGCCTGCGCCGTGCACGTAACCAATGCGCAAGGGCGCCGCTTCGCCGAAGTGCAGGTTCGTTAGAGAGGAGGTGCCAATGAGTGTGCCAGCGCGTTCCTGGTCGGAATCCAGAGCACCATATGCGCCAGGCAATTCAGTGCGCACTTACGTGTGGGAATTGCCGGTGCGAGTTTCGCATTGGTTCATTTTCCTGTCGGTAGTGGTGCTCTCCTTCACGGGCTACTACATGCACAACCCTTTCATCATCGCCCGGTCGAGCACGGCGTATGTGATGGGGACGATGCGGTTCATCCATTTGGTCACGGCTTCGGTATTCATCTGCGCGTTTCTGCTGCGCATCTACTGGTTTTTTGTCGGGAACGAATGGTCGCGCTGGGATGCTTTCGTGCCACTCCGCCGGGAGCAATGGCGCGGGATGGGGCGGATGGTCTCTTACTATACTTTTTTCCGCAAGAATATCGCGCACTACGTGGGCCACAACGCTCTTGCTGCAATCACGTACATGCTGATGTTCACGTTGATGTTCATCGAGATCCTCACCGGATTGGCTCTCTACAGCTACACGGTCAGCAACCGCGTGCTCACCTTTTTCATCGGCTGGCTGCCGCGCCTCATCGACATCTCCCACTTGAGGCTCGCTCACTTCTGCATCATGTTTGCGTTCTTCATCTTCGTCATCCACCACGTCTACAGCGCGGTTTTGGTTTCCTGGGAAGAGCGCAATGCTCTGATCGAGAGCATTTTCACCGGATATAAATTTGTCCCGGAAGCGGAGATTCAGGAATCAAAGGCTGCGAAGCGCGTGAATCAATGAGATGCAGTCAAACAGGGTTTGCGGACACTCACTGCGCGCGGCGTTGGAATAGTGCATGAATCAACAAATCGAGTCTCGAACGCTGGTACTGGCACTCGGCAATCCAATTCGTTCAGACGATGGTGTCGGAGTGGCTGCGCTGCGGTGTCTCGAGGCAGATCGCAGACTGCCGTGCTCAGTAGATTTGGTGGAAGGCGGGACAAAAGGATTGGAGCTTGTCTCTTACATCTCCGGTATTTTCCGGCTCCTGGTGCTTGACGCGGTGGATGTCGGCGCAATCGCCGGCACGATCCTGTGCATTCGAGATGAGGAGCTGCGCTCGCTCCCGGGCAACGGCAATGTCCATGACCTCGCCCTTGCGGACATTCTCAATGCGCTGCGCCTGCTCGGGCAAGAGCCGCAGGAGATCGTCCTGTTGGGCATCCAGCCGGACACGACAGAGCTCGGCACGTCACTGTCGAAGAGTGTGGAATCCTCTTTGCAGCTTCTCGTAGAAGCGGCCATCGCACAGTTGTCGTTGTGGGCCGACTGTAAAACAGTCCAGCCTCGCGACTCAGGGGAAGCTTTGGGAATCGGTCTCGCGAGTCCTGCAATGAAAGGCCGGCTCGATCCAGAATAGCAAGTCGATTTCGGGAGCATTCTATGTGCCTGGCAATTCCCGGTAAGGTTCTCGAGATTTCAAAAAAAGATGGAGTGAGCGCTGCCCGCGTCGAATTCGGAGGAATCGTCAATCAAGTCTGCTTGGACTTTGCCCCTGAAGCGAAGGTAGGCGATTACGTAATGGTGCATGTCGGCTTCGCCATCAGCCGGGTGGACCGCGAAGAGGCTGAGCGCACGTATCAGATTCTGGAAGCGATGGGACTCCTCGAAGGCGAGTTACCACCTTCGGTGCAGGAATCTCCGGAGACGCTTCAGTGAAATACCTCGACGAGTATCGCGACGAAAAGATTGCGCACGCCCTCGCGCAAGAAATTCGCGAGCGTGTCGCCCACCCGTGGGTGTTGATGGAGATTTGCGGCGGGCAGACGCACACCATCATGCGATATGGAATCGACGAGCTTCTTCCCCGGGAAGTGGAGCTCGTTCATGGGCCCGGGTGCCCGGTCTGCGTCACTCCACTGGAAACGATCGACAAGGCTCTTGAGCTTGCCGCGCTTCCGGATTTAACGCTCGCTTCTTACGGCGACATGCTGCGCGTTCCCGGGTCGAGCTCCGATCTATTTCACGCCAAGGCGAACGGGAGCGATGTGCGCGTCGTGTACTCGCCTCTCGAAGCGCTCAAGATCGCGAGGGCCAATCCCGGCCGGAAGGTGGTCTTTCTGGCGATCGGGTTCGAGACTACTGCTCCCGCGAACGCCATGGCCGTCCGGCAAGCGCGGCGCGAGGGACTCAATAACTTTTCCGTTCTGGCATCTCACGTGTTGGTTCCGCCCGCTATGCGGCTGCTTCTGGGATCCCCTGACAATCGGGTGCAAGGATTTATTGCCCCTGGCCACGTGTGCACCGTCATGGGTTATCGGCAATACGAAGAGATGGTAAATGAGTTTCGCGTTCCGATTGTGGTGGGTGGCTTCGAGCCAGTGGATCTTTTGGAGGCCATTCTGATGCTGGTGCGGCAGCTCGAAGAAGGGCGAGCCGCGATGGAAAACCAATACGTGCGCTCGGTGACGCGCGAAGGGAATCTGCCGGCGCAGCAAATCGTCGAAACCGTATTTGAAGTGTGCGACCAGAAGTGGCGCGGGATCGGTACGATTCCGCAGAGTGGTCTGCGCATACGTTCTGAGTTCTCTACGCACGACGCAGAGAAAATCTTCGGTATGTCAGAGATGAAGGTCGAAGAACCCCCCGAATGTATCAGCGCGCAGGTTCTCAAGGGGCTCAAAAAGCCGCCGGATTGCCCGGCATTTGCAAACGGGTGTACACCGGAGAGTCCGCTCGGTGCGCCGATGGTTTCCGCGGAAGGAGCATGTGCAGCGTACTACCGCTATCGAAGGCACAAGGTCTTGCAAGAACGAGTCTGCCATGGCTAACCAAGCCCCGTTATTGAGCCCTCTTTCGTGCCCTGTACCGTTGGCGGCAGTTGACCGTGTGCTGTTGGGCCACGGAAGCGGCGGAAGATTAAGCGCCGATTTGCTTCAGCGTTTTTTCTTGCCTGCATTCGAAAATCCGGCGCTTTCGCGCCTCGATGACCAGGCGATTGTGAAAGTGAACGGAGAATGCCTGGCCTTCACGACGGATTCGTTCGTAGTGAAACCTCTCTTCTTTTCGGGCGGCGATATCGGGTCACTGGCCGTCCATGGAACCGTCAATGATCTGGCAATGGGGGGAGCGCGCCCTCTTTACCTCAGCGCGGCGTTCATC
>DATJAD010000159.1:0-50130 GCA_035516615.1 Candidatus Acidiferrum sp.
CCCGCGGCGAACTCGGAAACGCAGGCGTGGCTGCGCGAGGCAATAGTTCCTCCGCCGCCGGAACCGCCCGCGGCGCCTCCGGAAGCCGAGCCGATATCCCAGCCCGTGATGCAAAGTCCGGCGTCGTCCGCTGCAACGGGACCCGATGTGCATGAACTGGCGATGAAGGCGGCCAAATCGGGGAAGGTGCAGGAAGCGATCGAGATGCTGATGCGGGAAATCGCCCAGGAAAAGTCGGGGCGGGCCAGGTTCCAAAGGAAAATCCAACTCGCCACGCTGTGTCTTTCCACGAAGCATGAGGCCATTGCTTATCCTATTCTTGCGGAGTTGGCGGAAGAAATTGACCGGCGGAGGCTCGAGGAGTGGGAAGAGGCGACGACGGTGGCTCACCCGCTCGCGCTCCTCTATCGTTGCCTCGACAAGATGGGAGACAACGAGGCGGAAAAGCAAAAGATTTATCAGAAGCTGTGCCGGCTGGATCCGGCGCAAGCACTTGCCTGCACGAGGTAACTCATGGCGCAGCGCGAAACAACCGGCCCGGTGACTCTGACCGTGCTGGACCGCCTGATTGACGAGGAGCCGAAGTCGCAGGTGGAGGCGCCCCTCACGTACAGCAAGTCGCTGGCGAAACTGAAAGTGGGATTACGGCGCGACCTGGAGAATCTGCTGAACTCGCGGCAGAATCCGGAAGGAGTGCCGGAATCCTGCGTCGAGACGGCAAAGTCCGTGCATATGTACGGTTTTCCGGATGTGTCGTCGCTGCCGGCAAATTTTTTGTACGACCAGAACCGGCTGGTATCTCTCCTGCAGGAAACGCTGAGCACGTTTGAGCCGCGGTTGGAGGGGATCAAGGTCACGCTAGTTCCCGCAACGGACACATCGCGAGTGGTGCGTTTTGTGATTGAAGGCATGCTGATGATTGATCCCACTCCAGAACACGTGGTTTACGATGCGGCGCTGGAGTTGACCAGCGGGACCTATCAGGTCTCCGGAGATACCAGTGCGGGATGAACTGCTCACTTATTATGAAAGGGAGCTGACGTTTCTGCGCCAGATGGGCGCGGAATTCGCGGAGAAATATCCGAAAGTGGCCTCCCGGCTGATGCTGGAGGCGAACCGTTGCGACGATCCGCACGTGGAGCGGTTGCTCGAATCGTTCGCGTTTCTTGCCGCGCGTGTTCACCTGAAGATTGACGACGAGTTTCCGGAGATTACCGAAGCGCTTCTGACCGTTCTTTATCCGCACTATATCCGGCCGATTCCTTCCTGCACGATTGTGGAATTTCAGCTCGATCCGGAGCAGGGCAAACTGACCTCGGGGCTGCCGATCCCAAAGGGCTCCATGCTGTATTCGCGGCCGGTCGAGGGATGGCCGTGCAAATTTCAAACGTGCCACGACGTTACGTTGTGGCCGCTGGCGATCGCCAACGCGATATGGGTGACGCCGGACAAGCTGCGCCCGGCAGTGCGGACGCCCGCGGCTGCGGCGCTCTGCGCGGAACTGGCGTGCTATCCCGATGTGAGTTTCGACAAGCTGGAATTGAAGGCGCTGCCGTTTTATCTGCATGGCGAGAGCAGCCTGGTGCACAACCTGTACGAATTTTTGAGCAACAATTGCGTTGAGATTCTGATTCGCGACCTGACTGTTAATACCAGGCGGCCGCCGCTGACGCTCCCCGTAAGCAGCTTGAAGCCAATGGGTTTCAGTGAGAACGAAGCGTTGTTGCCCTATCCGCGGCGTTCGTTTTCCGGCTACCGGTTGTTGCAGGAGTATTTCAATTTTCCCGAGAAATTCTTTTTCTTTGAGCTTTCGGGACTGGAAGCCTTGCGGACGGCGGGATTCGGGCCGCGCGTGGAAGTGGTTTTTCTGATCTCCAAGTTCGAACGGGCCGAGCGGCAGCAATTGATGGAACTGAACGTATCAGCCAAGACGCTGCGGCTTTCCGCGACGCCAGCAATCAATTTATTCCCGCACACCGCAGAGCCGATTCTCCTGGATCAAACGCGAACGGAGTATCCCGTTATTCCCGATGTGCGGCGGCGGCACATGCTGGAAGTTTTTTCGATTGACGAGGTGATATCTCCGGATCCAGAGACTCACGAGGCCATCACTTACGAGCCATTTTATAGATTCCGGCACGCCACGTCGCGGCAGGGAAAACGACAGCAGGCCTTCTGGTACGCGAGAAGGAGGCCTTCGGCGCGAAGGAACGACGATGGGACGGACGTCTTCATATCGCTGACGGACATGACGGGAAGAACCGTCCATCCGGACTCCGACACGCTGACGGTGCACTGTACGTGTTCGAACCGCGATTTGCCGCACCGGTTGCCGATCGGCAGCGAGAGAGGAGAAAGCGATTTCGAGCTGGAAGGAATGTCGTCGGTGAAGCGGATTTCGGCTTTGCGAAAACCCACCGCAACGGTGCGGCCGCCTATTGGAAAAGACGTACTATGGCGGCTGATCTCCCATCTATCGCTGAATTATCTCTCCGTGGTCGAGGAAGGCAAAGAAGCGCTCCAGGAGATTTTGCGCCTGTACAATTTTGGCGAATCGGCGTTTCACGAAAAGCAAATCGCGGGAATTCAACGGGTCAGCTCACGGCGCCACTTTGCACGCGTCATCTCGGAAAGCGGCATCGGGTTCGTGCGTGGACAGCGGGTGGAAATCGAATTCGACGAAGAGCAATACGTCGGTGGAGGAATCTATCTCTTCGCAAGCGTGATTGAGAATTTTCTGGGCTTGTACGCGTCCATCAACAGCTTCAGCCAACTGGTCGCGCGCACGCAGCAGAGAGAGGAGGTATTGCGGGAATGGCCACCACGGGCGGGTCAGGCGATCCTCTTATAGAAAAAGAAGCTGCAGCGGCTGATCCGATGGCGGGGGTCGAGGCGCAGCTCCGGGACGAGCCGTTTCATTTCGAGTTCTTCCAGGCGATGAGGCTTCTGGAGCGGATTCTGCCGGACCGCAAACCGGTTGGGCGTTTCACGAATCCGCGCGATGAAGTGGTCCGGCTGGGCGCGCATGCGTCGCTGGCATTCCCCCCGAGCCAGATCCAGAGCCTAGAATGGGGCGAAGAGGGAAGCGCAACCCCAAAGCTCAAAGTGAATTTCATGGGTTTGATCGGGCCACAGGGCATTCTTCCGCACTGGTACACGACACTTATCCTGGAACGTTTGCGCGCCCGCGATTCCACGCTTCCGGAATTTTTGGATATTTTTCACCACCGGCTGATTTCGTTTTTCTACCAGGCATGGGAAAAATACCGCTTTGCGATTGCCTATGAGCGTGGAGAGCGCGACCATTTCTCGCACCACTTGCTGGATCTGATCGGTCTTGGCACGGCAGGGTTGCAGGACCGCCAAAAAGTAGACGATGACGCGTGCCTATATTTTGCGGGATTGCTGGCGCAACGTCCGCGTTCGGCAACGGCACTGGAACGGGTGATCGGCGATTATTTCGAAGTACCGGTGCGCGTGGAGCAGATGCTCGGTTCCTGGAACCGCATCACACAGCCAGATAAGTGCTGGCTCGGGGAAAGAGCCACTTTCTCCGAGCAGCTTGGGATGGGAGCGATTGTCGGCGACGAAGTGTGGGACCAGCAGGCACGCGCGCGGATTTGTATTGGCCCGCTTGCGCTGGAGCAGTATCTGGACTTTCTGCCGGACGGCTCTGCGTACCCCGCGCTTCGAGCCATGGCACGATTTTTCTCCGGCGGGGAGATTGACTACGAAGTGCAATTGATCCTCGACCGGGAAGAGGTGCCGCGGTGCGAGCTTGGGAAATTGGGAGATGAAGCGCCGCGGCTCGGATGGTTGACGTGGATGAAATCCAGGGCAATGGACCGTGATCCGCAGGAAACAATCTTGAAACTTTAGCGACGGAGATTCTATGGCAGCTAATTTGAAAGGCCTCATCGGAAAACTGAACGATACGACGAGAAATGCGCTCGAGGCCGCGGCGGGCTTTTGTCTGGCGCGCACGCATTACGACATCGAGATCGAGCATTTCCTTGTGAAGCTGCTGGACGCCGCGGACAGCGACTTTCCGCGAATCCTCAAACATTTCGGCGTGAATCAATCCCGGCTCACGAGCGACCTGACGAGGAGCCTGGACAAATTGAAAAGCGGCAACGCCCGAACGCCCGCGTTCAGTCCGTCGCTGGTGCAGATGTTCAGCGAGGCGTGGAATACAGGGTCGCTTGATTTCGGGGCGGCGCAGATACGTACGGGCTTCTGCATCCTGGCGGCCGCCGCGACGCCAGACCTTGCGCGCATGATCCGGGAGGTGACACGAGAGTTTCAATTGATCAGCCCCGAGAATCTGCAAAAGGATTTTTGGACGATTGTGGCGGGATCGCCGGAAGACAGCGAGACGGCGCAGGCAGCCGGTATGGAACTGCCCGGGACGGCTCCCGGCGCAGGCCCAGGAAGCAAGACAAAAACTCCAAACCTCGATCAGTTCACGCAGGATCTGACAGGCAACGCGAAGGCAGGGAAAATTGACGCAGTGCTCGGGCGCGATGCGGAAATTCGGCAGATCATAGACATTCTGACGCGCCGGAGGCAAAACAACCCCATCCTTACTGGAGAGGCGGGAGTCGGCAAGACGGCCGTCGTGGAGGGATTCGCGCTGCGGGTTGCGGCCGGGGATGTTCCTCCTCCACTGAAAAACGTGACAATTCGCTCTTTGGACCTGGCGCTGCTGCAGGCGGGCGCTGGGATCAAAGGTGAATTTGAAAACCGGCTCAAGGGCTTAATCGAGGAAGTAAAAAAATCGCCCACGCCGATCATCATCTTCATTGACGAGGCGCACACTTTGATCGGAGCGGGAGGGCAGGCGGGGCAAGGGGACGCTGCCAACCTGCTGAAACCCGCGCTTGCGCGCGGAGAACTTCGCACTATCGCGGCGACAACGTGGTCGGAATACAAGAAGTATTTTGAGAAAGATCCAGCACTTGCGCGGAGATTCCAGGTTGTGAAGGTCGAGGAGCCGACGGAGCAACAGTGCATGGTCATGCTACGCGGCATCGTGAATTCGCTGGAGAAGCACCACAAAGTACGAATTCTGGATGAAGCAGTGCAAGCGGCCACGAAGTTTTCGCACCGCTATCTTGCCGGGCGGCAACTGCCGGACAAAGCGGTAAGCGTGCTGGATACGGCGTGCGCGCGGCTTTCGCTGGGGCAGAACGCGACGCCGCCGTTAATAGAGGATACGATCCGGCAACTTGACGACCTGGAAGTGCAAACGAGAGTGCTCGAAAGGGAATCCGCTGTCGGGGCCGACCACGCAGAGCGCCTCACGGTCATCGCCAAACAGCAGGAAGAACTGTCCTCGAAACTGAAAGTATTGCAAGAGCGACGCGAGAAGGAATTTGGACTGGTCAGCCGCATTCGAGAGATGCGGACGCAGCTAGAATCGGCTGCGGCGCCCGCTCCCGCCGGCTCGGGCACGGCGGCGCAGCCAGCCATAGACGCCCCCGCGTTGCGAGCAGAGCTGAACAAATTAAATGGAGAGCTTGAGAAACTGCAGGGAGAGAATCCGCTGATGCGGGTTTGTGTGGATACGCCGATCGTGGGAGAAGTGATATCCGCGTGGACGGGAATTCCTGTTGGCCGAATGCAACAAGACGAGATCAAGACTGTCCTTAACCTGAAGGGGTTGCTTGCGGCGCGCGTTGTGGGCCAGGATCATGCGTTGGAAGCAGTTTCACAGCGAATTCAGACTTCGCGTGCGGGAATGGACGATCCCGTGAAGCCCGTCGGCGTTTTCATGCTAGTCGGGCCGAGCGGCGTGGGAAAAACGGAGACGGCGCTGGCGCTCGCCGATCTTTTGTACGGCGGGGAACGCAACCTGATTACGATCAACATGTCCGAATACCAGGAAGCGCACACAGTTTCAAGCCTGAAGGGTTCGCCTCCGGGGTATGTTGGCTACGGCGAAGGAGGAGTGCTGACGGAAGCGGTGAGGCGGAGGCCGTATTCTGTTGTGTTGCTCGATGAAGTCGAGAAGGCGCACCCGGACGTGCTGGAGCTGTTCTTCCAAGTGTTTGATAAGGGAATGATGGAGGACGGCGAAGGACGCGAAATTGATTTCAAGAATACGATTATTATTCTCACGTCGAATGCCTGCACGGACCTGCTGATGAAACTCACGGCCGATCCTGAGACGATGCCCAGTTCTGAGGGACTGGCGAAGGCGTTGAAGCCGGAGCTGAATAAGATTTTCAAGCCGGCGTTCATGGGCAGACTGGTCACGGTTCCCTATTTTCCGCTGCGCGACGAAACGATGAAAAATATCGTGCGGCTGAAACTCGGAAAGATTTGCAGGCGAATTCGCGAGAATCACAAGATCGAGCTCACGTACACCGACACGCTCGTGGATGAGGTCGCCAAGCGTTGCACGGAGGTCGAGTCCGGCGCGCGCAACGTGGACAACATTCTGACAAACACAATGTTGCCGGACGTTTCGCGGTACCTGCTGAACGAGATGGCCGAACGGAGGAAACCTTCGTCCATCCACGTCAGCGTAGGCGCGAACGGCAATTTTGAGTACGCAAGCTGAAGCGAGGGATTGGAACACATCCGCGGCCGGAGCGGAGCGTGGAGACACAATCTCGCGCGGCGCGAACTATTTCGGGGCACCAACGCAGGCGCTGCAAGCCCGCGAAGAGCAGCAGTCCCTGAGCGGCCATGGAATTATCATCCGCACGGGCCGAGCCGAGTTTGGAATAGTGAGTCCGATTACGGAGAAGCGCCATGCCGATTCCAGAGTTCAAGAATTCCTTTTTGTCCATTGATACTCCTCTGGACGCGGACAAGAAGAAGTTTTTTCTTCGCTCCGTCAGCGCGGCGGAGCGAATGTCCCAGCTGTTCGAATTGCAGCTTGAGCTGATCTCCACCGATGCCTCGGTGAACTTCGACCAGATCATCGGCAAAAATGTGAACGTGGGGATCCAACTGGCGGACGGCAGCGACCGAATCTTCAATGGATTCGTCAGCCGATTTACCCAATCCACGGGGAGCAAGCTGGGCGCTCATTACCATGCAACAGTGGTGCCATGGCTGTGGTTTCTCACGCGGACGACGGATTGCTACATTTTCCAGGACAAGAAAGTTCCCGATATCGTGCAGGCGGTAGCGAAGAAGTTCGGGTTCGACAAGTACATGGAAATTCGGGTGGATTCGTCGAAATATCGCACCTGGGACTACTGCGTTCAGTACCGGGAAACAGCTGCCCACTTCATCATGCGGCTGCTTGAGCAGGAAGGGATTTTCTTCTTCTTCACGCACGAAAAGGGATCGCACACCATGGTTCTGGGGGATGTTCCTTCGCACAACAAACCGTGCAATCCCGAATCCAAGTTCCGGTATGCTCCGGAAACACGCTCGAGCGGAGAGCAGTTTCAGGACGACGTCATTGCGTGGCAAATGGAACAAGAGATCCGCACGGGAAAGCGCACCTTACGCGATTACAACTTCGAGTCACCGCGGTCCAATCTGCAAGCTTCCACTCCGAGCAAGATCAACCAGGGCGGCAACACGAAGTTCGAAATGTATGAATACCCTGGCGAATACGACTCGCTGGAAGAGGGAACGGACTATACGAAGCGGCAGATGGAGGAAGAAGAGGTTCCTCATGCAGTGATTCACGGCGTCAGCCATTGCAGGCCCTTCAGCGCCGGATTTCGCTTCAGCGTCAGCGGCAGCGAGCGAAAAGATCAGGATGGAACGTATCTTTTGACCGCCGTCTCTCATATGGCCTCGGAGGGCGCGGGGCTTTCCGACCCGGGCGGGTCGGGGTCGGATTATTCGAATAGCTTCGTGTGCATTCCCATCGCGGTGCCGTACCGGCCTCCGCGGACGACAACTCGCGCGCTGATGAAGGGATCGCAGACGGCAGTCGTTGTGGGGCCAAGCGGCGAGGAAATTTATACGGATAAATACGGCCGGGTGAAGGTTCAATTCTTTTGGGACCGGGAAGGGAAGAAGGACGAGAAGAGTTCGTGCTGGGTGCGAGTATCGCACGCGTGGGCGGGAACCAATTGGGGCGCGATTTATATTCCCCGCATCGGGCATGAGGTGATTGTGGATTTTCTCGAGGGGGACCCGGACCAGCCGATCATCACCGGCCGGGTCTATAACGCGGACAATATGCCGCCTTACGAACTGCCGGCAAACATGACGCAAAGCGGATTCAAGACGCGTAGTTCAAAAGGGGGCGGATCCCAGAATTTCAACGAAATTCGATTTGAAGATAAAAAGGGAAGCGAGCTGCTTTACGTCCACGCCGAACTGAACAAGACGGAGAGCGTCGAGCAGGATTCACGCGAGTATGTTGGCAACGACCGTTTGCGGACCATCGGAAATGATCGCAGGACCCTGATCAAGGCGGACGACCACTTCCACATCCAAGGAGTGCAGCGGCAATATGTTGAGCACGGCCGTTCGACTCACATCGGTGACAAGTGGGTCGTGAAAGTGGATGGTCCTTACAGCGTGGACGTTCAATCCATGGCACTCCATGCGGGCAGCATCTCCATTAACGTCGACCAATCAATATCTCTTAACGGTCCCGGTGGCTTTGTGAAAATTGATGCTTCAGGGGTCACGATCTCGGGGACCATGGTGCTGATCAATAGCGGAGGCGCGCCGGAAGTTCAGATGCCCGACACCGTCAACGACCCGCGGGATCCTGATGAAACGGATGGAGGCAGTAAGGGCACATGAGAAGATTTTCGAGGAAAGGAACGCAATAAGAAATGCCTCCCGCCGCGAGAGTATCGGATCAAACCGCTCACGGGACACCGCTCTCCCCAGGGCCGGGGAGCGCGGATGTAATGATCGGGTTCCTGCCCGCTTGGCGAGCGATGATTGACCAGCACGCGTGTCCCGCTGTGAACATCAGCGGAGCGGATGGAGTCGGTTCGGTAATGATGGGCAGCCCGACGGTCATGATCAACAATCAGATGGCTTGCCGGCAAATGGATATCGTCGTCGAAAAGCCGGGATTGGCGATGGGGCCGGTGAATCCGATCGTTCTGGGTTGCATGACCGTGATCATCGGCGAAGCAGGCATGGGTGTGCCTTCGGCTCCATCCATTTCGATGCCTGCTGTCAATGTTCCTACTACAGACGAGCAGGCTTTGGCGGCACAACCGGGGTCGTCTCCCGAGCAAATTGCGGCCCGCGAAAAGGTGGTACGCAATTTCTACGAAGGCAAACCAGGACTCGGCGCGGACCGCGCGAGCCAGGACTTGAAAGGGATTGATCTGACCAAGCCCGTGGAGGTGGTTGATATTCCGCCGCCGCCGACCATGACACAATATGTGCGGAAAGCGACAGGCAAACCGGGGAACTTCTTTGATCCCCTGGGCAACCAGCCGGGAACACAACTGGGGTTGAACGACGACCCGGCAATTCGAGTCGCCAAGACGTTCAAGACACCAAAAGGCCAGGCGCTCAAGTCAACGGCCGCGCCCATCGTTGACGATTGGACGAACAAAGCAAAGCCTGTGAAGACTGCCGGGGGAGGAACACAAATGGTGGTTGATTCCGCGACAAGAGACAAGTTCGAGGCCATCTGAACGTGAGCGCGATTCGTAATTTTGCGGAGTTTGATTCGCAGCTCGCCGAAGCCAGAGTCGGCATGAATGACTTGCTACAGAAATACCCGGGTGACGATTTTCTCGAATCAATTGCACGGCAACTCGGTTTTGTCTATGACTGGACTCGAGGAGGAAAGCGGCCAGCTGCCGATCAGCTCAAGAAGCTATCCTTCGGGGTCATGGCCAGCCGCGCCGTGGACGAATTGAACTCCGATCTTGCCCAGACCCTTTACCGCCTGGCAAACTTTTTGGACAATTGGCCCTGAGATCATTATGCCAATCCATCTTGAGATCAAAGCTGGGCCTTTTGCCGGCAAAACGCTAACGATTGCCGACGGGAAAACACTCATTGTCGGACGAGCTCCCACGCGGGCCGAGTTCGCCGTTCCTCATGACACATTTATGTCAGGGATTCATTTCGCGGTGGAATCCGGACAGCAAGGGGCGCGCGTTATTGATAAGAAGAGCAGTAATGGGACATTTCTGAACGGGGCTCGAATTCAGGAATCCATGCTGAAAGACGGAGACGAAATTCGCAGCGGGCAGACCATGTTTCAAGTGCGTTTGTCTCCTGCGGCACATCAAACGTCTGCAACGGCAAAACCCGAGCAGCCTCCTCAAGCACCGCTGGCTTTGGAACAAGCAACGGCTGGGTCATCCCCCGCGACTCACGCTGCCGGAGCCGCACCTCCCAGTGCAGCACGGAGCGTAGCGGAGCTCTCGAGAGCAGTTCCAGCGCCATCGCCCTTGATTCCTGGTTCTCCCTCAAAAGCTCCGGGGCCGGGCGCCCCCCCAGCAGCAGCCTCGGCGGCGCGCAGCCAGGTTCCTGTTCTTTCAGTTGGAGCTTGGGCTTTTCATCTGCTTCCGGAGGGATGGTCCATCCAGAAAGATTTCGGACTTCAGCAGGTTGTAGGAGAGAGCGAATTTCCCAGCAGTATTGTCGTCCTCGAAGAGCCACTTGGCCCAGGAGTCACGCTGCCTGCGTATGTTGAATCGCAAATTGCCACCCTGCGCCAATATTTCAAGGATCCGCAGATTGATCCCGCGGTTGCTCCTGCGGTGCAGGGATCCGAGGAGAATGTTGCCCTCGACATCCGGCATGAAACCAAAGAAGGAGTTGAGGTTTTCTACCGGCGGATTTACGCGCGGCGCGGGTCCAAAGCCGGAGTGCTCACGCTCACGACGCTCGCGAAGAATTCTCAAACAGTTGTGGGGAGTTTGAAGACATTCTGGTCCGCGCTATCCTTCCTCGCATGATTCTTGCGGCCATTCCTCAACAGATCTGCAACGAATCGTCCTTTACTTTCACTAACTTGCGGCGGAGCTTGAGTGTGTGTTTGCGTGCGCCGATGCCGATCGTACAAGACACAACGAGCAATTCTCGGATTGCCTCCGAGCCTCCTCCGGTTTACTATGCCCCCCAGCAGGCCCGGAGGGTCCGCCCTGCGTGACTTAGTCCTCAGTCACGAGTTGCAAACTGACACCATGCAAGGAGTCCGAAAAATGTCTCGATGCATTCGCTGGGCCGCAGTCCTCTCTTTCATGCTGTTGATTATTCCCGCCGGAAACGCGCAGCAAAAGAAGCGCGTCGCCGTCCTGGATTTCGAGTATGGGACGGTGCGAAGTTCGGTCGCGGCAATTTGGGGCACCGACCAGGATGTTGGGAAAGGGATTTCGGATTTGCTGGTCCAGAAACTCGTGCAGGACGGCAAGTACTCTGTTATCGAGAGGAATGCTCTGGACAAGATTCTCAAGGAACAGAACTTTTCCAATAGCGATCGAGCGGATTCCAGCACAGCCGCCAAAATCGGGCGGGTGCTTGGAGTGGATGCCATCATTATCGGTTCCATTACGAAATTCGGACGCGACGATAAGAACACGACAGTCGGCGGCGGAGGTTTTGGAGGCATCACTGGCAAATTCGGTTTAGGGGGGGTTCAGAAACGCGATGCCAAAGCGGTTTGTGCCATTTCCGCCCGGCTGGTGGATACGACGACGGGAGAGATTCTGGCCGCGGTGACAGGTGACGGAATATCCAAGCGATCGGGCACGTCCCTGGTTGGAGCGGGCGGCAGTTATGGCGGAGCAGGTGGTGGCGGCGTGGATATGTCGAACAAGAACTTCTCCGAAACACTCCTGGGAGAAGCTGTTTCGCAGGCCGTTGAGTCCGTCGGCACACAACTGGACAACGATGCTGCGAATCTCCCAACGGTTAAGGCGACATATTCCGGACTTGTTGCCGATGTGAGCGGAGCAACGCTGATCCTAAACGTGGGAAGCAAAAACGGGGTGCGGGTGGGAGACAAGATTGAGATCAGCCGCCAGGTACGCACCGTGAAGGACCCGGCTACCGGCAAGGTTCTGAAGGTGATCACCAACAAGATCGGGGACGCGACGGTAACCGAAGTTGACGAGGGCTCGGCTACAGCGACATTTGCGGGTTCTGGAACGGCAAAAGTGGGAGACGTTGCGAACAGCCAGTAGGCCAGTTTCTTGCTCGAAAGTTTGAAGCCCACAGGGACTTAACTGGAAGAGCAGAAGTTTGGCGACGAGGAGTGCATTTATGAGCCAGGATTTCAATGCGGGACAGCGTCTGGGGGACTACGAAATTCTCTCGGTGCTCGGCGCCGGAGGCATGGGGAAGGTTTACAAGGTGCGGAATGTCATCTCCGACCGCACGGAGGCCATGAAAATCCTTCTGCCGAATTTGTCTTCCCAACAGGAGCTTGCGGACCGCTTTCTCCGCGAAATCAAGCTTCTCGCGAGCCTCAATCATCCGAACATCGCACAGCTCCGCACCGCGCTCACTATTCAGAACCAGCTCGTGATGATCATGGAGTTCGTTGAAGGCAGCACAATCGCGTCGCGGCTCCAAGAAGGCCCGTTGCCGCCCGTGTCAGCCGTGAGCTATGTGGACCAGGTGCTTGCCGCCCTGAGCTACGCGCACAAGATGAACATCGTCCATCGCGACGTCAAACCCGCAAATATGATGGTGACTCCACAAGGAGTCGTGAAGCTGATGGACTTTGGGATCGCGCGGTCGGCCAGCGACCGCGGCCTGACCATGACGGGCACAACTCTTGGCTCCCTGAATTACATGCCGCCCGAACAGGTCAAGGGTGATCCCGCTGACGCCCGGTCGGACCTTTATTCTTTGGGAGTTTCGCTATACGAGATGGTTACGGGGCGTCTGCCATTTGAAGGCGATAGCAGTTATTCGCTGATGGCTGCGCACCTCAATGAGCAGCCCAAGCCTCCGATCATGTATCGGGCGGACATTCCGGATGCGCTGAATCAAATCATTCTTATCGCGCTGCAGAAAGACCCTGGGCAGAGATTTCAATCGGCCGACGCGTTCCGAAACGCGCTGAAGAGTGTGGGTGGGGTGGCTCGCGTTGCCACCCAACCTGCGACTCCAGCAGTTACTCCGGCCCCGCGGCAACAGCCGGCGCCCGCGACTCAAGACACATTGCTGGAACCGCCAGTTCACGCGGGAGGAGGATCGGCCACAGCGCTCTTTTCGCAAGGAGCTACTGATAATTCCGCGACTCTTCTACCGGACGCTCCTCCAGCGGCGCGGCCCCCGGTTCCCACGCCTGCACCTTTGTTCGCTGCTGCGCCCACTTCTGCTCAGCTTTCCCGAAGTTCGACTATCGGATCTTCCGCGGCAGTGCCGGCGATTCCTTCCACCCCTTCCAGGAGCCACCGGGGGCTTTATGTTGCGCTGGGTGGACTGCTGGTTGTGGGATGCCTGGCGGCCGCGGCTTTTGTCCTGCCAAGGCGGGCAAGAACCCGCGCAGATGCCAATAAGTCTTCATTTTCTTCGCAGACACCGGCAGATTCCGGCGCACCCTCGACTCCTCAAACGCCTTCCGATCCCTCGAAGGATGACGTGTCGGTGACTCCTTCAGGGGTAACGGCTACCACGACGAATCCTGATGGTTCGAAGTCCAAGGTGAGCGTGTCTCCCAGCGGCGGTGTTGAAGTCACGAATACACCACCGCCATCAGGTTCCGCGCCTTCTGAGAATCCAGATGGGAACGAACCTGCTGCCGCACAGTCAACGGTCAGCGTCAAGCCGCCGGTTCCCCCTCGCAAAAGGGTCTCTTCGGGCAAGGCTCCGGCGCAGTCTCAGTCACCAGCGGATTCACAGCCAAGCGCGAATTCAAGTGCCCGATCCCAGCAGACACAAGCAGCGGAAGATGCGCTTGCCGAAGAGGTTGAGAAGCAGAACGACCAGGTGGGCAGCCGTGTAGAAGCCGCTTCCCAAAGCATTGACAACCTCAAGCGCGAGCAGGCCGCGCAAGGTTACGGACTGCGCGGCGACATCGTCAGTTCTCAGGAGCGGATGAACACCTACTATGCAAAGGCGCAGGCGGCCTTGCAGAATCAAGATGCAAAGTCCGCCAAGAAGTACCTTGATCTCGCGGAGACTGAATTAGAGAAGCTCGAAAAATTCCTGGGGCATTGACGGTTGACTTGAGTTTCTGGACAATTCCGCCCGGGCTGTCTCTCTACTTCGTCGCAATCGGACCAGACAGCAAACGATCGACAGGGATGGACAAACGTTCGACGATGGCGGCTACCCATAGAGCCGCAATCAAGCCAGTGAAAACATCCATCGTGTAGTGGGCGCGCAGAACAATCACTGCGGCCATCTCAAAAACCACGACAAAAATGGCCGCTGCGGTCAGCCATGGCTTGCGCAACCGCGCAATCTCCGTGGCGCCGAAGACCGCGATGCTGGTGTGACCGGAGAAAAAGAAATCGCTGGCGACAGAATATGTGACGAGCGCCGATGGCACGCCCGGGTAATGCCAGATCATGCCCTGTGGCGGTGGAAGGGCGCAAAGCGCCTGCATCGCCTGCCGGAGCATAAGCAGGAGAACAAGGCCAAGAAACGGCCGCACGGACTTTCCGAACAGCCATTTCAGTAGGAGAAAAAATCCAAACGCGTCAATCAGCGCGGAGCTGACGATGAGGAGGGCATTGGCGGCACCCGGATGCAGATGCAGGTAGCTGTTCCAGTTCGAGGTGAAGATATGGAGTGCGTCACCGATTCCAGTGCCGCGCGGGGCTCTTGACCCCAGCAAGCCCTGGGTCCAAAACCACAGTGCGAGAGCCGCAATAGTTAACACGAGCCGGAACAGGAAGGAGCGAGCCGCAAGTTTCATGCGCGAGGTTCCTTTTGCTGGAGCTCGAAAGCCAATTCGCGAAGCTTCCGAAGATCGAGTTTTCCGGTTCCAAGGTATGGCAGGGATTCGATCCGAATGAACTGATCGGCTTTGGGTTTCCAAAGAGCCGGCAAATCGGACTTCGCAAGCCGGAAGAGGCAATCCTCCAACTTCTCTTCGGGAATCGTTGTCAGAACGATGAGGCGTTCGCCTTTCCGCTCGTCCGGAACTGAAGTGACCGCAAAAACCTGTTCGGTGGCGTCAGCGATTTCTTGCAGGGTTTCTTCTATCTTGATGTGCGGCACCATTTCTCCGCCGATTTTGCTGAAGCGGCTTAGACGGTCGGTGATCCGCAAGAACCCGTCTTCATCGAGCGCCGCGATATCTCCCGTGTTGTACCAACCGTCCACAAGAACTTCCGCGGTCTTTTCCGCACGATTCAGATATCCCCGCATCACGTTTGGCCCTCTCACGAGGAGCAATCCAGACTGGCCCGGTGGAAGCGCTTCGAGGGAATCTGGGTGCAGAATGCGGACGGCGATTCCGGGGAGCGGATGTCCAATCGTTCCGCGTTTTGCGCCGACCTGCCGGAAATCGGCGGCGCGGAAATCGTAAGTGTTCACCGCGACAACCGGTGAGCACTCCGTGCAGCCGTAGCCTTCCAGTGGACGGATTCCGAAATGATCTTCGAAGGCGACCGCGATGCGTTCGGTAAGTTTTTCCGCACCCGCCATGACAATGCGCAGGCTGCCAAAGTCTTCGGGGGGACAACGGCGCACGTAGGTGTTTAGAAAAGTTGGAGTGGCCAGGAGCATGGTCACCGAGTGCTGGTTCACGAGCGCGCCGATGACGCGCGCATCTATGGGACTGGGGTAGAACACAACGCCCATGCCCGCGGCCGGGGGAAGGCACAACGTCCCGGTGAAGCCGAACGAATGGAAAAAGGGCAGGATGCCGAGAATGCGATCCGAGGAATGCAACGTGAAAACCTGCAAGAGCTGTTGCACGTTAGACGCGATGTTGTAGTGTGAAAGAACCACGCCCTTGGGATCGCCCGTGGAGCCGCTGGAGAAGATTACTGTTGCTGTGTCGTCCAGACCGACAGGCCTCTGCCCCCCGCAGAACTTTGTGAGAAGGGCGGCAGGGAGAGTCAATGCAGCAAGGAAAGCACCCAATTTTTCGGAAGAACGCGGTGTTTCCGCAATGTCTTCAAGGAAAAGGGCTTCGCCAGGCGGCTGAATCTTGACCTTTTCGAGGAAGAAGCGCGAGGTCAATACGGTTCGCAAACCGCACTGTCGAGCGCAGGACTCCAGCGTTTCCGCTGAAGCCGTATAATTCAGATTGACCGGCACCTTGCCCATGAAAAAAGCGGCGTAGTTGATTAGTGCTCCCGGGATCGAAGGCGGCATCAGAATCCCGACCATGGGCTGTTCACGCCAGAGATGCCGAAGGCGACGCGCAAGGAAGATGGTCTTCGCCAGCGCCGAAAAATAAGACAAGCGCGGCGTGTTACTGTCCGCCATAGCAAACCGAAAGGGATGACGGCGCGCTGTCCGTAAGAAGTTCCGATGCAGAGTTCGCATGTAGCGCTTGTGGCCATCAAACGATTCTGCGCCGAGCTCTTGCACCGCCTGTCGAGCTTCGGTGGAGGTAGCAGAAGGGGGAAGTGGAGCGCCGTACGTTAGATAGACCGGGTAGGGGATCTTGCGAGGAAATTTCCAGAGATACCTTCCGCCGGAGAAGCTGAAGATCGAGCCCCACACTCCATCAATGTGGACGGGGATGATTGGCGCCTCGACGCCTTTCATGATGCGCTCCATCCCTCGACGGAAGGGAAGTAATTGGCCTATGCGCGTCATCTGACCCTCGGGGAAAATGCAGACAAGTTCCCCGTTCTTCAACGCGTCCGTCGCTTCCCGCAAGGAATGAATCAGTTCCCGCGGCCGCTGTTGTGATGAAATGGGAATCACCTTGAGGACTTTGGCGAAGGGCTTCACAAGCCAGTGCTCATACGAGCGCTGGTACATCAGAAAGCGAATCGGGCGGTCAGTCGTGGTAAGAAGAAGAATGGCGTCGAGCATGGAAGCATGATTCGGGACAAGCAAGGCTCCGCCGCGCGAAGGAACGTTTTCCGCTCCCTTGATGTGCAAGCGGTAGAGCGTGTGCGTGGCAAACCACAGCATCAGGCGGAGCAGGGAGTCAGGAAGGAGAACCACGACATAGACGGCCGCAGCCAGGGAAATCGCCGCCGTCCAGATGAAGAAACTCCCGAGCCGGACATGAAGATAGTGTGTAAGGCCCGAATACACGGCGGATGCCAGAAGGATGCCGACGAAAGAGAGAAAATTCGCGAATGCAATCACGCTGCCCTTATGGCGCTCTTCGGGACGATGCTGGATCAGGGCATTGATGGGGACGACGAAAAATCCTCCAGTGAAGCCGAGCAAGGCTAAAAGCGCGATCACGTCGAGGAAAGTAAGGCCGTGCAGTGACAGCACGAAGCCCATCGCGGTCATGCCTATGGCGCCAAGCGGAATCAGTCCGTACTCGATCTTGTTCCCGGAAAGATAGCCCGCCGCAAAACTTCCAACGCCAATACCGATGGCGAGGGCTGCCTGGAGGTAACCGCCATGCGCTTCGTCCAGATGGAGAATGTCTCTGCCATAGAACACGATCACGAATTGCAGCAGTGCTCCTAGGAACCAAAAATAAGTATTGCCAACAATGGCGAGTTTAAGGACTCTGTCCGGCCGAATGATCCAGAATTGATCCCGCAAGTCCCCAAAGATGTTCCAACGGAAGCCCTTTCTCGGATCCGCAGCCGGCACTCGGGAGATTCCGAAGCTGCTCCCCAGGCCAATCAGAGTGCAACCCGCGAAGATCAGGGCGACGACAGCTCCTTGGCCGTGTAACACCTGCGACAACAAGGGCCCGATGATGGCACCGAGAATGATCGCCACAAAGGTGGTTAGCTCCAGAACCCCGTTTCCCCACGAGAGCAATTCCGGAGGCAGGATCTCCGGAAGCAAGCCATATTTCGAAGGCCCAAAAATCGCAGCCTGCGTGCTCGCAAGGAAAATAACGACGAAACTGAGGTAGGCGTTTCCTCGTGAGAAAGCGTACAGAGCGAAGACCATCGCGCCGACTTCAAAGATTTTTGTTGAAATTGTGACGCTCCGCTTGCTGTACCGATCGGCGAGGAACCCTCCGGTCATGGAAAAAAGCAGAAACGGAATTGCAAACAGATTCCCGATCAGGAAGACCCAGAAATCCTTCTGCTCCTGGCTTGGATTCGTCCCAAGGACAAGGAAAATTACGAAGAATTTGAGCCCGTTATCGTTGAACGCGCCTTGAAATTGGGTGGCGATCAGGCTCCAGAAGCCGAGTTTCCACCCCTTGGAACTGTCTTGCATTTAGCGCACTCCGCCACAATTTGAATGCTTCAGATCAGCCTAGCTTCGTTCTGAGCTTACAGTTATCCCCTTCGTCCGCCGCCCTCCTCAAGTGCTATTGCCGCTTGAGTGACAATTCTGCGTCACGATCCAGCGAGTCGTTTCTCGAGCCAAGGATAGCTCTTCCGTTGCATCTTTTGTCCTACAGCTTGCTTGCGCACGTTGAAACCGCGAAAATACCCTATTCGCGCTGGCGTATTCCATGCGTACGTTCCAGTAAATGGTTGCAATCGACAAGACGCTGCCTCAGTGGGAAATGAATTGACACTGCCAAAACGCCTGGTTGGCTATTTCTCGATGGAAATCGCATTGCAGAACGCGATGCCGAGTTATTCCGGCGGCCTCGGCGTTCTGGCGGGCGACACCATTCGGGCCGCGGCCGATCTTCGGCTGCCCATGGTCGCCGTTTCGCTGCTATACCGCAAAGGATATTTCACACAAGTCCTCTCGGAAGATGGGACTCAGACAGAGGAACCCACAGAGTGGCGCGTCGAGGATTTCCTCACTGAAGAGGCGGCACGCGTCAGCGTCCCGCTGGAAACCCGGCGCGTGGAGATTCGTGCCTGGCGTTATGACGTAAAGGGCGTCCATGGATTTGTGGTTCCCGTTTATTTTCTCGATGCCGACCTGCCTTCCAATGAAGAGCGCGACCGCAACCTGACAGGCACACTCTACGGAGGCGACTCCTATTACCGGCTTTGCCAGGAGGTGTTGTTGGGGGTCGGTGGCGTGCGTATCTTGCGCGCTTTGGGACACACCGATCTGGCGCGGTATCACATGAATGAAGGGCACGCCGCGCTCCTAACCCTGGAACTGCTCGGCGAAGAAGCGATGGCGGCAGGCCGCACCTCGATACGCGGAGAAGACATTGAAAAAGTACGGGCCAAGTGCGTATTCACAACCCATACTCCCGTCCCAGCCGGGCATGACCGCTTCCCCATGGAATTTCTTACGCGCGCCTTTCCCGCACAGCAGGACTTTTTGGATCTAAAGGACGGGTCTTCCGCGGATTTGTTGAAGCGTGTGCTGCAAGCCGAGATCGATTTTCCCGGTTTGCAGGAGGCGGCGAGGCGCGGCGCGAGCGTGAACATGACGCAGCTCGCCCTCGGCCTGAGCACCTACGTCAATGGGGTTGCAAAACTCCACGGCGAAACTTCGCGAAAAATGTTCCCTCAAGTTCCCATCGAAGCCATAACGAATGGGGTTCACGCGGCTACCTGGGCCGCACCTGCTTTTCGCGATCTCTTTGATAGATACATACCTTCCTGGAGGGAAGACAACTACAGCCTTCGCGGCGCCCTGGGTCTCCCCTCGGAAGAGGTTTGGTCTTCTCACCTGATTTCCAAGCACGAACTCCTGGAAAAGGTGCGAGAGAAGACGGGGCTCTCACTCGATCCCGACGTATTCACCATTGGTTTTGCCCGGCGAGCGACGGGCTACAAGCGTGCGGATCTCATCCTTTCTGACCTTGACCGTCTGCGCGAGATTGCCAAAAACGCCGGCTTATTCCAGATTGTCTACGCCGGCAAAGCGCATCCGCGAGACGCCCATGGCAAGGAAATCATCCGCCAGATCTTCAAAGTGAAAAAGGCGCTTCGGAAATCCGTGCACATTGTTTTCCTCGATAACTACAACCTGGAACTCGGTGGGCTGATTACCTCGGGGGTGGATCTGTGGCTGAACACTCCACAGTTCCCCCTGGAAGCCTCCGGAACGAGCGGGATGAAGGCGGCCCTCAATGGAGTGCCCAGTTTGAGCATTCTAGATGGCTGGTGGGTGGAAGGCCATATCGAGGGTGTGACCGGCTGGGCCATCGGAGAGTTGCGCCGAAGCGGGGACGACGAGCCGGACAATGAAGCGGATGTGAGTTCGCTCTATGCGAAGCTGGAAGGCGTAATCCTGCCCATGTTTTACAACGAGCGTAAGCGCTACCTCGAAGTGATGCAGCACGCCATTGCCATCAACGGATCGTTTTTCAATACACAGCGGATGGTGCAGCAATACGTTACGGATGCGTACCTGCGCTGAGCACCCAGTAAGGGCTATCTACTGAGAGACGGGTTTTGGAACCCTTTTGTCTCCGCGAATCTCTGCCGCCATGTCTTGGACGTTCCGCTTCGCGAAATACGAGAAGAAATTCCAGGTTCCGTATTTTCCCTGCAAATAAGGCATAACGGCGCTTAGGAGCGCATCGCCAGTTTTCCCATCTTTTATGGCGCTGGCCGTCCACTCCCGTAAATCACTCAAATAGGCCTGAAAAGCAGCGACATCCGCCATCGTCCCTACATCGCCGTGACCTGGCACATAGGTTCCGCTCACGCCGTATTCTTGAATCGTTTTCAAAGATCCCATCCAGCGGCTTGTCGTCGCGTCAATCAGATTCGGAAGCGTTTTGCGCCAAAAAAGATCGCCGCAAAACGTGATATCCGCGTCTGGTATCCGAACTATGGAATCTCCTCCTGTGTGTCCGGGAAGAACTCTAACAATTAAACGCCGCTTCCCTAAATAGAGATCAATCCCCGTGTTATAGACGATCTCTGGCGCAGCAAGGTTTTCGACTTCGGCCTTTTGTGCCGGGGTGATGTTCTTGCCGAAGAACTTCAAGTTTTCCGTATGGATCCAGGAGTGCACGTTTGCTTGCGCGAGAATGACAGCGCCCGCATCCTCAAAAAGTTTATTTCCGGCAACATGGTCCAGGTGATAGTGGGTATTAATGACGTACTTGATAGGAAGCGGAGAAAGTTTGCGAATTTCCGAAAATAGCGCTTTTGCTGCGGCTTCATGCTCAAAGGTATCAATGACGGCGACTCCGTCATCGCCAATTACGAAGCCCGCGTTCGCTCCAGCATCGCCTTTAGCGTCGTCAATTGCCGCGTAAACCCCGTGGCCCAAAGGTTTGAGTGTAAAAGGTAGTTGGTTGCCGTCCGGCGCGGTTATCTGGCCGTACAAAGCCTGGGCCACCATCGAAGTGATGAGCAGATTTATCAGAAGCTTTCGCATGGCTGCGTATGGTAACCCATCATCGCAAGACGATGAAAGAGGATCCAGGTGTGCGGATCCTTCATCATCTGTGCGCAAAAAAAAACCAAACTTCAACGAATACGATTCTTATACATGGCCATCCCAACGGCCGCATCCATCCCAATTCTCTCCAAGGCCAGAATTTCACGCCAAGTCCGGATGCCGCCAGCGGCGATGACGGGATAGGACGTCGTAGCGCGGATCTTCTTGAACCACTCCAGATTGGATCCTGACATCGTGCCTTCGCGGCCCACATCCGTGCAAAGAAATCCGGAACAATAAGGCTCCAGTGTATCCACAACCTCCTCCGGGTGGAGCGACAGCTTTTTGCGCCACCCTTGGATCGCGATTTTTCCGTGCCAAGTGTCCAGAGCAATGACGATCTGGCTCGGGGCAACAGTCCGGGTAAGTGAGTTCAGAAACTTCACATTCACCCGGTCGCGCTGGAACGCGGCGCTTCCGACGATGATCTGCGCCGCGCCGACACCCTGGAGCTCTCGTGCACGAGCGACAGTTCGGATGCCCCCGCCGACGCGAACTTTCGTTCCGTGCGCTCTCTTAGCCCGTTTGCACAGTTCCCGCAACAGGGCGAGGTTTTCTCCTTTGCCCATCGCCGCGTCGAGATCAATTATGTGTAGCCACGGATACTCCTTGAACCGGTCGAGCAGTCCAAACACATCGGCAATCGCGAGTTCGCGCTTGCGGCCACGCACCAGCTGCACAGCCTGGCCGTTCTGAAGATCAATGCAAGGGATTAGCATCGCAGACGCACTTCAATCCCTTGCTGGGCAAGAAACTCCTTCAATTGACGGATCGGTTGGACGCCGTCATGAAAAATGGATGCTGCAAGCGCTGCATCGGCGCCCCCAGCATCGAAGATCTCCACAAAGTGCTGCGGAATCTTGGCGCCCCCCGAAGCGATTACGGGGACGGACACCGCGCGCGCGATTGCAGACGTGAGTTCCACGTCAAATCCGCTCCGCGTGCCGTCGCGATCCACGGAGGTGATCAGGATTTCGCCCGCTCCCATCGCCACGCCTTTCCTTGCCCATTCGATGGCGTCCAGGTGTGCTGACTGATGACCTCCGCGAATGAGAACGTCCCAGTGATCTCCGGACGGTTCGTCGCCCTCAAGCGGCTCCCGTTTGGCATCAATCGCCAATACCACGGCTTGCGAACCGAATTCGTGCGCGAGCTCGGCCAACAGTGCGGGACGCACAACCGCGGCGCTGTTGACGGTGACCTTATCCGCGCCGGCGCCGATCACGGATCTGGCATCTTCAAGCGAACGGATGCCTCCCCCTGCCGTGAGGGGAATCGCCAGCTTCTCGGCGACATTGCGGATGGTCTCGAGAAATGTGGGACGTTCTTCGCGCGAGGCGGCGATATCCAGTACGGCGACTTCATCCGCGCCTTCCGCGTTGTAGCGTTCGGCAAGTTGCGTTGGACTCCCGGCATCGCGCAAGCCCACAAAGTTGATCCCTTTCACGACCCGGCCGCCTTCGGTATCCAGGCACGGGATGATGCGGTGAGCAGGACTCATGCGGCCAACCGTAAGAAATTGCGCAGCACTCGCGCTCCTGCGGCGCCGCTCTTTTCCGGATGGAATTGCACCCCAAATATATTTTCCTTCTGAAGAACAACAGTGAACTGGGCGCCATGGTCACACGTGGCTACGACCTCCGAACTGGATTCCGTTGCCGCGAACGTATGAGCAAAATAGAAATAATCTTGTTCACTCAGGCCGTGGAGCAGCTCCGAGCGTCTGCTCACTCGAATTCGATTCCACCCCATATGCGGCAGTTTCACATTGGAGGGAAGTGCGCGAACTTCTCCCGCAAAAATGGCAAGTCCGGCGAGTCCTGGAGCTTCTTCGCTTCGTTCGTAGAGAGCCTGAAGTCCAAGACAAATTCCCAGAAAAGGAATTCCACGGCGAATGGCCGTCATCAAAGGCTCGCGCAAGCGGCGTTCGTCGAGCGCGCGAATCAGAGCCGCGAAGTGGCCCACGCCCGGGAGGATAATTCTGTTTGCATTCGCAAGATCGCTCGGAAAAGCTGCGCGATTTGATTCAGCGCCGAGGCGGTGTAAAGCGCGTTCCACTGATGCAACGTTTCCTGCCCCATAATCGAGCAAGGCGATTTTCATAGGAGTTCCTTGGTGCTGGGCAGGACGTTTTTTAGGCGCTTGTCGCGGGCTACGGCAAATCGCAGCGCGCGCGCAAATGCTTTAAAAACCGCCTCCACCTGATGATGCGCAGAACGGCCGTAGATACAACGAAGGTGAACGTTTGCCCGGGCACCCTGCGCAAATCCCTGGAAGAAATCCTCCATCAACTCGACCACGAAGTCTCCCACGCGTGCAGCCCTGATTTTCGCGCGCACCACGCAGTACGGCCGGCCGCTCAAATCAACCGCCGCCGCCACCAACGTCTCGTCCATAGGCATGAGAAAGTATCCTGCCCGCAGAATTCCGCGCTTGGAACCCACTGCTCTTTGCAGAGCCTCGCCGAGGACAATTCCCACATCTTCGACTGTGTGATGCTGGTCAACGTCCAGGTCGCCTTTTGCCGCGATCTCTAGATCGAAGGCACCGTGGCGCGCCACGAGTTCCAGCATGTGGTCGAAGAACCGGATTCCCGTGCTGATTCTCGCCCTGCCGTGTCCATCCAGATTGAGGCGCAGCCGAATCTCGGTTTCCTGTGTCTTGCGCCAGATTGTCGCGGTTCTCGGCATCAGCATTTCACCCAATGAAGCTGAATTTCCTTCAACACGGTCTGCATCTCGCGGGCTGTGCCAATCGTAATGCGAACATATCCGGGGCCAATCTCACGGGTGCGCTCCCGGAGCAAAATTCCTTGCCGTGCAAGGTGGGCAAACAGAGGCGGCCCCGAGGGGCCAAAATTCGCCAGAAGAAAATTTCCTCCGCTCGAAAAAGTCTCGATGCCCAATTTCTTCAGTTCCCCGGCGAACCAACCGCGCAGACGCAGCGTCTCCCGGACATACTTCCGGATCGTCTTCCCTTCCCGCAACGCAGTTTCCGCGGCAACGAGCGCTGCGATATTCACGGGAAATGGAGGCATGGCTCGGCGAAGAATACTCAGGGATTCTTTACATGCGATTACCGCGCCCAGCCGGAGAGCGGCCAGGCCGGCGGCTTTTGAGAAAGTCCGTGTGATGAACAGTTGCGGAAAATGGCGAATCCAGGCAATCGCAGTCAGTCCAGAGAATTCAGCGTATGCCTCATCCAGAACCACGGCAGTATGTGTCGCAGCTTCAAGAATTTTCCTCAGATTGCGCAAGGGAACGAGGGTTCCCGTTGGATTGTTGGGGTTCGCCAGGAAAAAAACTCGTGGCCGGCGCTTTAGAGCGGCAAGAACTGCTTGCAGCGGAAAGTTCATCTCGCTGTCGTAGCGCAAGACGTCAATCCTGGCGCCGTAAATCTCGGCATAGTAGCGGTACATCGGAAACGTGGGCTCACAGAAGAGAACTCCGCTGCCTTCGCTGACAAATGCGTCGAAGAAAACACGCAACGCATCATCGCCGCCATTCGTGAGCAAGAGTTCATCGCCTCGGACGCCGAAATGCCGCGCGATCCGCCCCGAGGGCCGTGCGTATTCCGGATACATGGCGATCTGCCGCGGAGTGAGTTTTGGCAAGGCGCGGATCACTGCCGGAGAACATCCCGAAGTGTTTTCGTTAAAATCCAGACGAATCTTGCCCGCACGGCCCTCCGCCGGCGCTTCGTAGGTGCGGCGTTTCAAGATTGCTTCGCGCACAGGCAATCGTGTTTTCATCGGCGAACCTTCACCGCGTTTCGGTGCCCCGTCAGTCCCTCCGCATCGGCCAGAGTTTCCGCGCTTTTCGCGAGGCGCAGACAACCGCCGCGCGAGATTTCCTGCACGCTGATGCATTTGACAAAATCCGCAGCAGAAAGACCTCCGCGGCGCTTGGCCCACCCGCCCGTGGGCAAAACATGGTTGCTTCCGCTCACGTAGTCTCCGAACGTTTGCGCGCCCCAGGGTCCCGCAAAGATCGTACCCGATGAGCGAATCCTGCGTAGCAGGGAGGCCGGACTCGAAGGCAAGCTCAGATGTTCGGGAGCAAAACGGTTGACGAACTCGCACGCTGCTTCAATAGACTTAGCCACTAGGATTGCTCCTTTGCGCGTCATTGAAACGCGAGCCGGATTCTCAAATGGCAGCCGCCTTAATTGCAGTTCAACTTCCCGCGCTGCGCGCAACGCTAACGCTTTTGACGTCGTCACCAGAAAACTTCCGGCGTCGGGAGCGTGCTCCGCTTGTGCAATCAGGTCGGCGGCGATCCAACGCGCGTTTCCTCGATCAGCGAGAACAACCGCCTCGGTGGGTCCTGCGGGCAGGTCTATCGCGCAGTCGGCGTTGATAAGTTGCTTAGCAGCGGTGACGAACCGGTTCCCAGGCCCACAGATTTTCTCCACTCGCGGGATCAGATGGGTCCCATAAGCCATAGCCGCAATTGCTTGCGCGCCGCCAATGCGAGCAACCTTGCCCAAGCCAAGCGCGCGAGCTGCCACAAGCAGTTCGGGGCTGGGCTTCGGACACACGACAATAATCTTGCCTACTCCCGCAACCTGCGCGGGAACGACAGTCATCACCAGAGTCGAAACCAGCGCAAACCTCCCACCGGGCACATAACATCCGATGGACTCGATCGGCCTCACCATTTGCCTGATCCGAACACCTCGCTCGACTTGAACAGACCAATCCCGCGGCATTTGCCGTTCCGCGACCCGGCGTACATTCCGAATGGCGTGACGCAAGGCGTTCAGAAACTCAGGCTTGACTTGCGATCGTGCGGCGTCCAATTCGTTTTCACAAATCCACACTCCCTCTTGCCGCAAAGCACAATGATCAAGTTTCAGTGTCCAGGAAAACAGGGCCTCATCCCCCCGTTTCCGGACATCCCTCACGATGCGAGACGCGATTCGCTCCGCGCTGGCGTCGTGAGCGAGCCGAGCCGCCATGAGCTTCTTCTCGTTTCGGGAATTGAGTTTGAGAATACGCATCAAAGCACAATCTTGTTCAAAGGGTATTCGACGATTCCTTGGGCTTTGGCCGCCTTCAATTTTGGCAAAATCTGTCGTACCACGGCTTCTTCGATAATCGTGTTCAATGCCACCCAGTCGGGATCGCTCAGCGCGGAAATCGTGGGCTTTTTTAGCGCCGGCAAAACTTCCAGGACCCCGGGAAGGTCCTCGCGCATGACGTTCAGCAGCAGTCCGACCCGGCTGGCCGCTGCGATCGCGCCCTTGAGCATGAGAATCAGGTTTTCTGCTTTTTCGCGTTTCCAGCCATCGGCAATCGCATTTTTGTTCGCGATGAAAACAGTCGCGGATTCCAGTACCGTATCCACAATACGCAGGCGATTGGCGCGCAAGGATGATCCTGTTTCCGTCACCTCCACGATGGCATCTGCAAGCCGCGGCACTTTTACTTCCGTTGCTCCCCAAGAGAATTCCACTCTGGCCTTCACGCCAAAGCGCGCGAGATAGCCCTCCGTGATGCGCACAACCTCTGTAGCGATGATTTTTCCATTGAGGTCGGCTGCCTCGCGAATCGCAGAGTCCTCCGGCACGGCAAGCACCCAGCGGACTCGCGCCAAACGCTGCTTGGCGTACACCAGTTCCGCCAGTTCTTCGACATCCGCCCCAGTTTCGACCACCCAGTCGTGGCCGGTGATGCCAACGTCGAGCGCCCCGGTCTCGACGTACCGCGCCATTTCTTGCGCTCGCACCATAAGGCATTCGATTTCAGCGTCGTCAATCGCAGGCACGTAGCTCCGCGATCCGAGCGTAATTTTCCACCCCGCGCGCGCGAACAGCTCGATCGTCGCGTCCTGCAAACTGCCTTTCGGAATGCCAAGTTTCAATCGGTTCATTGCGAGCTTTCCTTTCCATAGACAGCCTTTGGAGAGAACAGACGTTCTTCCGCGATCTTCGCTTCACCAAATTCGTCAATTTCGCGGAAAAAGCAGCTCCGGTAGCCTTCGTGACAGACTCCTGGTCCTAGTGGAGTGACCCGCACTAGCAATGCATCCGCGTCACAATCAATTCTCATTGCGGTCACCTTGAGCAAATGGCCGCTCGATTCTCCTTTCCTCCAAAGCTTGTTCCTCGATCGGCTGAAGAAAACAACCTCGCCGGTTTTGCGCGTCAGTTCGTAAGCTTCAGCATTCATGAATCCCAGCATGAGCACGCTTCCCGTTCGGTCGTCCTGGATGACGGCGGGAACGAGTCCGCCTCCCTTTTCAAAAGCAAGTTCCACGCTAACTCCTCCCATTACTGAATCCGCCAGAAAACAAAAAACCCGCTGGGCTTGCTGCGCCAGCGGGCTGTTTGGTGTCTCGATTAGCGATATGCTATACACACCTCAGCGCGTCCGGCGTGTGGCCATGATGAGCATGATGATGCCGATGATGCGCAGCGCGGTGCATTTCAATCCGAAAGCTAAAGCTATCTGATACGGAATCCTTTGTCAATCGCCAGGACTCTCAAGCTGGTGATTTCGGTGATTGCATCGTCAAATCCGCGAAACAGAGTTTGTCTTGGCCGAGGCACTGTAGTTCATTGTCATAAGCAGTTTTACGGCAACCCCAAACTTGCCGTTTGGCTGCTCCTCCACGCGCACTACTTCCGCTACATACTCGCAATTCATCGGATCGTGCGATGAGGCAAATGGAAAAGTGACAAACACCCGCATTCCTTTGTAATAATTGGACCTGCGGGTCACGAAGAAGATGCCCTCTTTGGACGCGTTTACGCTGACCGGAAGATCCTCGAAGTGTTCATCCCTGGGATCGGAAGGCCGAACTCGCACGGGCTTGGCTATCTTGACACGACGGCTTTGACGCTTTTCGCTCTTTTTGTAGATAGGCTGTTCCGGCATACAGGTCTTTAAGCAAAGCCCATTGAAATCACTATCGGTCACGGGGTTTGTAACGTCAAGGGGCTGCGCTGAATCGGATATTGCACGGGAAGCACCGAAGTTAGCCGCTGGGAGGGCCAAGGGATGGAAACTAAGATTGAAAAATCAGACGCCGAATGGCGAAAGCAACTCACGCCAAATCAATACTTTGTAACCCGCCAGAAGGGAACGGAACCCCCCTTCACCGGCGAGTATGAGGATACCGAGACGCCTGGGACCTACACGTGTGTCTGTTGCGGCCAGCCACTGTTTCGTTCCGAAACAAAATACCACTCCGGATCTGGCTGGCCGAGCTTCTATGCCCCAGCCAATACCGATGCCGTTCAAGATGACGCCGACCTGAGTCATGGGATGGTTCGTACCGAGGTCAAGTGCAGCCGCTGTGATGCCCATCTAGGGCATGTCTTTGACGACGGTCCAGCACCCTCAGGACAGCGGTACTGTATCAATTCCGTCGCTATGAAATTGGAGAAGGACAAGTAGGTGCGATCTCGCTGCGGAGCCGGCCGGCTTCCTGGCGTCCGAGCCAACGTGTGCGTTTTCTGTTTTGCGAGAAACCCAGAGTGCTCCTTCCAAGGTTACAAGGGTTTGACCAGAATCTATGCGGCTGGGCAAGAACAGGCCGCCATCTCGGCGACCGGATCGCGATCCCAGATTCCCAGCAGAAGAATCTTCGTGCCCGAAGGATACTTGAAGATGTAGAAGACGCGTTCCGGCCCCTGCACCTCGAAAAACCCGGGGCGGCGTGGGTCGGGACGCATTTGAACTCCTGCCGCCAGCAAGACGCGGAGCTCCGCCATCTGCTCAGGAGCATGATCCCTGAGATCTTCGAGAATCGGCGGTAGCTTCGGTATATTCATGGTCGTAGCTGCCTTTTGCTTCATGCCTTGCGTGCTTTCCCTCATAAGCTAAAGACGAAAAACAACCGAAAATGTTTCATCGGCAGAACAATTTTGTCCCTCAAAGTAACTTCGGCGGAAGCATGCCCAGCCTGATGAACCACTTAGCTTAATTGGATGCGCGAACAAACTATCTCGTTACCAGGATTTCCAGGCGTGAGGGCCCCGCGCTCGGTCGATTGTCATCGCCGAGCCGTCCATTTTGGCTTGAGAGTTGAAAGCGGATATTCTCCACTGTTCGCGCCATTTGGAATCATCGAGCTTGGTTCTCGCTCGGAGGCGCTTATTTGAACCCGCAAGAATTGCTCT
The DNA here is from genome assembly GCA_035516615.1 of Candidatus Acidiferrum sp. Classification (GTDB taxonomy): domain Bacteria; phylum Acidobacteriota; class Terriglobia; order Acidiferrales; family UBA7541; genus Acidiferrum. Next base: position 29,425 of record DATJAD010000159.1, read on the forward strand.
CTAGTAAATATCGTGCTACTACCTCGAATGGTACTTGCGCTGTGGCCTGGAGACTGGGATAGTTTCTAATCAGACTTCGTTCGAGGATACACCGTGAAAAATAGCACAGGCAAAAAGAAACGTGCCAAGTCACCATTCAACAAGGATAAGCGGAGGAAGCATCATCACTGGCTAGTGACGGTGTTCTACGCAGACGGCGAGCGATTCGGCAGGGTCTACACGGATAAGGAAAAAGCAACCAGGTTCGCCGAACGCCAGCGCACATCGCCCGTTGTCAAAACCGCCCGAGTTACCCAGGTTTCTTGACATTTTTATTGAAGAGTATTCCGTCCAGGGACGCAACACTTGTGGTGTCTCGTTGAAGCGTGCTATAAAAACGTAGTAGTTTAAGCGGCCTTAGTATAATGGTAGTACGGAACCTTGCCAAGGTTCAGGCGTGAGTTCGATTCTCATAGGCCGCTCCATAAAATCAATAACTTACGCAGCGACCTCATTTTCCATTTTTTCCAATAACCCTTTTTGGGGCTTGGAATACGCGGCTCGAACCGCTTCCAGTGGTATCTCTCCGATGTAGAGTTCCGTCATCGCTGATGAACTGTGTCCCATTTGTTGGCGAATGACGGCGCGATTGATACCAGCCAGTTCCCATCGGCGGTTGCAACCTCGACGAAAGGCATGCATCCCAGCCTTTGGGAAACCTAGGGCCTTGACAGCCGGATGCAAATATTGCCTCAGTATCATGGTTTCTTGGATGGGACCGCCACGCCTCGTGTGGAAGAGCACTGTATTGGGGGCATGATCCTTTCCTTTGAGGAATCGCTTTAACTCCCGCATAGCTCTCCTACCCTCAACATCGCGAAGTAGAACGGTTCGATAGGCGGCTGCATTCTTGCAGGGACCAATCTCGCCTTTTCTCGGCAGGGCTCCGTCCACGCGAATAGCTGATGTCTTGAGATCGATGTCATTCAATTTCAAGGCAAGCAGTTCTCCGGCACGCAAACCCGAAGCTGCTCCAACCAGAACCAAAACCGCATAGCGTTCACGTTCTCGGAGCTGAGCCATATTCCGAATATGACCCGCGATCTGAACGGCTTGTCGCCAAGAGTAGGAGACGCTCTTGCGGCTGCGAATTTTCATTTCGAGTTTGTCGCGTTCGGGGATGCGAAGTCCGCGCATCGAGAATGGCGGTCTGCCTTCCTTGGAGTAGGCCGAGAGAATACGCTGCATAGTTCGCAGCGCATCCTTTATCGTTCCCCAGGAAGCACCCGTCTTTCTTTTCTTCCAAGCCCACTGATTAACTGATTCAATTGTGATGTGCTCTATCGGCACGTCTTTCCAGTCCGCTTCGAGATGGTTCTTGATTCGTCCTTCCCAAACGTCAAGAGTGGAGTTTTCCCGATGCATGGCTGGCCCGAAATTCTCCCGATAGTGCTTCACCGCGTCCGCGAAGATCGCAGAGGACGGAACTTGGTAGTTGCTGGAATTAACTGCCAGCTTCGTTATGAACTCCAGTTTCTTCCGCTCTGCTTCACTCCGCGTCATCTGCGTAACTAACCCGATCACTTCCGTTCCACGCTTCCTTTCTTCCTGTCCCGGGACGTCAATCCAGTACTGGAAGAAGTAATACTGCGCCCCATCAGCGCGCTTATCGACCCGCACCTTTGGGTTCTGCCCTTTCCTGCGAGACATCCACTTACCCCGCTTTCTCGCTGGAAATGACGGCGGACCTATCCTATCACCACAGGCCCTTTCTGAAGGCACACGGGGCAGGGGCTGTGCGTTCTCAGGACAACGAGCATGGGGCTTAAAAATCTTCCGCGACACATCTCGTTTTTCCGATTGCATGCCGACCTCTTTCCTCTGTTTTGGTCGTGGGTAAGGGAGGGGTGGCAATAGGGAATGGATAGCGGCAACGGAGAACCGCAATGGGTAAAGGAAATGGAGTCCGCCCTGTGGTTACTGCAGGGGGAGCCGAAACGCTGGGGTGCGAATTCTCCGTCGCCGAGACTCGCGAACTGGTGGATGAGCTCGAGTTCCTTCGCGCTCAGCCGTGACAGGTCCTGGCAGAACCTTTCGCGGCCCAATTGGCCCAATATCGCAGGCCACATCCGTTCGAGTGTCTGCGGGACAATCCGGCTCATCGTGGCTGACAGGTGCTTGCACACGCAGGCGAGAAAATAGGGATCTCCGAGAGTTTTTTCCTGAAGCCAAGCAGCGACCGTTGCTGCTGTGTCGAGCGGGAGATCAAGGACGGGACGTGTGTATTCGACGATCTCTTCGAACGTGAACGGCTCTAAATACAGTTTCGTGTAAAACCGTAGGGCAGGGTCGGCCAATGCTTTTGTTCCCGCGAAAAAGTCCGCCTTGGCCGAAAAGCACATGCTGTAATTGAGCATCTCGATGCCGAACCACTGGAATTGATCTCTGAGGATGAGCGCGAGGTCTGATTTGCTGATGCTGGTGATGTTCTGGAGGTCATCCACGAAGAAGATCGCGCCCTTCAATCCGGCGGGGCGCAAGAAGTGATCCCAGGCTTCCGTGAGCATGTGCCTAAGGAGAGTGCTGCCTGTACTGAGAAAACGGGGCGGCGACTCACGTTCGAAGGCGACGGCACCCAAGTGGGCTCGCTTGATCCGCCAATCTTGCAGCTCGGTCCGCCATGGGCATTGCATGTTGGGATGAGACAGTAGCGCCTCCGCGAATTTGTCGAGCAGGATTTCGGCAAATCGCAAATAGTCGGGAATATCGGTCGAGGCTGATAGGCAGATCGGGAGCATGGCGAAAGCCGGCTCGGAGGACAGGTCGGCAAACTTCCACAGCAAACTGCTCTTGCCAATTCCCCACTCCCCGAGAATCGCGAATGAACTGGTCCTGCCTGCCGCAAGTCCATGCCGTAAGGCCTCGCGGAACTCGTCTATCTCACTTCTTCGGCCTACAAACTCGCTAAATCTGACCGGGAAATTGGGTTCGGAAAGCACGGCCGTCCTCCAAAATCACAAAAGTCACAATTGTCAATTTAGGTCTGTGACCTTTGTCATTTTCGTGGCTGAGCCGAGGGCGGCAGGCCTGCCGCCCTCGGAGCGGAGGTGGATGGAGCTGAGTAGTGGTTCTACGCGCGGTGGGTTTCGCAAACGAGAGTGTGGTTGTCCGCGAAGGCGCAATTATCGAGCGCTTCCGGCTTGTGGTTTCTTGCACGCCTCGGCCGAGCACTCGCCGCAAGCGAAAGGGCTCCAATGATTTGTGGCGTGCCCACCGCGGTTTGTGTACCGGTCGCGGCTTCAGTCTTTGGTTCTTCCATTGGCGACGGGTTTATGCCGCTGCTCGCTTTGATGTTCGGCTGCTTCGGTTCTTCCGGCAAGACCTCAAACGTGATAGTGGGCAGCGTGGGCAGAAGGTGCTCAGGGATGATCGTGTTCGTTCCAAAGATCAAGGCATAGAGCTCGACCGGGCCTCGCTTCCCCGGTACCCTGATCCTTTTCACGCATTGACCGTTTTCATCCGCTTCCACAATTTCTGCTTGCGCCAAGAGGTCATAGAGATGGTGGTTGGAAGGCAGCGTGATCTTATCCTCCTTCAGGTAACCACGGGCCGTGGAGAGCGAGCGGGGGATAACCACAGCGGCTTTGTCGCCCGTGACATACACTGGTGCGCCAGGGGAATTGACCTTCAGCCTGCCCCCAGAGATCAAGTTCCTAAGGGAGCGAATGAACTGGTTGACCTTGCTGTCGGGTCGCTTCAGCATCCAGTCCGGCGCGGCCTGCTCGACGCTCTGCTGATCGACCTTGCTCACCAGAGATGCCAAAGGCGTCGATTGCTCAGCGGTGTGAGTGCCGGCAAGTGCGGCCATCAGTTCGGGCAAACGTTCCAAACCCATGAACCGGATATCGGCCGGACCCAAAAGATGGTGCATGAGCCATGGGGAGAACTGGGCATGACCGCCGCGTACCCCCTTCTCATTCCATTCCAGCACCGCTTCCATTTTGACTTGTTTCAGAAACTCGGCGTAGGTCTGGTTCAGAGGCGACCACCGCTGCCCTCCTGCCCAGACATCCATGTCCAAGAGTTTGCCGAGGTCGTGGCCCAGACCGGCGAGGAAGTAGAGGTACTGGGTTTCGAGAGGGTCTGCCTCCGGACTGAAAAGGGCGACGTCGGGAGGGGCATCGGGGAGAAGCGTCTTTTCAAACTCCTCCAGCATCTTCAGGGCGACTTCGAGCGAGTGTTGCAGGAGCCCGAAGCGGTCGCTGTGGTGATGGTCGGCGCTGGCCGGCAGGTCGCCGACCAGGTCGCGTAGCTTTGCTATGACACGCGCACCGCGTGCATGGCAGTCCGTCTCTGCCGGAAGCCAAGACAGGATGTCTTCGGTCAGCTCATCCAGCAAGACTCGCTGCGATTCCGGGGGCGGTTCGAACATCCCCCGTGCCGCCCCCGATTCTTGCCCCCGGGGGTGTGCCGGTACAGGAAGGGTAAGGGTTCTATTTCGGCGGGAAATCTGCCGAGAAATCTGTCGCCAGATTTTCCGCGCCCCAGCCGCTGCGGTTTTCACCATGAGGTGCCTCCTTCTTCGTTCGAAATGTCGGTATTCGTGTGGGTGCCGTTGCTGTGAACGACATGCCTGGTCTGCTGCTGCGCGCCGCTGAGCCCTTGGTTGGCGAGCTTCCGGGCTCGCAGCTCGCGAAGCTTTTGCTTGTTTGTGATGAGTGGGCGCACGACGGGCACCGCCCGTCGGAACCGGTAGATTGTCACCATGTCCCGCAGCGGTAGGTATACGCCTTGGGCCTCCAAGAGCCGCTGCAGCCTCGTGTAGCTGAGCTGGCGGCGAAATAGCTGCTCACGGCGCTCGGAGCTGACCACGACCATCAGCCTCAGACGATCAAGGCCGAGGGCCGGGGCAAATCGTTTCAGGTGCCGGTACAACTGCCGATAGGTATGCCGACCGAAGTGATCAACCATCGTTAGGACGACTTCTCCGGAAGGACGCCGAAGAACAATGTCTTGTCAAAGATACGGCCTGCCGCCGCGTTGCGGCAGCAAGAAGGGTTCGTGAATGAGGTCACAAATTTTAGAAATCCTCTGCTTGTGGTCGAACACGAATTCAACGGGCCAGCGGGTCGCTTCCAAGTAGAAGTTCACCGTTAGCAGGCGGGTTTGAATGATCTCAAGGGCGTGCTGGCGACGGGCAGACAAGTCAGCTCCCAACAGCCGGGTCACTGACTTGGTGACCTGATAGATCACCGGATACGTGGCCACGCGCTTGATGAACCCCCAGGACTCCAAATCGTTCAACTGCGCGTGGACTCTGGTCTCCGAATGCCTGACCCCAAGTTCCTGCGCCTGTTCGGGGGTGAAATAGCCGCCGAGCCAGGTCACAGTCTTCAGGAAGCGCTGCGACCTGTCGTCGAGGATTCCAACGCGGTCGCGAAAACGAAAAATGTTCACAGATTCACCTCAATCGGAAGATTTGGAGTGGATTCTGCGAAGTGGAAGGAACCCGGTTTTGCAATCCCGCAGCTTTGGGCGCCAAATAGTGCGGCTATGACACGTGGGTAGTGATGAGATCCTGGCTTCGTGTAATTAGACGCTGGACACAAGCGAAAGGTTTCCGATAGCCGGGCGTTGTCGTGGTGGCGGAGTACACGACCGGGTATTTGACCATTAGCCAGACTAAGCCCAGGGGCTCCAGCATCTTCGGCTGTCTGCGTACCCCATTTCTCGTCACGCAATCCGCAATGACTTCGTTTGCTGGACCGCAAAGTACCCGCCCAGAGCGCTAAGCGTCCCCAAGAACTCGCGCAAGACATGATGTGGGGAGACCAACCGAATCTTTAACCGTTCCACAATGGGAATCCCGGTCTGGGAAAAATTTGGGAGTGGTTCTGAACAGCGGGTGCTTGCCTTGGGGAGCGTGGGTGGGCGGTGTGCAGGAGGCGTGGGTGAGGTGGGCAGGGCGTGTCAGTTCTGGATCAGGCTACTGCCACTTCGTACTCGGTAGGTCGAAACAGGTTCTCTATAATACCAATCGGCATGAATTCGGCGACATTCGCCGCCCCAAGGTCAACAAGCGCAAAAATCTGTGCCGAGCTCAAAATCCGAAGCGTTTGCGACCAGTCTCAGAGCCGTCTTTTGGTTCGCCAGGGCCTCCTCTTAATATATAAATACGGGTCGCTGAAGATAGTTGCTCTGGGGCAGAAAAATTCGGCGTCTGCCATCGAGTCGGCCGGCTTGGTGCTCGTAATTGGGTCTAGGCTATGTTCCTCCCTATACGAACTAATGGCCATCGAGGTCGCGAAAATGGTCGCCCGCCGCTAGCCAAACCTCCGATTCGGCAGTCCGTCTGCGCCCCTTGCGCCGCCGACTCGCTGACGAGTACACCCTCCCCCTTAACGAATCCAGTGTCAAACTGCGGAAGACAAGTGCAGCGAGGGTGCGAGATTACCAACAGGGGACAAGGCTTCCTGCAAGTGACTTGTCTGACGGTTCGGGTTTGTGATTCAATGGCGATGGCAAAGGAGTTTGCCTCCCTTTCGCATCGGGATAAAACGCCACTCGTCGAGTGGCTGATAACTCCTCCCAATCAGCGCGCAAGAGGTGCGTCGCGTGAGTGTGTGTGTGGGGGGAGGAGAGTTAAGTTGTAGCCGGACGAAAGGCGCTGCTTTTCGTGCCGGTCTTGCCCATTTCATTTTATCTTCCGATTGCACCGAACCAAGCCTCCCTACAATTTCCGGAGAAAACGCCACAATGTACTCTCTTGAATCCGTGAAGCGGATAGTAGTCTGGGCTTGCGGACTGGGGAACGGAGTCTTCACTCCATGAGGGAAACGCTAACGTTCAACTTTATCCAGATCCTTTTCGTGCTGGTCTTCGCGCCGTTATATTCGGGTGTGCTGTCTCGATTGAAAGAAATGATCCAGAGCAAGCGGGGGCCAAGTATTTTCCAGCCGTATCGCGACTTGTGGAAGCTGTTCCATAAGGATGAAATCGTCTCCGAGGAAACCACCTGGATCTTTCGGGCAACTCCGTACCTCGTCTTTATCACTCCGATCTTCGTTACTGTCCTCATTCCTGTTTTGACGGACTATCCGCTGGCTTTTGCCTTTATGGGAGACATGCTAGCGGGCGGTTTTTTCCTTGGGCTAGGCGGGTTCTTCGCGGCGCTCGCGGCTGTGGATACGGGAAATCCGTACGGTCCGATGGGCGCAAGCAGAACGCGGATGGTTGGATTTCTGGCTGAGCCAGTATTCATGATCGTGTTTTTCACCGTCTCCTTCGTTGCACAGTCCACGATTCCGTATATCGTTCAGCAAAAGTGGGTGGCCAACGCTGCGGCATTCTTTTCTCCTGCGCATGTGTTGCTGCTGGTGGCCTTCTTGATGCTCATTCTCGCGGAAGGAGGCCGGATTCCCGTGGACAATCCATCCGGCCACTTTGAGCTGGCCATGATTGACGAATCGAAGGGGCTGGAATTCTCGGGGCGGGGTGCAGCGCTGATGAAGTGGGGCGGGCAGATGAAGTTCCTGGTCCTGGCTTGCATATTCCTCAACGTTCTCCTGGCACCCTGGGGGCTTGCGCATGGACGGGAACTCAGCGCTGTCCTTATGGCGATCCCCTTCATTCTTCTCAAGATTCTGTGTCTGGCGGTCTTGTTGGTTGTGATTGAGTCGTCGTTGTCTAAGCTGCGGCTTTTCCGGATTAGCGAATTTCTCGGAGCCGCCTTCATCGCGTCGGTGAGCGCGATGATCGTCAGTATTTTTGTCGGTTCTTAGCGTCGGGAGCCTTATGCACGCGATTTCCATGTCTGCTGCGGATGCGTTGAACACCCTGAGCGCCGGGCTCATTTTGATCTGCGCTTTTGCGATGGTGGGAACGCGGCAGGTGCAGGGAGTGGTGCGGTTCTTCGTGATCCAATCGCTTTTGTTGTCCGCTTCATCGTTTCTTCTAGCTTCGGGTGAGCGTTCGTATCACTTATGGGCGCTCGGCGCAATCACTGTAGTGGCGAAGGTGATCGTGATTCCCTGGGTGTTGCGCAGGACACTGGCCCGCGATCTGTACGTGCGGCGGGAGATCGCCCAAGTCGTGAATATTCCGACATCTCTGCTGCTAGCGCTGGCGCTAGCCATCGCAGCTGAATTAATTGTGGGACCTGCAAGCAAAATAAGCGGAGATCCGGTGATTGCCGTGAATCTACCAATCGGGCTCGCCTGCGTTTTGATCGGCGCGTATTCGCTGATGGCACGGCGGGAAGCGATCCCGCAGTTGATCGGGATTCTGGCCATGGAGAACGGGGCCTTTCTTGCGGGAATCGCGATCGCTGCCGAGCTTCCCTTGATTGCGGAGTTGGCGGTGGCCGTGGATGTGGTGTTGATTGCGGTCATCGTCGGGATTTTGACGGTAGGCATCAAGAAAACCATGGGAACCACGGAAGCGGCCGGACTGAGCGAACTGAAGGAGGAGCCGACGTCATGGCGTTAATCGCGATCGTTTTGGTTCCATTGGTTGCCGCGGGTTTGTGCTGGGTGCCTCCGCTGAGACGTGTGGCGTGGCACATTACTATCATCCTTCAAGGTGCCGAATTTCTTCTGTCGTTATGGATCTGCCGGATCGTAATCGTCGAAGGTCGGGCGGTCGGCTTGTCCCACTGGTTTGAAGCGGATGGACTTGGTGCGCTGGTCCTTGTCGTTGTGAGTTTCGTCTGCTGCATCGCCGCGATTTACTCCGCCGGTTATATGAAACACGACGCGGAACAGCGTCAAAGGTTGTGGTGGTATTATACGAACTACAATCTCTTCGTTTTTGCCCTTGTCGTTGTTCCGGCTCTGGCCGATCCGAATCTGGTGTGGGTTGGGGTTGAGCTGGTTACGTTGTTCTCCGTGTTGCTCGTCGGTTTCGAGAACACGGCCGGGTCGCTCGAAGCCGCGTGGAAGTTCTCAGTCTTGACAATCATGGGAGCGCCTATCGCCCTGCTTGGGTTTCTCGTATTGTTTTGGGCCTACCGGTCCGGCGCGGGAGCAGGTCACGAAACTTGGGAGAGTCTGCGTCTGGCGGCTCCGCTGATGTCGCCCGTGCTGCTGCGGTTATCGTTCGTGCTGGTGTTCATGGGGTTTGGAGCCAAGGCGGGGCTGGCGCCTATGCACACCTGGCTCCCGGACGCTCACAGTCAGGCGCCTACTCCTGTATGCGCTGTATTGTCGGGAGTCAAGACAACAGTCCCCCTCTATGTCGTCCTGCGGTTTCTGGGGATCGTGCTTGCTTCGCCGGAGGCTCGGATGGGTCAATGGATGATCGTCATCGGTCTGATCTCGGTGGCGATTGCTGCGTTCCTGCTGCTGCAAGTTCGAGACTACAAGAGGATGTTCGCTTATTCCACGGTGGAACATATGGGAATCATTCTGACCGCGGCGGGGCTGGCGACGCGGGCCTCGGATTTCGGTGCCGTTTTCCAATTGTTGAATCATTCCATTACGAAGTCGTTGTGCTTTTATGTGGCCGGCTTGGTGCTATTGGCACTGAACACCAGGGAGATCAAGTCGGTAAGCGGGCTGATTCGAATTTCGCCTTTTGCGGGCGGGATGCTGGTGCTGTGCTCGCTGGCTATCGCCGGAGCGCCGCCCTTTCCCATCTTCTTGAGCGAGTTTTCCATCCTTGGGTCAGGAATCCGTGCAGGACATCCCGTGGCAGTAGCCATTCTGGCGGTACTCATCGTTATCGCGTTTATTGGAATCATGATGCACGTGAATCGGATGGTGTTTGGTGTTCCCGAAACGGGACCGACGAGCACACACGTGCAGCTGCCTCTGACATGCCGTATTGGGGTCGTGGCGGCGGTTGTGCCGGTTGTGGTGCTGGGTGTGTATATTCCCGGACCTCTGCATTCCTTGTTGGCGCTGGCCGCGCAGCAACTCGGAGGTCATTGAGATGTCCATAAGTGCTCCAGTCGTTTCTGCGGCGGAACGGGTTGACGAAAGGAAATTGGTGGAGGGAATCCAGGAGCGGTTTGGTCCCGGAGTTTCGATTTCGCGTGGGGAGGGAGGGATTTCAATTTCGATTGCTCTGCATGAGGCGGGGCTGCTTCCGGAACTCTCGAAATGTCTGTTCTGGGAAATGGGATGTTCGTGGGGCGGATTCGTGGCTGAGGAGCATGAATCGCATTGGCGGCTATCGTATGTGTTCCTGGCCAGCAGGCTCGGCTGGATCGAAGTGCTGCTGCACGTGCCCTCGGGTGCGCATCGTATTCCCAGCATCAGTTCGGGAGTCCACGCGGCGGATTGGCATGAGCGTGAAGTGGAGGATCTCTTCGGTCTTTCTTTTGAAGGACATCCGCGTCTGGGTGATTTCATTCTCCACGATCAAGTCTGGCCCGAGGGCGTCGCCCCGCATCGAAAGCCGCACCGGAAAACAATGGACGTGCAGCAAACGCACCTGCGCCACCGGCCGAATCCGGACTGGCGGCCTCTGCTCGTTGTGCAGGACCCAGGCGCCTTCGCGATGCCGGTAGGCCCCGTCTATGAAGGGGGAATTGGGGAGTCGCTCCACTTCCTGCTGGAGACGGTGGGCGAGGATGTGGTGCGCGCGATACCCCGACTGTTCTACAACTTTCGCGCCGTGGAAAAGATTGCCGAAGGCCGGAGCGTTCCGGAAGGCTTGCTGCTCGCGGAGCGATTTGCGGCAACATCTGCCTTTGCGCATTCGATGGGATTTGCGAGCGCGATTGAGAGATTGCGCAACGTAGAGGTTCCGGAGCGTGCAAAGAGACTGCGTGTTGTGTTGGCGGAACTCGAGCGGCTACGGCACCACACTGCGACGATTACGGACATCTGCGGATCCACGGCGCTTGCTGTGGCCGCTTCACAAGCATCCATCGTCGAGGAGGAACTTCTGCGGGCTTCCTGTGCTTTCTCAGGGCACAGATATTTGTTCGGGCTAAACAAAGTGGGAGGGCTGTCGCGAGATTTCGGGGCTATGGCACTTGGCCGGTTACAACGATCCGTGAACGAGGCTGCGGAACGCCTGCATGTACTCGAAGATCGTCTCTACTTTACGAGCAGCTTTCTCGACCGGCTCGAGGATGCAGGGGTGGTGATTCCCGAGAAAGCCAGGGACCTGAATCTCTTGGGTCCGGTCGGTCGCGCGTCGGGCCAGGGTCATGACTTGAGGCAGGAGTGTGCGTACAACGAATACGAAACGTACGAGTTCGAAGTACCACGGGAGAGTGAGGGGGACGGCTATGCTCGCCTTCGTGTACTGTTTCAAGAAGCGTACCAGTCTGCACGAATGATCACGCAGGCCATCGATCGTTTGGAAGCGGGTCCGGTGTTGGTGCCTGAGGACAGAGGCTCGTCGGGAGTGGGAATGGGTTGGGTAGAAGCGCCGAACGGGGCAGCCCTGCATTGGGTGCGGCTCGACAATTCCGGGCGAATCGAGCGCTATCATGCGATGACACCGTCGTTCAACAATTGGCTCGGATTTCACGTAGCCGTTGAGGAGTTTGCCTTTCAGGATTTCCCGATTATTTTGGCGACATTCGGTCTTTCCGCGACCGAATGTGACCGATAGGAGTCGGAGAGTGCGATGAGCTTCTGGTTTTGGCACGGGTTGAAAAACGGAATTCGAACAACTCAATATCCTGTCATGCCGGACTTGACGGTTGGAGTAACGCCGGGACGTCCAGTGAAAACCCTGTTTGCAAATTCGCAGGAGGCGGAGCGTGCGTCCGGGATATGCCCCACGGGGGCGATTGTGTCGCATGGCAACGAATCCGCGGTTCTTCTTGGGAATTGTGTCCACTGCCAGCGGTGCCGGACCAGTCTTCCGCAAGCGATGGATTGGCGGGAGGACTACGAATGGACGATTGGGGGATCGGATCAAAAGGAGTTTGAAGCGTTGCCTGGGGCCTATGTTCGCTCGACGCACATCATGGTAGTCGACGCTGGCGACTGTGGAGCGTGTTTGCGTGAAGTGAAGCAGCTGAACAATCCGTTTTACAACATGCACCGACTGGGGCTGTTCCTGACGGCGACTCCGCGTGCGGCGGATGTGCTTCTCGTGGTCGGTCCCGTAAGCGAAAACATGCGGGGACCGCTGCTGAAGACATACGAAGCGATGCCTACACCGAAGAAGGTAATTGCCGTCGGAGCGTGTGCCATTTCGGGAGGGGTCTTCGGCCACACCTTTATGTCCGCCGGGGGTGTCGGATCTGTGCTGCCCGTCGACCTGAAAGTTCCAGGAGATCCCCCTCCTCCCCTCGCCATTCTTCACGGCCTCCTCGTGGCGACGGGCAGAAAGTCTCCTTCTCGAGAGGAATCGGTTGCGACAGTGGGGGCTTCCGCGTGAGTGCCCAAGAATGGAGCAGTGGTGCGTTGGTTTTGTTTTTCATCCTTGCTCTGCTGGGACTTGTGTTGTGCAAGTTGCTCGGCGGCCATTCCTCGGCGCGAGCGCTTGCGATCCTGAGCAGCGCGTGTTCCCTCCTGATGATGTTGAGTGGCGGCGCGATCTTGGTCGGCGGACATGCCGTCGAGATTCCGCTCTGGAACATTGCGGGCATGGGAGCACTCGGCTTGCGCCTCGACATGCTCTCTGCAATTTTCCTATTCACTGCAGGATTGGTGTACTTGCCGGTTTCGCTGTTCGCGGGAAACCTGGCGCGGCGACGCCTCTATGGGGACTATCCGATTCGAAACTACGGGATGTTGCATTTCGCGCTGATGATCTCGGTTGTGGTGCTGATCAGTGCGGACGGCGCCCTGACGTTTCTTATCGCGTGGGAATGCATGTCGATTCTCTGTTATCTGCTGGTGAACTACGAGCAAAGCCACAGGAGCGACACGCGCGCCGCGTATATCCTTCTGGCCATGGGAGAAGCAGGCTTTTTGGCGGTAGTGGTCGCATTTTTAATCCTGGGAAGAGGGGCGGCCGATTGGTCGTTTGCCGGTTTGGCTGCGGCAGCCGCGCAACTTTCCAATAAATCGGCGTGGGCCGTCTTTCTTCTGGGATTTTTTGGGTTTGGAGTTAAGGCGGGATTGGTTCCGGTGAATTTCTGGCTGCCTCGGAGTTACACGGCTGCCCCGCCAATCTTTGTTCCTGTTCTAGCCGGAGTAACGCTGAATCTGGGTTTCTACGGAATTCTGCGATTAAATGTGCAGCTTGCTCCGCCTCATGACCCCGCGATGGGCATGCTCGCGCTTGTGGTCGGAAGTGTGAGCGCATTGGTGGGCATTCTCTATGCCACGACGGATAACGACATGAAAACGATGTTGGCGCACAGTTCCATCGAGAATGCCGGAATCATCGTTACGGGAATAGGGGCAGCGATGGTTTTCAGCGCTTCGAGAGATCTCGTGCCCGCCGCGATTGCGTTGGTCGCAGCGCTCTATCACATGGTGAATCATTCCGTGTACAAGACTTTGCTGTTTCAGGGAACCGGCGAGATCGAGGCCACCACCGGCACGCGAGAGATGGATCGTCTCGGGGGCTTAGTTCGCGTTCTGCCGGTCGTGTCCGTAATTTTTCTAGTGGGCTGTCTTTCAATTGCAGCCGTTCCTCCTTTCAATGGATTCGTAAGCGAATGGCTGACACTGCAATCCTTATTGCGCAGCGCGGTGCTGGCGTCTCCTGGCGTACGGATTCTCTTCGCGCTGTGTGGGGCGGCGCTCGCGCTGACGGCTGCGCTGGCAGTGACGTGTTTCGTGAAAGTGTACGCAATGAGTTTTTTAGGTATCCGCCGAGGCAACTGGCACGGGCACGCTCGCGAGCGAGCGCATCCTCCGCGCGCCGCGATGGGCTATCTTGCGGTGGCGTGCCTGCTGCTGGGAGTGCTCCCGACCTATGTGGTCCCCGTGTTGAACCGGGCGGTTCAGCCTCTCACAGGGGCGAGCGCCGCGGAGGCTCTTGTGCCGCCATTCTTCACGGCAACAGCCGAAAATCGGCAATTACCGCCTGCGTTTCTTGAGGACTTCCATAATCTCGGAGCGCAAAGCGGCCGAAGCTGGATCCCGGGCCGCGGGTTGGTGCTTCTGGTGCGTGGGTCGGAACAAAATCCAGTCGTTTTTGCGGCTTCACCAGCGTACAGCCTTGTGGCTTTGGTGATCTTTCTGGTCGTCGCCTGGGTGGTTGTGAGCCGGGCCACGAGAAAGCGCACGCTTGCTAGAAAAGAATTGTGGGCCGGGGGGATTCCGAAGCTGTTGCCGGAAATGAGTTACACCGCAACGGGATTTTCCAATCCTGTACGAGTCGTCTTTCAAGCCATCTTCCGGCCCAACATCGTCGAAGACACCCGGGAAACGGTTGCGGTGCACTTCCGAACCGCGATTCACCGGCGGCGGGAAGAAACCCATCTGGTGGACCGCTTGCTTTTCCATCCCGTGGGCGACGCCATCAATTGGACCGCGAGATTCTTGGCCGGCATGCACCACGGACGATTGAATGCCTATGTGGCCTACAGCGTGGGCTTCCTGCTCGTCCTGCTACTGCTCTTCCGCCTGTCCTAGGGGATTGAATGCTGCGCCGCGCGCCCATGGTTTCCTTGCATTATTTCGCGCGGCAATGTTGATCGGAGAGGACGCGGCTCTCCTCACACAGGGCGTTTTGACTCGGGCTTCTCCATTGGGATTAGTCTTGGATGGGAAGATACGAAGTAATGTGAAAGTCGCTAGGCCATGTGACAACTCCGTATGCATCGCCCCAAATGCCGTCAAAGATACGTCCGTTATCGATGGCCACCCAATGCCAGCTTGAGGAGCGAGTCGAATGTACTTGGGCTATGGCGAGCTTAGGGAGATTTCTCGCATCTTTGATGGGAAGGCAACGGTGCGGGCAAAGAAAGCCATACTGATCGAGGACGCGAGCCAACTCGCGGGTAGTGGTGTGACGCGTGTGACCCACGCGCTGAGTGACTTCTTCCACGGGCCTTCCGGTGATCACGGCAACGGCAACTTGGCCGGAAGTGCGTTTTGCAGGGTCTTGTCGATACCATTGGCGCATTTCCGGCACTCGCAGGTCCCAGTTATGTACTGAGTTAGATAGACTTGTCCAGAATGAGAGACGCCGACGGTCCGGGTGTCGGTTGACTTCTCCGGTGAGCCGGATAGTATGGTCGAGGAAGGCCAAGGAGTTCGGCCTCAACTGCTGTCTCACCCACCGGCCGGGACAGATGATGACTCCTGACAAGGATTCTTGCCTCGGAGTCATGTCCCGCGGCATCGATCCCTGAAAGTTCTAAACGTGGAGGCGCCATGAACACAGTGGGCTTGGCGCTCATGATCGTTTTCGGCCTGTGCGCGGCGGGCGCTGTCTTGGGACTTGCAGTTCCGGAGCGCTGGAATCCAATAGTGCTGGCCTGGGCTGGATCGTTCGCGGCTCTTTCCGGTTTGTGGGCTAGCAGCACGGTGCTGTTGGGCGGAGCGTTTCGCGGTGAGTTATGGACCCTTCCCTCGCTGGGGACGTTGAGCATCTCGCTCGATCGCTTGTCCGCTTTTTTTCTGTTCATTTCGGCGATTGTGGTTCTGGCCAGCTCCGTCTTTTCCCACCAATACATGAAAAGGTATGTAGGGCATTACAAGCTGTCTGCTTTTACGGCCTGGTACTTACTGTTATTCGCGTCCATCACGTGGATCCTAGTGGCCGATGACGTCCTGGGATTTTTATTGGCCTGGGAGGTGATGTCCATTCTTACGTACCTACTTGTGAACTTCGAGCACCAACGGCCGGAAACGAATCGCGCGGGCTACCTGATGCTGGCGATGGGCGAGGCTGGATTTTTGGCTGTTGAGGTGGTGCTCCTGTGGTTGGGCATACGGGCCGGGGCATTCGATTTTGGCGCTCTGCGCACGGCTGGCGCCGAGCTCGGACAAGTCGGGAAATGGGCCTTCTTCCTGCTGACATTCTTTGGCTTTGGGATCAAAGCGGGGCTCGTGCCGTTAAACAGCTGGCTACCGCGCGCTCATCCCGCAGCGCCGGCCAATGTGTCCGCAATCCTCTCGGGGGTCATCCTGAACCTGGGTCTCTATGGAATCATTCGCATGAATCTCGATCTTGTGCCCATGGGAATGTTGGGAGTGGGCCTAGTAGTCCTCATTGTCGGCACGGTGTCCGCGTTGGTGGGAATTCTCTACGCCACGACGGAAAGCGACCTCAAAGCTCTTCTCGCGCACAGCTCGATTGAGAATATCGGTATCGTCACCATCGGGCTCGGTGCCGGAATCATTTTCGCATCTGAGGGCCGCCATGTGCTCGCCGGGATGGCCTTCGTGGCGGGCTTTTATCACATGCTGAATCACTCGCTCTACAAGGCCCTGCTCTTTCTGGGTGCTGGTGCGGTCGACGATCGCGCCGGAACACGGGATCTGGACAAGCTGGGCGGGTTGCTTCATGCGATGCCCTATACCGGGTTCCTGTTCCTCATTGGTTCGCTGGCCATCTCTGCTGTGCCGCCACTGAACGGCTTTACCAGTGAATGGCTGACGTTGCAGACTTTGCTCCGCAGTGCCGAACTTCCCTCGCCAGCATTGCGTCTGGTATTCGCTCTTTGTGGCGCCGTACTCGCTCTTACGGCGGCCCTAGCCGTGACTTGTTTCGTGAAAGCGTTCGCGATGGGTTTTCTCGGCAAGTCTCGCCTGACACGAAAGGAACGGGGAGTTACTGAGATGCACGCCTCGGCCGTGGGCGCGATGGGTTTCTTGGCGCTCTTGTGCTTGGCGTTGGGGTTGTTTCCGACCTATGTGATTCCGGCGTTGAGTCAGGAACTACGGCCATTGATTTCTCCCGCTGCGGTAAATGCGCTTGTGCCGGCATTCTTCGCCACGAATGCGGCGCACAAGGATCTGCCGCAAGCCTTCGCATCCGATTTTCGCGCGTTGGGAGCGCAAGTTGGACAGGACGTTTTGCCTGGAAGAGGACTTGTTGTGCTGCATAGGGGCGGCCCGAAGAACCCTGTCGTCTTCGCGATGTCGCCGACCTATGCGGCTGTCGCATTGGCGATTTTCCTTTTGTTGGTGTGGGTTCTGACGGTAGCCAGCACGAGAAAGCGCACGCTTACCAGAAAAGAATTGTGGGGAGGGGGAATTCCCAAGCTTCTGCCACAGATGAGCTATACGGCGACAGGATTTTCCAATCCCGTGCGGGTCGTATTTCAGGCGATTTTTCGGCCCAACATCGTTGAAGACACGCGAGAAACGGTAGCGGTCCATTTCCGGACAGCAATTCATCGACGAAGGGAAGAAACGCATCTTGTGGATCGGCTGGTGTTCCACTCGATGGGAGATGCGGTGAGTTGGCTCGCGCGACTGCTGGCTCGAATGCACCATGGACGGCTGAACGCCTACGTGGCGTACTCTCTCGGATTCCTGCTGATTCTCCTGCTCCTGTACCGGCTGTCCTGATCGGCTGCACCGTCGTCCAGTTGTCTGATTGGCGCGCCCAGTTGACTTTCGCTCCGCGTGGGCTACTATGTTTGCGAAGGCCAAGGAGTTCGGCCTCAACTGCTGTCCTGCCAATTGCCGGGACAGATGATGACTCCTGACAAGGATTCTTGTCACGGAGTCATGTCAACCGGCGAGAATCCTCAAAACGAAGGGCTCGTCACGGGTACGCCCTAGAGCGGACTCGCATGATTCTCGGCCGAATGGTGTTTCTAAGGCCAAGCGACACGCATAGAAGGAAGGAGGCAAATCTTTCTAGAAAGCGTGACTTCTGATTGTAATGGCAGCTGCTGTCGTTGTGCGAGGAGCCACTCCAATGACTGATACGAACGTGGTGGAGAGAAAAGCAAACGGCGCGAGTTTGGACGAAAACAGGCTCGAGATGGCGGTGCTGGCGAGCGTCATCAATGACCGGGCTCTTTTCCTGAAAGCATTGGATGGAGGTTTTGATGCTTCACTGTTCCGCTCCACAACAGGCAAGCTGCTTTCCTCCTTGCTGATCGAGGTCATGGATGAAGGGGTGCAGGGAGTTGACCTGCTGGTGCTGCGAAGCAAGTTGCAAGAGCGGGGACAACTCTCGCCGCAAGTAGTGCAGTATCTCGAGGTATTGTCCCGAATCTCGCCCCAACCCGCGGAACGCTTCGGTTCATACATCGACTTCTTACGGGAGAGAGCCAGCCGTGAGGTTATCGGGTCTCTCGCAAAAGAAATGGAGAGCTTTGCGTGGAACCACGATTCGAGACATGGCCAAGTATTCGAATTTGCCGAGCATTGTGTTCAGCGGTTGATGAAACTGCAGCGGTCGCGAGTGCGGAAGCGGTTGGTGCCTCTGAATGAGTCCGTGCGCGAAGCGATGACGGAACAAAAAACGGAAACGCAGGAAACGAAAGCGGTCCTCGGGTACTCCCTCGCGCCATTCGTCCGCCTGGAGCATGCGCTTTCCGGTTTGCGACGAGGATTCTATTACGGGCTAGCGGGCGCCCCGCGCAGGGGAAAAACGAATTTCGCGTTGCACCTGGCGGCTCAGGTGTCTGGCAATCATCAAATCCCGGTTCTCTTCTATTCGTGGGAGCAGACGAGGCGCGTCTTGAGCGCCCGCTTGATCGGCAAGGAGTCGGCGATAAATCCGACGCAAATGCTAACAGGGGGGCTGGGGGGTGACACAGAAACTCTCGACCGGCTGGCCAAGGGTCTGGCGCGAGTGCAGAGATATGGGCGGTCGTTGTTCGTGGTGGAAGGGTCTCGCCAGGATACTGTAGAGCGCATTCGCGCAACCGCTTACAACGTGATGCACGACTTCCGAACGGATCGGGTGGCGATTTTTCTCGACTACCTGCAGAAAGTTCCATTGCAAATGCCGGTCGCCGATCCGCGGGCGCGCGTCGATGAAATTTCGACGGGACTCGCGGATCTGAGCCTGGAGCTCGATTGCCCGGTGGTGGTGATCTCCGCGATCGACAAGGAAGGGTGCCGGCTCGACGATGAACCCGCGGGAGACGCCGACCTCGACGAATTACTTGACCGCCCGCGCCCATCGATGCATCACTGCACGGGCGGAGGGGACATCGAATACGACCTCGACGTGGCCATGGTGCTTTCCAAGGACTGGGCGGGAACACAGCAACTTGCCGAATTGCTGCAGAACAAGACAGGCCGCGCCACGGTTCCAAAGGTCGACCTGTTGAATTTGCACATCGACAAGAACCGGGACGCGCCGCAGGAAGTCAGCCAGGCCATTCAATACGCATTCTTCGTGCACGAAAACCGTTTTGTGGAAGTGGATTTCAAGCAGGATGCAGAGCGGCAGGCGGATTTTCGTGGTTTTGCCCGGGCGCAGGAGATTTTTGAGTTCCTTGTCTCGCACGGGCAATTGCAGCTTCCCGCTGCTGAGGTTCTGCGATAGTGAAGGAATGGGAAACGTTGTCGTGAAGATTGTGATCATTTCCGACCTGCACGCAAATGCGGAAGCGCTCGCGGTCATTCCGGATGACTACGACCAGCTCTGGGTTCTCGGAGACTTGGTTAACTACGGGCCGAATCCGAGGGAGGTCGTGGAGTTTGTGCGCGATCAGGCTTCGCAGGTTGTACGGGGCAATCACGACCACGCCATCGCGTGTGGAGATGACCCGCGATGTGTGGGGCGCTTTCGCGAATTGGCGGAAGCCACGAGACGATTTACGGAGAACCGCCTAGCACCAGCGGACCGGGGATATCTGGGCGGTTTGCCGCTGCAGGTCGAATTGCAAATAGACCAAACGCGATTCTGGCTGTGCCACGCATTACCTTCCGATCCCCTGTTTGGATACGCGCCTGGTGACTCGCCGCGATGGCGGCAGGAATGCGAGCGCCTTCACGCCGACATCCTTCTGGTCGGTCATACGCACACGCCTTTTTTGAAAAAATTCGGCCACTGCCTCGTGGTCAACCCCGGAAGCTTGGGGCAGCCAAAGATCCGAAATGGGCTGGCATCCTACGCGGTCTGGGAGGACGGAAACCTGAGCCTGCGTCAGACCGCCTATGCCCTCGAAATCACCGTCGCCAAGGTGGAGGCGATGCCCGTAGAGGAAGGAATCCGAAAGGACCTCGTGACCCTGCTGCGGACGGGGCACCTGCCGGAGAGTGCATCCCTGGACGGAACTTCCGTTCCGCCGCAGACAAGACCCCTCGCCTGCTAGAAAAACGGAGCGCGATATGGCGGACGCATGGAACAAACGAATGGGAGATGGCGACAGCGCTGGCCGCAAGAGCGAGATTCCCAAGATACTCGTCATTTCCGACATTCATGGAAACTTCGAGGCGCTGAAGGCCGTGCCCGATGACTACGATGAGCTCTGGGTGCTCGGGGATCTTGTGAACTACGGCCCACAACCGGCGGAAGTAATTGACTTCGTTCGCAGCAAGGCAACGCTGGTCGTGCGTGGAAATCACGATGACGCGGTGGCTTTTGATCGCGACCCACGATGCTCACCTGCCTTCCGGCGAGCCGCGGAAGAGACTCGAGAATACACGGCCTCAGTTTTGAGCCCGGAAGACAAGGCATATCTCGCGGAGTTGCCGCATTACCGCTGGGTGCGGCGCGGCAGGTGGACCTTCTACGCTTGCCACGCCGCGCCTTCCGATCCTCTTCACGTTTACCATCCGCCCGACGCACACGCCTGGGAAATGGAGGCTTCGGTGGCTGGAACGGATTTTCTCCTGGTAGGGCACACCCATATTCCGTTCACCTCACAGGTGGGGGACCAAGTCATTTTGAATCCTGGAAGTCTTGGGCAGCCCAAGACGGGGAGTCCCGCTGCGAGGT
>DATJAD010000160.1:0-10519 GCA_035516615.1 Candidatus Acidiferrum sp.
CGAGCGCGTCGCCGGTCTGGATGTGGATGCGTTTGGCAACTCCAGCGCGGCGGAAATTTTCTTTGGCGCGGGCAGCGTTGGCGGGATCGCCATCGGTGTAGAAGACTTCGGCTTTGGGGCCTGCGGCGCGGGCGAGCCAAACGGTGGAATAGCCGATGGCGGAGCCCATTTCAAAAATGCGTTTTGCGCCGGAAATTTGCACTAGAAAAGCGAGAAGACGAGCGACGGCAGGGCCGATGATGGGGACATCGTGCTCGTCAGCGTATTTTTCCATTTCGGCGAGGACGGGATCGCGCGGCGGAAGAAGTTCGTAGAAATATTCCTCGACTTTCGGATCCACGTAGCCGCTCAGAAAATTTCTGCTGATGGTCACAGGCTTTCTCCCGGTTTCAAGGCATGAATGGTGAGACCTTTGATGCCCTTGCATTCCTTGAGCAGAGCTTCCGGCGTGCCAGTGAGCGCGGGGAACGTCGCGTAGTGCATGGGGATGACGTGCTTCACGCCGAGAAAGCGGATAGCGTAGGAAGCTTCGCGCGGACCCATGGTGAAAAGATCGCCGATGGGAAGCATGGCGAGTTGAGGCTTGTAGAGTTCGCGGATGAGCTTCATGTCGCCGAAGAGAGCGGTGTCTCCCGCGTGATAGAGGGTGACGCCGCCGGGAAGGCGAATGATGTAGCCGCCGGGTTCACCGGCCTGGATGCGTGCGCCGTTGTCGTTGAGAGAACTAGAATGGAAGGCGTGGGTCATGGTGAGTTCGAAGGGGCCGAGTTTTTGCGTGCCGCCCTTGCTCATGGGAGCGATGTCGTTGCCGAGGCCCTTGTTCGCGAGCCACATGCAGATTTCGAAGATGGCGACGATTTTGGGGTGATGCCGGTTGGCGAGATCGAGGAGATCGCCGAAATGATCTTCGTGGCCGTGGGTAAGAAAGATGTAGTCGAGGCGGGGAACGTTTTTGAGGGCGCCGGGGCAGCGGGGATTGGTCATGACCCAGGGGTCAATGAGAGCGACCTCGCCGGAGGGAGCGGTGAGAGAAAAAGTGCTGTGGCCGAAGTAGGTGATCTTGTTGCGTTTGAGATTGAGCATGAGAACCTCCCGGTAATGTGCGGGAGGAATTATAGCGCGGGTGGAAGAGATGGAAGACCCGAGGCAGCGGAGGTCCGGAGTCACCGTGGCAAACTGGCTTGGAGCTGCGGGTCGGCCTGGCCTGACTGTCTCGCAGGACGCATGTCGTTACGCTTAACGTAACACGTCTTTCCACGGAAACCAGGAAGCGTCATGTCTCCGGTGCGTGGAGCGCGGGCCAAATCATGAGGCGGCACCGGGAAGAGAATCCTGCCCGTTGTTTCTCAGGGACGGAGAGAAAAGGACTTAGGCAGAGAGAGGCGGTGAACGCGGCAGATCCAGTGGGCCGAACAGCACGGAGTGACTGGGGTCACATCCTTTTCCACCGCAACTGAGTAGATGTTGGGCACGTGGAAAAAACCGGTCCACGACTCGAGCCGCGCCATGCAAGAGAAAACTGACACGGAGCTGGAGAGGATTCGCGAGCTCATTCGAAAATTGGATGTTCTTCGTTCCGAAATGATCAATCTCGAGGTTTCGAATTCCAGTCAACCGGGAGGAGTCGCTGCGGAACACCGCGCGAGTGCGGCCAATCTGATGCATTACCTCGCTCTCCGGCGGCACGACATCCGGCAATTGCAGGCGGAGCTTGCGGCCCTGGGACTTTCTTCGCTCGGGCGGACTGAGGCGCATGTCCTCAACGCGCTCTGCGCGGTAATGCGCGTACTCACCCGGCTTGCGGGGCTCGAAGAGATCGCTCCTCCCGACCATCCCGGAGCCCCCGGTCTTGGCTGTGGCCGCGAACTGCTCAACAAGAATACGGAGGCTCTGCTGGGACCTGCGCCGGAGGGACGCAAGGTGCGCATCATGGTGACGATGCCGTCCGAAGCTTCCCTCGACTACGAACTGGTCCATAATCTTTTGCTCAGCGGAATGAACTGCATGCGCATCAACTGCGCTCACGACAACCCTGCCGCGTGGGAAGGAATGATCCGGAATTTGCGCCGCGCGGAAAAAGAGACGAGCAAGAAGTGCAAGATCGAGATGGACATTGGGGGACCGAAGCTGCGCACTGGACCCATCGAGCCGGGTCCCACAGTGCTGAAGTACCGGCCGAAACGGGATGCCTTCGGACGTGTGATCGCGCCTGCGCGGATCTGGCTCACGCCTTGCAACCAACCGGAGCAACCGCTCGCGCCGGCGGATGCCATTCTTCCGGTGCCGCAGAGGTGGCTGGCGTCGCTCAAGCGCGGGGACCGCATTCGCTTTAACGATGCCCGCGGAGCAAAGCGCTCGATGAGAATTACAGCCTGTGCCGGCGAGAATCGCTGGGCGGAATCCCGAAAGACCGCTTACCTTACTCCGGGATGTGTGCTGAGCTTGAGCCGCGCCGGAAGGGCACAGACTCGCCAGCAGAGAGCACGGCTTGGTGCGCTGCCACCCAGTGAGCAAAATCTGCGCCTCCACCAAGGGGACCTTTTGCTTTTGACGCGGTCGCTAAAGCCCGGCGCGCCCGCCAAGCAAAATGAGAAAGACAACCCGGTTACGCCGGCGCGAATCGGCATCTCGCTCCCGGAGTTCTTCGATTCCGTTCGCGCAGGCGAGCCAATCTGGTTTGACGACGGAAAAATCGGCGGGGTTGTGAAGAGTGTGGCGCCTGACAAAGTCACGGTCTCCATCACCCACGCGCGCCCGTCCGGAGAGAAACTGGGCGCTGGAAAAGGTGTGAATGTTCCCGAGACAAACCTGCGAATTGCGCCACTCACGACGGACGATCAGCACGCGTTGAAATTCATCGTGCAATATGCGGACATGGTGGGATTTTCCTTCGTGCGCAGCGAAAGTGACGTGCACATGCTGATCCAGCGTCTCGCAGAGCTCGGCGGCGAACGGCTCGGCATCGTGCTGAAAATCGAAACGCGCCAGGGCTTCGAAAATTTACCTCGTTTGCTCCTGGAGTCCATGCGGAGCCGCGCCGTGGGAGTGATGATCGCCCGGGGAGACCTCGCGGTCGAATGCGGTTACCAGCGCCTCGCCGAGGTGCAGGAAGAGATCCTTTGGATCTGTGAAGCCGCGCACATGCCGGTGATCTGGGCGACACAAGTACTCGAATCGCTAGCCAAGAACGGTCTGCCGTCACGCTCGGAGATTACGGACGCCGCCATGGGCGAGCGCGCCGAGTGCGTGATGCTCAACAAAGGGCCTTACGTAGTCGAGGCCGTCCGAAGCCTGGACGACATCCTTCGCCGCATGCACGATCACCAGGACAAGAAAGTTTCCATGCTTCGCAAACTTCGTCTTGCCTCCGCGTTTTCCAATACAGCTCGCGCTTGATGCGCGGATTGCGGTTGATCAATCGAGAATCGATCAATACTGCTGCGGTGGGCGGGGAGGGTTGGCGTCAAGGAAGAGGTAGCGGGAGCGATGGGCGTCGGGGGCGGCGTGGGGATCGAAGCTGAGGTGCATGACCTGGTAGCCGTCGTTGGCGCTGTAGGCGGGCCAGTGAGGTAAGGCCGCTTTGCCCGAGGCTTCGGTAGACGAGTTCGCATTGGCTGAAGTTTCGGCGGGCGAGCGCGCCTCCGTCGAGAGTGCGGCGGGCAGGCCGGAATTGTTGGGGTCGCCGGTTTTGGCGAAGTTGGTCCAGTAAGTGGACATGAAGTCGGAGAGTTTGTAGTCGCCGGGGCGCCAGGGAAGATTTTTGGACGGCAGGGCTTCGAAGACAAATTCAATTTCGGCGGAATGGTAGGCGCCGACGGGAGTCATGGGACCGGCGTTTGCGGCGCGCGGAGGTGCGTCGTCGAATTCGTAGCGATAGACGGGAGATTGGCCGGTGGCGAGCTGCATTTCGAGCCACTTCCAGGTGGAATAGGCGATGAACTGATCTCCGGCTAGATCGTTGGCGGAGCGGATGGCTTCTTCATCGGAGATTGCGGGATAGAGCTTGAGCAATTCGGGAGCCTTGTCACCGAACGTGGCCTTCGCGAAGGCGATGAAGTTTTTCGCGGTGGGATCTCTCTTGCCGAAAATCGCGTGGTAGTTGTCTTCGTCGTGATTCCAGCCGGCGAGAAGAGCGACGTGAGCCTGCTTGCCTTCGGCGAAGATAGAACGAGCGTCCTCGGGGAAGAAATAGCCGTCAATATCCTGAGAAAAATAAAATGGGCCGGCTTTGAGAGACTCTTCGAGGAGCGTGTAGGCGTGGATGGCGCGAAGATCGGCGAGAGAATGCGCGCCGATGGAATCCGCGAACTTGGCGCCGGCCTCTTCGGCCTCGGCTAGTGATTTGAGATGAAGAGAGGTGCCAAAGAAGGCGCCGCTTTCACCGATGGCGCGATGGAAGAGGCCTTGCGCGAGCGGAGTGGCCATAAGAGCGCTGACGGAAAAGGAGCCAGCGGATTCGCCGAAGATGGCGACGTTTTGCGGATCGCCGCCAAACGCGGCGATATTGTTTTTGACCCATTCGAGCGCCGCGACTTGGTCAAGAAGGCCGTAGTTTCCGCCAGAGTTGTGGCCGGACTCCTTGGCGAGAGCGGCGTCGGCGAAAAAGCCGAAAATGCCGAGGCGGTAATTGAAGCTGACAACGACGACGCCTTTTTTGGCGAGATTTTCGCCGTCCTGGCGCGGCTCGGAAGAGGAGCCGGCGACAAAGCCGCCGCCGTAAATCCAGACCATGACGGGAAGATGAGCATCGGCGGATTTTGCGGGGGTCCAGACGTTGAGATAGAGGCAGTCTTCGCTGGGGCCATTATCGCGGAAACCCATGTCACCATAAATGCTGCCTTGCATACAGCGAGCGCCGAATTCGGTGGTCCTTCGGACGCCTTCCCATTTTGCGGGTGGTTCGGGAGCTTTCCAGCGGAGATCGCCGACGGGGGGAGCGGCGTAGGGAACGCCTTCGAAGATGCGGATCTTTCCATCGGCGCTGGTTCGACCTTCAATGACGCCGGCATCGGTGCGAACCTGATCGGCGCCGTAAGCCACGGCGCCAAATTCGGCGGCCAACGCAAGAGCCACAAGCGCTACACAGAGCCGAAAGTTATAGAGATTCATCTCGCCTCCCGCACAAGATCGTGAAAGGGTCGCGAGCGGAAGTTTAGAACGCGCGATCTTGCGTGTCGAGCACGGCTTCTCGAAATCCGCGGCGCAGAGATGCGTGGTCAGCGAAGGGAGAGTTGAGAAACGAGACCCTGCCGCGTACAATCGGGGTATCGTTCGCTGGGCTGAGCGCCAAGATCAATCAAGCGAAGGGTTGGCCGGAAGGAGCGCTTCGAACAGCGCCTCCGGCAGAGGTACAGGACAAAGGAGACCGTGAATGGCTTACGTGATTGCCGAGCCGTGCATCGGCACGAAAGACACCGCCTGCGTGGACGTCTGCCCCGTGGATTGTATTCACCCGCGCAAGGATGAAGGGGAATTCGAGAGCGTGACGCAACTGTACATCAATCCGGTGGAATGCATTGATTGCGGGGCGTGCGTGCCGGTTTGTCCGGTGACGGCGATCTTCGCGCTGGAGGATCTGCCCGAGAAGTGGCAGAGCTTCACCGCTTTGAATTCGGAGTGGTACGCGAAGAAATAAGACATTTTGAAGCAATCGGATTGAGGAAGCGCCTCGGTAAAGAGCCGGGGCGCTTTTTGTTTTTGCGCCGGCGCTTTTCAGTAGAAATCAGGCATGAATGCGGGCGAGGGGCTGCTTGCGGTCGGGTTTGTCGAGGCTGCGGCGGCGGAGATCGTCCAAAGAAGTTTCAAAGAGAATTTTTTCGACGGCGTCCTGAACGTCCTGCCAAAGCTGGCGAAGACCACAATTCTCTCCCTCGGCGCATTCAGAGCCGAGGCGTTCGCGCGCATGCGTGCAGCTCGATTCGGTGAAGGCGCCGTCCACGATACGAAGGACTTCGCCGACGGAGATTTTCTGCGGATTGCGCGCCAGCGTATAGCCGCCATGGACGCCGCGGCGGCTTTCGAGAATTCCGCCGCGCTTGAGCTCAAGGAGAATTTGCTCGAGATATTTCAGGGGAATATGGTGACGAGCCGCGATCTCCTGAATGGTGACGACGGAAGGATATTGACGCGCCAGATGAAGAGCGGCCTGGGTCGCGTATTCGCCTTTGGCGGTGACTCGCATGCTTCAGATAAGCGTTCCATAGGCAGGCGGAAGTGTCAATCGCCGGAGAATTGCCGGAGAGTTGCGGACGAAGACGCAGCGATGGCGCGGCTTGTGGGTAGGCCGAAACGTGGTAGATTCGAGGCGCCATACGAGTGCGTCTCAGAGTTCATTCCATTCATGGAGATCAGCCCGATGCGAAAGCCTATTTTGTGGTTTGCCGGCCTCACGCTCGCAGCCACGGCGCTGCAGCCAGCAGCCGCTCTTGCGCAAGCGAAAAGCGAAACGCCGGCGAGCAAGCCCGAAGCGACGAAGCCAGAAGCGGCGAAGTACGAGGGATTCAAGCCGGAGCAGCAGGAGAGCAAAGGCTCGGTTACGGCCGGCGGGAAGCTGATTAATTATGACGCGTATGCCGGGACGCTGGTGGTGCATCCGAAGGGCTGGGACGACGCAGCGCAAAAACAGGATGATGAGAAGAATCCGCCGGCGGAAGCGAGCATGTTCTATGTGGCGTACTTCAAGGCGGACAGCAAGGATGCGCAGAGGCCTTTGACGTTTCTGTACAACGGAGGGCCGGGCTCCTCGACGGTATGGCTGCACATGGGAGCGTTTGGTCCGAAACGGGTGGTCACGGCGGACAATTCGCACACGCCACCCGCGCCTTATCCGGTGGTCAACAACAATTACAGCTTACTGGATGTGAGCGATCTGGTATTTGTGGACGCTCCCGGGACGGGGTTCAGCCGGATCAGCGGCAAGGACAAGGAAAAGGCGTTCTACGGCGTGGATCAGGACGCGCATGCGTTTGCCGATTTCATTGTGCAGTTCCTGGCGAAATATGGGCGTTGGAATTCGGCGAAGTATTTGTTCGGCGAGAGCTACGGCACCACACGGTCTGCGGCGCTGGCGAATGTGCTTGAGAGAGAGCGCAACATTGACTTGAACGGCGTGATTCTGCTCTCGCAAATCCTTAATTTCGACATGAGCGCGGACAACCCACAATACAATCCCGGCGTGGAATTGCCCTATCAGCTGGCGTTACCCACTTATGCCGCTTCCGCGTGGTATCACCACAAACTACCGGATGCGCATCCCGAATTGGCGCCGTTGCTGACGGAGGTCGAGCGCTTTGCGATGAATGAATATGCGCAAGCGCTCGCGGAGGGTGCGACGCTTCCCGAAGAGCAGCGGAAAGCGATCGCCGAGAAATTACATACGTACACGGGACTTCCGGCCGAGTACATCGAGAAAGCGGACCTTCGGATCAACGCCGGAGAATTCGAAAAAACATTGGAGGATGACAGCGATCAGACGACCGGGAGGC
Source organism: Candidatus Acidiferrum sp. (assembly GCA_035516615.1). GTDB lineage: Bacteria > Acidobacteriota > Terriglobia > Acidiferrales > UBA7541 > Acidiferrum. The sequence continues at coordinate 7,485 of DATJAD010000160.1, forward strand.
TGGACACGCGGTTTTCTGGGCCGACGTTCGATCCTCTCAGCAAAGAGGCGGAGTACGATCCGCAGTCGGCGGCGATCAGCTCGGCGTATGTTTCTGCGTTCAACGACTACGTGCGAAAGGATTTGAGATACGGCGAGAACAAACAGTACAAGCCTGAAATTGAACTCTGGAAGAGCTGGAATTATCTGCACCAGCCTCCCGGCGCCCATTTTCCGTTGCCGCAGGCAACGAACGTTATGCCCGATCTGGCTATTGCCATGAAGTACAATCCTGATCTCAAGATTTTGCTGAATGCGGGGTACTTCGACTTGGCAACGCCCTTTTTTGAGGGCGTCTATGAGATGCAGCATTTGCAGATTCCGGCGAAACTGGAGAAGAACATCGAGTTCAAGTTCTACGAATCGGGGCACATGGTGTACGCCCACGAAGCTTCGCTGAAAGCCCTGCACGACAACGTGGCGGCGTTCATCCTGAAGACAGAGAGCTCCAAGAGCGAGTAATGGCACTGCTAAGTCCCGGCTGCGACGAAAAAGGCCAAAGTCGAAATACGACCGTTTAAGTCCTATTTTTCGCCATTCAATTGGAATAGACGCCGTCCGGCGCAGGTCAGTTGACATAAGTTTGCAAGAACGGCAGAATGACTCGGTCAATTGCAAATAAGCTGCAATTACAAATAAGCGATACTTAAGTCCATGTTTTCAGTGAGTTGCATATAAGAAGAAGGAGACAGAATGGCAGGAGAGTGGAATCGTTTGGGTAGCACTCGTGCATGGATAAGGAGGGTCCTGATCGAACCCGTGACCTCGGGCTTGGCCACGGGGGAGCAAGAACGGAGCGAGGTATCCCAAGGACGCTGTGCTCGAGCTGTCCTTCTCAGCTTGTTCACTTTAGCCCTCGGGTACTGTGGATTGTTTTGTCCGTCCTCTTTCGCGCAGGAGAGCCCTTACATCGTCACCTACGACCATTATCTTGAAGAACCGGGCAGCTTGGAGGTCGAGTATTTTTCGACGTTTGGAACGCAGCGCGGCGGCAACGATTTCCACGCGTACTGGGTCGAATTCGAGTACGGAGTGAAGGCGTGGTGGACCACCGAGGTCTATCTGGACGGCCAAACGACCTTCAATGACAGCACACTCTTCACAGGATTCCGCTTCGAAAACCGCTTCCGTCCCCTGAAGCAAGAGCACTTCATCAACCCGGTCATCTACGTCGAGTACGAACAGATCAACGGGGCAGACAAGATCCTCAAAGAAGTTGAAGGCCACGACATCGAGTCCGACGAAGCAGAATCCAACGCGAGCTTGCGGCAGGAACACGCCCACGAGCTGGAATTCAAGTTGCTGCTCTCGAAATCGTTCAAGGGGTGGAATGTCGCGGTGAACCCTTTGTTTACGAAAAACCTGTCGCCGAGCGAACCCTGGGAATTTGGCTACGCGGTGGGAGCAAGCCGGCCGCTGGCGCTGAAAGCGGTTCCGAACCGTTGCAATTTCTGCCGCGAGAACTTCATTGCCGGAGTCGAAATGTATGGAGGTCTTGGGGATGCCAAGAGTCCCGGCCTGCACGAAACGTCGCACTATCTCGCGCCGGTGGTGGCCTGGAATCTTCCTTCCGGATGGACTCTACGCTTATCGCCGGGGTTTGGTTTGAATGACAACAGTCACCGGTTCCTTTTGCGCTGGGGAGTATCGCGAGAATTCTCCGGCTTCGGGGAGATGGTGGGCCGTTTATTCGGAGGGCGCCCGTGAAGAACAGGACTACGGTCCTTCGCGCGGCCTCAATTCTGGCCTTTATGATGGCAAGCAATTTCTTGGGCACACCTTTCCCGGCATACGCGCAGATGAACGGCCCGACCGCGGCGAAGAAGCATAAGTGGAGTTACGCGGCGCTGAACAAGGTTCCCGAGAAGGCCCGCGCAAGAATGAATCCTTTGGAAAACGATCCGGACGCGCAAGCCGCAGGCGGAAAACTTTTTGAGCAGCACTGCGCGGAGTGCCACGGAAGGAAGGCCGAAGGCGGAAGAAGAGGGCCAAGCCTGCGGGCCCGGGAAGTACAGGAGGCCACGTCGGGCGAGATCTTTTGGGTTTTGACGAATGGTATCGTCCGGCACGGGATGCCGGACTGGTCGAAGCTGCCAGAGCCCGAGCGTTGGCAAATTGTGAGATTCATCCAATGCTTTAGAGTTTCGGGAGCATTGCAAGCGCCTCCTGCTCAGCGCTGAATCCATTCGCCCAAGTGGTCGAATGGCAGAACGCCTGGATCTCACCAGAGGACAGCTATTCTTGAACGGGTGAGAGGCCGGTTCCCGCCGCTTGGGGAACGCAGGATGGAGAGAAATTCCGGTTTTGCATAGTGACCAACCCTAGACAGAGTGCAATCATCTACAATCTGGTCTGAGCTTAAGGGAGAGATCTTTGCACTCTGGAAAACGGAACGCCTGCCTCGGCCCTTTGATGCTCTTCTGCTGCGCCCTGTTTTTGCCGCAGATTGCGCACAGCCAGACGACGCATCCAACAAGACATCCAGCAGCGACCGGGATTGATGGCGAATGGTCCGGAACGCTCCAAGCCGGGGATGCGCAGCTTCATTTGGTGCTGCATATTTCGCATGACGCAAAAGGCGAGCTGAGCGGAACACTGGACAGCCTGGATCAAGGCGTGTACGGAATGCAGCTCACGTCTCTCTTCCATCAAGAGGAGACGATCAGTTTCGAACTTTCCAACGTGGGAGCCTCCTACCTCGGGAAAATCTCCTCTGACCGGCAATTCGTTACCGGCATTTGGAAGCAGAGCGGGATGGGACTGGCGCTGATTTTCCACCGGCAGCCTCCGGGAACGGGTGGCAGGCCTGCAGATGCGGTGTCCGCGGTCGAAGGGACATGGCAGGGCGCTCTGCAACTGGACAAACTTCGGCTAAGGCTGCAATTGCATATATCGCAGGATGCGGACAAGAAGCTTGTGGCCGGATTGGATAGCCTGGATGAAGGAGTCAGCGGCGTACCTGCGACCAACGTTTCCGAGAAGAACGGAGTGCTGCAT
>DATJAD010000161.1:0-12352 GCA_035516615.1 Candidatus Acidiferrum sp.
GCCACTCTTTCCCGCTCCGACTACGATCGCTGGTTCTGCACGCCTTACATCTCTTCTATTGCATACCAGCTCAAGCAAGCTCTTCCCGGCACGGACGTCCGCGTGATTCGCCGCGTCGCCGATGGCGAAGGCGTAATCCTCTCCCACGTCGAAACGCTTTTGTGGCTTGTCACTCTGGCTTCTCTTCTCGCCGCCGCCCTCGCCGTCGGCGCTTCCTCTGCTGCCAGTGTCATCGAGCGCCGCACGGAAATCGGTCTTATGAAAGCCCTCGGTGCGGGCTCCGCCACTGTTGGCCTCCTTCTTGCCGCTGAACAGCTTCTCCTCGCCTTCGTCGGAGGCGGTATTGGCTATTCTCTTGGCCTCATCCTCGCCCGCGTCGTCGGCGACAAAATCTTCGGCGCGCCTCCCGAACCCTCTCTCCTCGTTCTCGTCATCGTTCTCGTTCTCGCCGCAGGCGTCACCCTTCTCGGCAGCGCACTGCCCCTCCGCCGCGCCGCTCACTACGATCCCGCTCCAATTTTGCGAGGCGAATGATGATGCTCGACCGCCGCTCCATCAACCGGTCCATGTTCTGGCGCATCGAGCGCCGCCTCTTTTCCGCCAACCGCGGCCGCGCTTTCGTCATCCTGCTCGCTCTAGGATCAGGAGCCGCCGTCACCTCCGCTCTCCTCAATCTTCAAGTGGACGCCAAGCGCCGCATCACCACCGAATTCCGCGCTTTTGGCGCCAACGTCATCATCTCTCCGCGCATGGACACCCTTCCCGCAACGGACGCCAAATCTCTCCCTCAATCCGACTTTGATCTCGTCCCTGACATTTCCGCCAATCGCGGTGGCAAGTCCGCCCTGCTTTTTGTTGTGGCAGATGCAGCCGCGCGAAACTCCGCTTCTCCCATTCCGGCCGTAGTGGTGGGATCTCTCGACGAAGGTGACGCTACCAGTCCATCCTTGAGCGATCCAGCCGGCTGCCGCATCGGCAGCAAAGTCGCCTCTCAGCTTTCCGCGGCGATCGGAACCCAAATCTATTTGCGAGCAGAAGGAAGGCAAGAAACATGTCGCGTGTCCGACGTCCTGACATCGGGTGGAGAGCGGGACAACCAGATCGTCATTCCTCTTGAATCAGCTCAACGGCTTGCCGCCCTTCCCGGCCGCATCAGCCTCATCCAGGTCAGCGCGCCGCGTACGCCAGGCCAGGTTGAGAGCTACATCGCCAGCCTTCAACAGCGCATTCCGGATGCTTCCGTCGGCCCCATCCGCCAGTTCACTGAAGGCGAAGCCAACATCTACCGTCGTATTTCAGGCATCCTCAACTCCACGGTCGCCGTCATTCTCATTCTCACCGCCCTCTGCGTCATGGCCGCCATGACCAACATCGCCATGGAGCGCAAGAACGACGTCGCTCTCATGAAAGCCATCGGCGGCGCTGCCCGCCGCGTCCTCCGATTTTTCCTTGTGGAAGCAACGCTCCTAGGTCTTGTTGGCGGACTCATCGGCGCCGCTCTCGGCCTCCTCATTTCCGTTTGGCTTGGCAAAGCCGTCTTCGGAGTCACGGCTCAGCCTCGCTTCATCGTGTATCCTGTTTCTGTGGCACTGACTGTCCTCGTCGCGATCCTTGGCGCATTTCCGTTGCGTCATCTCGCGGCCATCCGTCCTGCGTCCATCTTTCGAGGTGAGCGGTGAGTTCGCAGCCCCAGGTCCTGGTCGAATCTCTTGGCAAATATTACGGCGCTCTCCGCGCCCTCGGCGATGTCTCATTCAACATTGATTCCGGCGAATGGGTCGCGCTCATGGGCCCTTCTGGCTCCGGCAAAACCACCCTCATCAACATTCTCGGTGGCCTCGATACGCTTTCCTCCGGCCGGGTCGTCGTGGATGGTGTTGATCTTTCAAGACTTTCCGAATCCGCCATGGTCCGCTACCGCGCGGAAAAAATCGGCTTCGTTTTCCAGCAGTTCCACCTCGTCCCCTATCTCAGCGCGCTCGAGAATGTCATGCTCGCCCAATATTTCCATTCCGTCACCGACGAAGAGCAAGCCGCCGAAACGCTCAAGAGCGTTGGTCTCGGCGACCGCCTCACGCATCTTCCCTCGCAACTCTCCGGCGGCGAGCAGCAGCGAGTTGCCATCGCCCGCGCCCTCATCAATCAACCCAAGCTCATCCTTGCCGACGAACCCACCGGCAATCTCGACGAAGCCAACGAGGACATCGTCCTCAATCTCTTTCACGAACTCCACAACTCCGGCCACACGATTCTCATGGTTACGCACGATCCCGATATCGCGCGCCAGGCTGGCCGCCGCATCGAACTCGCTCACGGCCATCTCTCCTACGACACCGCCCGGCACGGCCCCAACGCTCCGCTCGCCTGTCCCCTTGCCAACACCGCCGACTGCTGTACTCCTGCTCCTTCGGTGATTGCTCTGGAAGCCGACCGCCGGGCCATCGCTCAGGCCGACGAAATCCGCTTCGATCACCTTCTCGAACAAATCTGGATTTGCGGTGAGGAAGGCAAACCCGCCGAGACCGCTCAACTCCGCGTCGAGGGCCCCGCTGGCGAGCTTCCCGTCGCTCCACACGAGCCTGTCTCGCGTGTCCTATCGCGCATGTCCGATCTGCGCCTCGTCGAGCACTCCAATGGCGAAGTCCGCCTCACCGATTCCGGCGCCCGCCGCGCCCGCGATGTCGTCCGCCGTCACCGTCTTGCCGAACGTCTTTTCACCGACACGTTTTCCATCGGCGACACCGAGGCCCATCAGCAAGCCTGCCGGTTCGAGCACATCATCAGTCCCGAGCTCGACCAGCGCATTTGCACTTTCCTCGGCCACCCAAAAACCTGCCCCCACGGCAATCCCATTCCTCCCGGCTCCTGCTGCGACCGCCAACCCAAGCCCTGAACATTGCGCGATTCTCCAGATGCCTCTTCCCCTCGACAATCGTCGTAAGCCTCTCAGCGTGAAAATCCACGTCTCCTCCGGCGCCGGCGTGGACATCACTTGGGCCGACGGCCATCAGAGCCACTTCGATTTCGCCTATCTCCGCGAGCATTGCCCCTGTGCTACGTGCAACGAAGAGCGCGAAAAGAAAGCCACCATCGCCACTCCTGGCTCCTCGCAATTCGCTCCGCTTCCCATGTTCAAGCCCAAGGCTCGCGCCCAATCCGCCACGCAAGTCGGCAACTACGCCATTCAGATCTTTTTCTCCGATGGCCACTCCACTGGCATCTTCTCCTACGATCATCTGCGCTCCATCTGTCCCTGCCCCCAATGTTCGCCAAAAGGCTAGCCACAGACTTTTCTTCTTCTCTGCCCGCCCCGTCTGTTCCTTCAGCAAACTATCGCTTGCTATTCGAACTTCTCTCGCTAAAATACCCAGAACTCATCGGCAAGCTTTCAGGCACAGTTCAGTTGTTGTGGGCCCTGTCTGCTCGCCGGGGATAGCGGAGATTTTTACCCCACATCTCACATTTTCTGAGTGCCTTTCCTTGTCGCAGGGCAAGGGCGGGAGGAGAAGCCTATGTCTCGCGGATTGCTCGTCATCCTGACAATCTCTCTCTTACCTCTTTCTGTCCGCGCACAGAGCCCTCCACCTTCCGATCAGACCGAACAGATCAAGGCTCTCCTCGAGCGCGTGGATCGCCTTGAGAAGCGCGTCGCCGAGCTCGAAGCCAAGGAGGCCGGTACGCCTACTCCTGCTCTCTCGGCATCCAATCCTGCTCCGTCACCGGCGCCCGCGCCCGCCGCCGAAGTTGCCACTGCTGTCGCCCCTGCCCCCGTTGCCGCGCCGCATGTTTCGCCTCCTCCTTCCACCTCCGTTCATTCTCACGACCAAGCCCCCTCTGCGCAGGAAATTGCTGCCCAGCAGGCCGCTGTACAACAGGCTGAGGTCCACTATCCTTCACTCCAGATTCGTGGCTTCGGCGACGTGGATTTTTCCGCAACCGATCAGAAGGGAACCAATAGCGGCTTCAATCTTGGCCAATTTACTCTTCATTTTGCTTCCGCTCTCTCCAGCAAGGTCAGCTACTTTGCGGAAACTACCTTCAACGCTTCGTCCACCGGCTACACGGTCGAGCTCGAGCGCTCCATCATTCGCTATGACTATAACGACTACTTCAAGATCTCCTTTGGCCGTTATCACACCCCGATCGGCTACTGGAACACCGCCTTCCATCATGGCGCTTGGCTGCAGACCAGCATTGCTCGCCCGCAGATGGTGCAATTTGGCGGCACCATTATCCCCGTCCACTTTGTTGGGTTCCTTGCGGAAGGCAATATCCCTTCAGGAGGAGCTGGGTTGGCATATAACTTCGGTCTCGGCAATGGTCGCGGCACCATCATTTCTCGCGCCGGCGATGCCGGAGATAACAACGATAATCGCGCCTGGGTCGCCAATATTTACTCTCGTCCGCCCAGTCTTTATGGCTTGGAAATGGGCCTTTCCGCCTACCGCGACAAAATCACTCTCTCCGACGGTCGCGACTATCGTGAGTTGATTACCGGCGCGCACATCGTCTGGACTAAGGAAACTCCTGAAGTCTTGGCCGAATTCGTCAACATCAATCATCGTCAGGTGCTCACGGACGTCTCCACCAATAGCCAGGCTTTTTATGTTCAGGTAGGTTATCGCTTGCCCTGGCTCGAGCGGACGTTGAAGCCTTACTACCGGTTCGAGTACACCCACATGCCTCTCAGCGAACAGGTCTTCACCAACCAGGACCTCGTCGGTTCCACTGTGGGCCTGCGCTACGACATCACCAACTACGCCGCCTTCAAGGGCGAATTCCGCGATGCCCGCCGCGAGCCGGGGGCGCCCAACTTCAGTGGCGTGTTTCTGCAGACGGATTTCACCTTTTGAGCCGATCACAGATGAACAAAGCCATCATGCGCGCGATCCACTTCCTCTTGGTACTAATCCTGGTCAGTCCGGCCATCCTGCGCCTCGCCACCGCACAGACCTCGCGGAACTCCGACATCGCCGTTGTCGTCCACCCCGATACTCCAGTGGACGACCTCAGCCTCGCCGACGTCCGCAAGGTTCTCCTCGGCGATCGCCAATACTGGAATTCGAAACTTCCCGTTACGCTCTTGATTCGTGCTCCTGTTGCGCGTGAGCGCGAAGTCGTCCTCCGTGTGATCTATCAAATGACCGAAGCCCAGTTCAAGCAATACTGGATCGCAAAGATCTTCCGTGCCGAGGCCGCTTCGCCTCCCAAAATCGTCTACTCCAACGACATGCAGCTTGATCTTGTCGCCGCCATACCCGGCGCCATCGCCTTTGTGGATTCCCGCAACGTCCGGCCGGGTCTGAAGGTCTTGCGCATAGACGGCCACTTGCCCGGCGAACCCGGTTATCCGCTGCACTGAATGCCGTCCACGACTCGGCGAACGACTTCTCACAAAAGAAGCGCTATCATTCTGAGGGCCCTGATTCTGATCGGGGCCCGAAGAATCTCTCCTGAAGATTTTTCTCGCGCTCCGCGTTTGGAATTCTTCCGGAATCAGAACTCAGTCCGCCCTTGGCTCCCGTTTCCGCCAATCTCCTACGGCGCCTGATTCTCTAGATTCATCCGCCGCAGCAGGTCCTGGAATCTCGCATCCCCGCGCATGCTCGTGAACATCGGCTCAACGCCCAGCGAGACCAGTCCGCTATCGTGTTCGTTGTACGCTTTCTCCAGCCAGATGAACGATTGATCCTTCTCTCCCAGCCGCGCGTACGCCTCCGCGATCGTGTACGACGAAACATAGCTGTGCTTGGCCAGTTCCGTCAGCCCGTCCAGCGAACTTTGCAGCACCCCTCGGTATCCGCCCTTGGCAAAGTCTTCCTCGATCGAAGCCGCCAGTTCCGGCCCTCCCGAGAGTGACAGCAGTTTCTCCCGTTCTGCGACGGCTTCTCTCTGCTTGCCCATTTGCGCGTATACCTGTTCGAGCGTCCGCCGTGCCAGCGAAAATTTTGGATCCATGTCCAGCGCCGCCTTCAACTGCTGCACCGCATCATCATTCCGCCCCGCCACGTAGTATTGCCAGCCTAAGTTGGTGTTGATGATCAACGAGAGTGGATCGAGTTCCTTTGCTCGTTCCGTTTCACGCAGTCCGTCCGTCATTCTTCCGGTGTTGGTCAGAAACTCTCCATACCACAGGTGGGCCGTCGCAAGGTTTGGATTCAATTGGATCGCTTGTTTGAATTCCTTTTCCGCGTTCGGCCAATCCCAGTCGAGATGTTCCTTCACCAGACCGAGTGAGCTGTGTGCCTCCGCCAGGCTGTCGTCAATGTCCAGCGCCTCCAACGCCGCCGCCTTCGCTTTCGGCCACGCGTCCGCTGGTTCCATGTAGCCCGCGACGCCCATCAAGCTGTACGTATCCGCGAGCCCGGCGTATGACTGAGCATAGCGGGGGTCTTCCTGCACGGCCTGGTTGAAAAAGTCCGCCGCCTTTCTGAAATCCGGCGCCGTCCATTTGTTCCAGTAATAGAGTCCTTGCAAATAGGATTGATACGCTTCTGCGTTCTCCGTGGGCTTCCGGGAAAGGATCTTTCTCTCGTCTCCGGCGAGCTTCGGCCGTAGTTGCCCGAAAATATCCGTCGCGATTTCCTCTTGCACGGACACGAGATTGGATAGTTTTCGGTCGTATTGTGCGCCCCAGATTTGCCGGTTGTTGTCCACATCCTCCAGGTCCACGCTGATTAGCAGTTCTCCTCCTGCTTGTACCAGCCTGCCGGTCAGGATCGCCCGCACTCCCAGGTCCTTCCCTACCTTCTGGGGATCCACTCCTTGACCCTTGTACCGAAACACCGTGTTCCGCGACATCACCTTCAGATTCTGCAGTTGCGAGAGGCTGTTAATCAGGCTTTCCGTGATTCCGTCGCTTAAATATTCCGTCTGTGGATCTTTGCTCGAGTTCGTAAATGGCAGCACGGCAATCGAGTCAATATGCTCCGCTCCCGATCCCCCGAAGATCTTGCTTCGGAGGTTTCCCACATTAAGCCCAAAGAGCAGTAGCAGCAAGACCAGCGCCCCTCCCCATGCCAGATGGGGCCAGTGGCGTTTCACCGGACTCAGGATCGATTGTCCGGAGCTAATGGACATGGTCCTCTCAGAATCCGTATCCCGCTTCAGCCTCTGCAGATCGGCCCTGAGATCCGAGGCCGTCTGGTACCGCAGTCCCCGCTCCTTCTCCAGCGCCTTCGCGATAATTAAATCAAGCTGCGGCGGAACTGCCGGGTTCAGCCGCGCCGCGGGCAGCGGCGGACGGTTCAGGATCGCCTCGAACACCACTCCGGAAGTCGTCCCCTTGAACGCTTGCTGGCCTGTCGCCATCTCATACAAAACGAGTCCCAGCGAGAACAGGTCCGTGCGCCCATCCAGATCCTCGCCCCGCACCTGCTCCGGTGACATGTATGCTACCGTCCCCATCGCCACTCCGGTGCTCGTCAGATGGTCGCCTTCCGTTGTGGTGCTGATTGTCTCGGCCTTTTCTCCCGGCCACGTCGTGCTCCGCTTGTTCGTCACCAGTTTGGCCAATCCAAAATCCAGCAGTTTTACCTGCCCCCGGTGGGTAACAAAAATGTTCGCTGGTTTGATGTCCCGGTGCACGATCGCCTTCGAGTGTGCTGCATCCAGCGCGTCCGCGATCTGGAAGCCGTATTCCGGCACGCGCTCCAGTTCAATCGGCCTTCCGGAAATGTGGTGCTTCAACGTGTCGCCTTCGAGATACTCCATCACAATGAAGTTCTGGCCCTCGTATTCGTCCACGTCGTATATCGTGCAGATGTGCGGATGGTTCAGCGAAGATGCGGCCCGCGCCTCTCGCTGAAATCGTTCCACCGCCTGCCGGTCCCGCGACAATTGTTCGGGTAGAAATTTCAGCGCCACGTGCCTGCCGAGCTTCAGATCTTCCGCCCGGTAGACCACACCCATCCCGCCGCCGCCGAGCTTCTCCAGAATTCGGTAATGGGATATGGTTCGCCCTGTCATAGGCTGGACGCCGCCTGTTGCTCGTCATCTTAGGGTGACCCTTAACCCAAGTCAACGCCGCGCGCGGCTCTCTTCTTTTCAAAACCCTCTTCCACCCTCAACTGGCTCCCGCGCTGCCGTAACGATTTTCTATTGCCCCTTAGCTGGACTTGCCCTCGGAAAAATGCGAGCATTTAACCCTGCAGGCCACTACAGCCCCCAAATGAGTACGACCTCCAATGGCCCTGCTGCCTCGCGCAGCCGGGGCAGCGGTATTCCGCGTGTTATCATCGCCACCACTGCTCTCCTCACCTTCATCTCCTTTTGGCGCGCTGCCGCCGTCGTCCTCAATGACTTGGCCTCCTCCGCTTACTACGCGGGCGGCGAAGCGGAAGCCTACATCGGCAAAACCGCCCCCTGGTTCATCCTCGCCATCATGTTGTTTTCCTACGCGGTCCGCGCCGTGTATGTGGAAAGCTGCAGCATGTTCGTCCGTGGCGGCGTCTACCGTGCTGTAAAGCAGGCTCTCGGCGGCGGCCTGGCCAAATTTAGCGTTTCCGCCCTGATGTTCGATTACATTCTTACCGGCCCCATCAGCGGTGTCGCCGCCGGCCAGTATCTCGCTGGCCTCCTCAGCGAACTTTCCCAGTATTTCCATCTCAGCGGACCGTTTCCCATTCACACGATTGATTTTATTGCCGCCAGCTTTGCCATTCTCGTCACCCTCTATTTCTGGTGGGAAAACACCAAGGGCATTCCCGAGTCCAGCGAGAAAGCCCTCTACATCATGAAGCTCGTCACCGCGATGGTGGTCATCCTCATCGTCTGGTGCCTCTACACCATCTTCCTCCGCCATTCTCCGCTTCCCCCCTGGCCCAATCCCCGCAATCTGCACCTGACTCCGAATGCGCTGGGATGGCTCGTTAACAGTCCTCTGCCCCACATGTTCGGTATCATCGCCATTTTCATCGGCCTCGGCCATTCCGTTTTGGCCATGAGCGGAGAAGAGTCCCTCGCTCAGGTTTACCGCGAAATCGAACATCCCAAGCTCCCCAACCTGAAAAAGGCCGGCCTGGTCATCTTCATTTACAGCCTCGTCTTTACTTCCCTCGTTTCCTTCTTTGCCGTGATGATCATTCCGGACGCCACCCGCCAGCATTTCCTCGAAAACCTCATCGGCGGCCTGGCAATGAATCTTGAAGGTCCCTACGTTGTCCGTCTTTGCTTTCACATTTTTGTCGTCGTCGTCGGCACCTTGCTCCTTGCCGGCGCCGTCAACACCGCCATCGTTGGTTCCAACGGCGTTCTGAATCGCGTTTCCGAAGACGGCGTTTTGAGTTCCTGGTTCCGGCAGCCTCATCCTCGATTCGGCACCAGCTACCGCATCATCAACATCATCGTGGCCCTCCAGATCCTCACCATCTTCATCAGCCACGGTGACGTCACCTTCCTTGCCAACCTCTACGCCTTCGGTGTCATCTGGAGCTTCACCATGAACGGCCTCGCCGTTTTCGTCCTCCGCTACACCAATCCCGGCGAGCGCGAATTCCAGGTCCCCTTCAATTTCCGCATCCGCGGCGTTCAATTCCCCGTAGGTCTCGGCGCCATCACCCTTTTCCTTTTCCTCATCGCCGTCACCAACCTTTTCACCAAACCCGTCGCCACCATGGCCGGCGGCGTCTTCTCTGTTCTCCTTTTCATCGTCTTCACCATTTCCGAGCGTCGCTATCACAAAGGAGGGGCGGCTCATGTGGAAATGGATCAATTCAATCTCGAGCTGGAAGGTGAACTCACTCCGGAGGCCGTTGGCGCCCGCCCTGGCAACATCCTCGTGCCCATTTCTAACCATTACAATCTATATCATCTTGGTAATGTTCTTGACCGCATCAAGCCCGGCCGCCGCGATGTCGTTGTCCTCCACGTCCGCATCCTTCGCCGCACTCCTTCCGGTGAACTCGAATTTGACACCGACCAGCTTTTCGGCAGCATCGAGCAGCATCTTTTCTCCCAGGCTCTTTCCATGTCCGAAAAACGCGGCAAACCCATTCGTCTCGCCGTCGTTGCCGCCAACGATCTTTGGGACGGCATCCTTCGCGCTGCGCAGAGCCTTCAGTCCTCCACCATCGTCGTCGGCACTTCCAGTAAATGGCAGAGCGAAGAGCAGGCCCGCCAGATCGGCGAAGCCTGGGAGCGGCTCGGCGATCAGAAACCTCAATTCAATCTCGAAATCCATCTCCCCACTGGCGACAAAATCTACAAAGTCCTCGGCCCCCACGCTCCCAATCTCACTTCCAACGAAGTCAACCTCCTTCACCGTCTCTGGCTCCGTCTGAGCGACGATGTCGCTCCCGAGGAACTCCACCACCACGATGTGGTCCACTTTTCTCTCGAGGAATTGTTGAAGGAGCTTGAAGAAGGCAAGCGCGAGGAGGTTCTCGCCCGCCTCCGCGAGCACATCGCTTCCATCCGCAAAAACAAAACGCCGGCCTCCTGACCGGCGTTCCCCGCAATCGCTTTTGCGTTCCGCTAATTCCTTGTCATTCTGAGAGGCGCCGCTTCTGATCGGCGCCCGTAGAATCCCTCTTCCTCTCCGTGCGTCCCACGATCAAGACGCGCCTTCACTCCTCAACGAATCTACAGTTGCGAGGTGCAATGCCCGCACCGTTTCGCCGCGATCGGTATCGTCATCGCGCACTGCGGGCACTCTTTTGTCGTCGGCGCCGCTGCCGCCGCCGGTTTCGCCACCCACTTGTTCACCGTCCTCACCAGTAAAAACACCGCGAACGCCACGATCAGAAAATTGATGATCGTGTTCAGAAAAATTCCGTAATTCAGTGTTGGCGCTCCCGCCGCCTTTGCCGCCGCCAGCGTCTCGTACGACTTCTCCCCCAAATTCAGAAACAGCCCTGAAAAATCCACGTGTCCCAGCAATCTCCCGATCGGCGGCATGATCACGTCTTCCACCATCGAGCTCACGATCTTTCCGAATGCCGCTCCGATGATGATGCCCACTGCCATGTCCAGCACGTTTCCCCGCATCGCGAATTCTTTGAACTCTTTCAGCACGGCCGTCCTCCTTTATTTTCCGCCACTTCCTTCACCCTTCGTTGATCGCCAGCACTGCTCCCACAAATCCCCGTACCGCCAGCAGCACTCCCGCTGCCGCCAGCAGCGGTCCCACCCACCCCATCGTCGCTCGCGACATCGCCAGCATCACCACCCCCATCAGGATCAGCGAAATTCCCCGCACCCAGTTTCCCCACTTGTTCTTGAACTCTCTCTTTCCGAAAAACGCCTTCACTCCCCACGCGATCACCACCGCGCTCAGGATCAACCACCCTGCCCCCCGCGGATTGAAGCTGTACAGAAAATGATTCGTCCATCCCAGCCACACCACCAGCCCGCCGAGCAGCACGAAGATCAGCTCCACAAACAGCTTCAGCATCCTGTCTATTCCGGTCATCCCACTTGCGGTCGGCACGCCCGTTACGCCACTCGTTCGATCTTCAGTTTGTTGATCTTCACTTCCGTCTTCGGCCGGTCGCTCGAATCCCTCGGCATCTTGGAAATCTTGTTCGCCACGTCCTGCCCCTCGATCACTTCTCCAAAGATCGTGTGCTTGTTGTCCAGCCACGGTGTCGCCGCCACGGTAATGAAAAACTGGCTCCCGTTCGTTCCCGGTCCCGCGTTCGCCATGGACAATTTTCCCGGCCCCGCATGTTTCAGCGAAGGATGAAACTCGTCCGCGAACCGGTATCCCGGCCCGCCGCGTCCCGTTCCTTGCGGGCATCCTCCCTGGATCATGAAGTCCGGAATCACGCGGTGAAAAACCAGCCCGTCATAGAACGGCCGCTTCTCTTTCTTTCCCGTCGCTTCGTTCGTGAACTCTTTCGTTCCTTCCGCCAGCCCCACAAAGTTTTCCACTGTCTTCGGCGCCTCTTTTTCCAGCAGCTTCACCACGATGTTCCCTTGCGTCGTCTCGAAAACCGCATACGTTCCCGCCGCTCTCGCCATTTTTCCTCTTTCTGCCCGGAATTTTCACTTCTACAGCTTCTACGACCAAGTCCTGCCTTTCCACTTTCCAATTTCGATTTTCGAATTTGGTCTATTTCTTCTGCCGCCTCCACATCCTACACCGCCCGCTCCGTCCCTCGCCACCGCCCTCGCTCGCTGCCCACACCCTCACACGCCGTCTTTTCGTATGGGCCTTTCTTGTCTCGTCAAGAGCAGCTTCGCCTCTGGGGAGGGGACGTTTTGTCGCTAGCCTCATTCGTCAGCTCCTCATTGCTGCCCAATCGTCTTGAATTTCCTCCAGCTCACGTGCCGCAGTTCGCTCTTCGGTGTATAGTGCCGGTCATTCGCGGAGGGCTTCGAATACCCGGTCTGACCCTGCTCGAACCAACAA
>DATJAD010000162.1:0-22812 GCA_035516615.1 Candidatus Acidiferrum sp.
GTGCGGGGAGTCGGCGGGGGAGGAGCGGCGGGAGATGGGCGGAGGGAAATTGAGGCCCCAGAAGTTGGGAGTTGACTGGAGGAATTCGACACCGATTAGCTTGCGATTGGGATTGGCGGCTCCCATATAGACGACATGGGATTCGGCACTTTCGCCGGTGGCTTCGTTGACAAGAAGAAGCTTCTGGCCGCGATTGATGGGTCCCTGAAGAGCGACGAGGCCGCCCCAGAGGCTGACTTTGACGGCGTAGGCGTCCCCGATGGTGAAGCGCTTGTTGGTGCCGGGCTCGAAGATGCGCAAGGGGACACGGAGGGAGACGCGGCTGCTGCGGCGAGCCAGAGATCCATTCCTGCCAGACACAATTCCCTCCCAAGAAAAGCACCAGTGCGAAGGCCGGGGAGGAATAAGAATGGAAAAGAGTTTTGAAGAGCGCAATGGTACGGCGGGACAATGTGCCAAAAAGGAACGAACGGGCAGATGGAAAAAGAGCAAGGGCGGGACGAGAAGTTCTATGGCGGCAACGAAGGCCGATTCTTCTCCGGATCCAGCAGTGGCTCTCTACCTGGGATGCGGGGCGAAAGAACAAGTGGAAGGACTGACCTGAAATGATACGTCAGGCGATGGTGTATTTCTCGATGGGAGGAATGCGCTTGTTCTGCTTCTTCATGGCATAGAGGGAGCGATCGGCGACATCCATTAAGGCTTCCACGCTTTGGGCGTCTCGGGGATAGACCGCGATTCCGCCACTCACAGAGATGCGCGGCTGCAGATCGTCAGAGGCAACATGTTCGCAAACACGGGTCAGCACTTCCTGGGCGCCTTCGTGAGAAGTCTCGGGGAGCACTAAAGCGAACTCATCGCCTCCGTGACGCGCCGCGATATCAATCGCTCGGGACTGGGAACGAAGCACCTCAGCGGTCCGGCAAAGCGCGCGGGTTCCCACGCGGTGGCCGAACTGGTCGTTAATCAGCTTGAGGCCGTCCAGATCGAACAACAGGAGGGCAAACGATCTACCGGTGCGGCCGGTTCGTTGAATTTCCATTTCGAGCGACTCCATGAAGCGGCGATAGTTGGCAAGACCAGTGACGGGATCGCTCACAGCCATGCGCTGAACATATTGAAACAGGTGCAGGTTATCGAAGAGGGCGCCTGCCAGAAGGACAGCGTAGCTGCTGAACTGAAGGATCGAGGCCAGGGCGAACGAGGCGTCGAGCCCGAGATCGGACTGCGCGGCGGCGATAGAGGACCAGAAGTTCATGGTGACAGCAATAAAGAGCGAGAGATCAAAGGGGGCGGAGGCGTGCCTCAGCCGCCGATGATAGGCGAATGCGGCGACCAAGAAGAAAGCCGCAGGAACGAGGTTTCCCGGACGGGGAAAGAGATGTCCGGACTGAAAGACAAGGGTTGAGGGAAGTTGGCGGTGCAAGAAGCCGAGGAACACGGAGAGGAGGAGCGCGAAAAAGAGAGTAGCAACAAGATCGCGGCTTGGATTGCTGGACCGGGCGTACCGCGGTTGTACAAGCAACGCGGCCACCAGCAGAATGGCGAGGAGAGTACGGCCGATCACCCAGGTCATGGGATCGCGAAGACCCGCAGTGGAGAGAGAGGCCAAGCCAAAGCTGGAACTCGCGAGTGTAACCCCAACAAGGATGAATCCCATGGCCAGAATCAACGCCAGGCGATCCCGCGTGCCACGAAACCTGATAAAAGCGGCTCCTGCAAAAGCAAGCGCAACAATGCCACTGGTAAATTGAAGCTGGCTAAAAAGCAGTGGTTCACGAATGGCAGGGGAGCCGCGAAGGAAGACACACAGAATGAGAACGCCGATTCCCCCGACGATGGGCAAGGATGCCCCGAGGGGTCCCAAGAAAGCTTTCCACGTTCGGTCTTTCATGACCGCACCTGTGGGTTGCTCGCACCCCCTTAAGATTACCCCGAAGCGAAAAAGGGGAAAGGACGGAAATAGGCGTTGTTCCAATGAGCCTACCCCCAGGCGGAAAGCGAAGAGAGAAGCCCCCGACGCAGGGGCGACACCGAGGTGTTTTTTAACGAGGATAGAGGGAGCGAACCGCACCTCGGTAAAGGCTTCGCGTCATTTTTTCGGCGCACTCCGCCATTTGATCGTCAAGCCGCTTAATCTCCGCGGCGAGATGAAGCTCGGAAGGATTCCTCATAAGAGCTTCAAATAGCTCCGCTCTCTTTTTCGCGAGAACAACACGCAGTGCCTCTAAGTCAATTGTGGCTACCGGCATGGGACCTGATCCGCCATTGATACATATTGCGCCAATATCTCGCTTTCCCAGCCAATTCAGTCTCGCGCAGTGACACTCATCACCCTGTGCCGCGAGCCCGGAAGGAGCTGCCGGCTTCCCCTCTTCCGACGGGCCGTAACGCATGGAAGCAGTGAGAGGCAGTCATCCAGGACGGCGCAGGAGAGGCCAGCCCAGAAAATGGCGCAAAATGCGTTTGAGCCTTTTGCGAGAAGCGAGGCGGGAAACAAAGAGCACACGAGGGAAACGAAATTAAAGCAGGGCGGCCAGGCAGACAAGGGAGTTTGCAATTTGTTTGGACGCAGAAGGCCAAAGCAAGTGCGATAGAATGAGAGGCGCGGGGCTGTAGCTCAGATGGATAGAGCAACGGTTTCCTAAACCGTGTGTCGCGAGTTCGACTCTCGCCAGCCCCACCAGCCTTCGCCTGCTGCGCAGGCTTCGGCTCGGCAGGCCAGCGTACGCCCGCCGAGAGGGCTGGGGTACAGCAGAAAGTAAGAACGCAGAAAAAAGCGGTGCCTGCTATGGCATTGAGCGCAATCCCCGTTTCGAAGTAGAACAAGTATCACAGAGTCCATTCCCCGGAGAGAGAGTTGGTCAAAGAGAGCGATCCGCGGCTGCTGGCAGAATCAGTTCTGCTGGGAGTGGTGGGCGCGCTGGCAGCGCAGGTGTTCATGTGGGCGCTGCGGTTGTGCCAACACATTTTCTTGATTTGGATGGCGGGATATCAGCCTCCCGGATTGCCCGAAGAGGGCGGGGTGCTGACGCAGATGATCGGGAGGCACGGACTGCTGCTGATCCCGGCAGCGACAACGATCGGCGGACTGATTTCCGGGCTGCTGGTGTACAACTTCGCGCCGGAAGCGGAAGGGCACGGGACGGACACGGTGGTGAAGGCGTTCCACCGAACGGGCGGGTTTATCCGAACGCGCGTGGCGCCGTTGAAGCTGGTGGCGTCGGCGATCACCATCGGTTCAGGAGGAGCGGCGGGGCGGGAAGGGCCGATCGCACTCATCGGGGCGGGCGTGGGATCCATCTACGCGACGCTCGGAAAACGTAGAGACGACGATCGGGAATTGCTCCTGTTAATGGGGATGGCGGCGGGACTATCGGCGATTTTCCGGTCGCCGATCGGGGCGGCGTTTTTCGCCGTGGAAGTGTTGTACGGCAGCATGGAGTTCGAAGCGGGGGCATTGCTGTACACCATGCTGGCTTCGGTGGTGGCTTATGCAGTGAACGGATTTTTCGTGGGATGGAACCCTCTGTTCTTTTTTCCCGCTGCGCAGCTCCAATTGAAACCGGAAGCCTATTTGTGGTTTGGAGTGCTGGGAATTGCGGGCGGGCTGGCGGGCACACTTCTGCCCGTGGTTTTTTACGGATTGCGAGACGCATTTCGGATGCTTCCATGGCGGCCATGGTTGAACCCTGCGCTGGGAGGATTGGGAGTAGGACTTTTGGCGCTGAAATTACCGCAGATCATCGGCGGAGGATATGGCTGGATTCAGGAGGCGATTGACGGGCGGATGGCGCTGGAGCTTTTGCTGGTGCTGGTGTTCGCGAAGATGCTGGCGTTTGCGCTGACGGTGTCGTCGGGAGGATCGGGCGGCGTGTTTGCTCCATCGCTCTTCGTAGGAGCGATGGTGGGCGGAGCGATTGAGTCGGCGTCGCACCTGCCTGCGGCGGCGTTTGTGGTGGTGGGAATGGTGGCGGTGTTCGGCGCCGCGGCGCACGTGCCGGTGGCGGCATTGATCATGGTGACGGAAATGACCGGAGGGTATCAGCTTTTGCCGGCGGCGGCGTTCGCGGTGCTGCTGAGTTACCTGCTGCAGAGGAGATTGTCCGGTCCCTTGAAGTACAAGAGCTTGTACGAGGCGCAGGTCGCGGGGAGAGCGCAATCGCCGGCGCGGTATGTGGACAGCGTGGATTCGGCGCTGAAAATTCTGGATTCGAGGAACTTGCCCAAAGCAGCCATAGTGGGACACCTGGATTTGGTGGCGGTGCTGGATTCGGGAGTGGGAGTACAAATTCCGGGACGGAAAGAATTGGGGATTGGAATGCTGAAGCCGGAGAGTCCGCTGGCGGGAAAGAGCGTGAAAGAGTGCTACGAGATGGTGGGAAGCGGGCTGGAGATCGTGGCGATTCTGCGAGGAGAGGAAGTGGTGCTGCCGACGCCGGAAACGAAGCTGCAAGAGCAGGATCGGATCCTGACATTGGGAACGGCCAAGGCGCGGCACGATTTGGTGGAGCACCTGGCGGCTGTGACGCCAGGGCAAAGTCAGTTGGTGTCGAAGAATTGAAAGGCGAGGGATCGCTTGAGATCGGGACGAAAGAAAATGGCTGAGATTTTTGGACGATGCGAAGAGTAATGAAAAAAATGAGTGGAAAGACGGTTTTGATGTGGGATGATTGGGCCGGGCAAGCTGCAAGACTCGCGTCCTTCGAGAAACCCGCGGCCAGCCTGTTTGCAGCCGGCAACCGGTGCGAGCAGGTTCTAAGGCCGAACACCGCACAAAAATAGACGAGGTACCGCGATGGGACACGCACTGGACGTAGACCGACTTCAATTCGCGTTCACGGTGACGTTTCACTACATCTTTCCGCAACTGACGATGGGACTGGCGCTGCTGATTTTGTATCTGAAGACCAAGGCGGTGCGTACAGGAGACGAGCATTACAACCGGGCAGCGCGCTTCTGGGCACGGATTTTTGGGATCAACTTTGCAATCGGAGTGGTCACGGGGATTCCAATGGAATTCCAGTTCGGGACGAACTGGGCGGAGTTTTCGAAAGCGGCAGGCGGAGTGATCGGGCAGACGCTGGCGATGGAGGGCGTGTTTTCGTTCTTTATGGAGTCGAGCTTCCTGGGATTGTTTTTGTTCGGAGAGAAAAAGCTCGGGAAGATGGGGCATTGGTGGGCGGCGTTCATGGTGTGGCTGGGATCGTGGCTGAGCGGGTATTTGATCGTGGCGACAGATGCATGGATGCAATACCCGGTGGGCTACCGGCTCGGAGCAAATGGAGAAATTCAACTGGCGAGCTTCTGGGGATTAGTGCTGAACAAGTGGGCGATCTGGCAATACATGCACACGATGCTTGGCGCGGTGCAGACGGGATGCTTCGTGATGACCGCGGTGGGAGCGTTCTATCTGCTGACGCACCGCGATGAAGTGTACGGGAAAACATTCGTGAAGGCGGGAGTGCTGGTGGGAGTGATTGCGTCGTGCCTGCAGCTTTTTCCCACGGGCGACATCCAAGGAAGATTGATCGCGCAGAACCAGCCGGTGACGCTGGCGGCGATGGAAGGGCTGTTCGAATCGGAGCGCGGGGCGCCGATTGCGATCCTGGGACAGCCAGACGTGGCGGACCGGAAGCTCGACAATCCTCTGATCGCACCGAACATGCTGAGCTTTCTGACGTACCGGCAATGGAGCGCGGAGGTGCGCGGGCTGGCGGATTTTCCGCAGGATTTGTGGCCGGACAAAATCGAGATGCTTTATTACAGCTATCACATCATGGTGGGACTGGGGACGATTTTCATTGCAGTGATGATGATCGCGGCGCTGCTGCTGTGGAGGAAGAAGCTGTTCGAGGCGCGGTGGATGCTGTGGCTGCTGATGCTGTGCGTGCCGTTGCCGTACATTGCGAACACGGCGGGATGGATGACCGCGGAACTGGGGCGGCAACCGTGGCTGATCTACGGATTGATGCGCACGGCGGCAGGGGCTTCGCCGCGCGTGGCCGCTGGAAATGCGTGGTTCACGCTGATCGGATTCATGGGGATGTACACGGTGCTTTCGATTCTGTGGCTGTTCCTGGTATGGCGAGAGATCGAGCTGGGGCCGGAACCCGGCAAGCTGCGCGGCGAAGAAGCTGCCCTGCTGGCTGCGGATTGAGGAGGGCGCGATGGGAACCGTGTGGTTCTGCCTTGTGGCGATCATGATCGCGATGTATGTGCTGCTCGACGGGTTCGATATCGGAGCCGGAGCAATTCACCTGCTGGTGGCGAAGACGGATGAGGAACGGCGGCAGGTGTTGGCAAGCATCGGGCCTGTTTGGGACGGAAATGAAGTTTGGCTGCTGGCGGCGGGAGGGACGCTGTATTTCGCGTTTCCGGAGCTGTACGCAAGCGGGTTCAGCGGGTTTTATTTGCCGTTGATTATTGTATTGTGGCTGCTGATTCTGCGCGGGACTTCGATCGAGTTTCGCAATCACATCAAGAGCGCGGTATGGGCGCCGTTGTGGGACTTTGCGTTTTGCGGATCGAGCCTCTTGCTGGCGGTATTTTTCGGGGCTGCGCTGGGAAATGTCGTGCGAGGAGTGCCGCTCGACGCGACGGGGTACTTCTTCGAGCCGCTGTGGACAAATTTTCGGCTGGGCGAACAGACGGGAATATTGGATTGGTACACGATTCTGGTGGGAGTGCTGGCTCTGGCGGCTTTGGTGATGCACGGCGGATTGTGGGTGCGGCTGAAGACAACGGGGAAGACAGGAGAACGCGCCATGCAATTGGCGGACTGGGCTTGGTGGGTGGTGGCAGGACTGACGGCGCTGGTGACGGCGGTAACTTTCCGCGTGCAGCCGCAAGTGGGCGAAAACTTCAGGACATGGCCGTGGGGGATGGTTTTTCCATTGCTAGCGGCGGGGGGATTGGTGGCCGTGCGTATCTTCCTTGCGAAGCGGAACGAGCGGAATATGTTTCTGGCTTCGGCGGCTTATCTGACGGGAATGCTCACGAGCGTAGTGTTTGGTGTGTACCCGATGGTGTTGTCCGCTCGTAATCCGGCGTTTTCGCTGACAGTGGGGGGAGCACAAGCGGGCGCCTATGGCCTGAAGGTTGGGCTGATTTGGTGGACGATGGGAATGATTTTGGCTGCGGGATACTTCACTTATGTTTACCGCTCGTTCGCGGGCAAGGTGTCGGTGGACAAGGACAGCCACGGATACTGAGAAGCTGCCGTTGGCGGGCCACGTGGCGAGTCGGAAACACTAGTACTGCGGACGGATTGACCCCCCGAAAATTTGGTGGGTACTGTCATGAGGATAGGGCGCAGGGGTGTCGGCGGAGCAATCTGCCCTACCTTGCCTTGGGGATTTGAAGCATATGAGGCGGCGGGAACTCCCCTTCTACCGCTGAAGCAGTGATGTCTACTTCTTTGACCAAAGCCGGGCGGTATGAGATCCAGGGCGAATTGGGCCGTGGAGCGATGGGTGTAGTTTACCGGGCCCTTGATCCGGTCATCGGCAGAAGCGTAGCAGTAAAAACTTTGCGGCTTTCGCAGGAAGGCACAGGGCTGACCCACCCCGAATTGCTGGCTCGATTCCAGACGGAAGCGCGCGCCGCAGGACTGCTGACGCACCCGAACATCGTAGTGGTCTACGACGCAGGCGAGGAAGAGGGTCTCTACTACATCACTATGGAGCTGGTGGAAGGCAAGAGCATGCAGGCGCTGCTCGACTCCGGGCAAGGGTTTCCTCTCCCACGGGTGCTGCGCATCATGGAGCAGGCATGCAGCGCACTGCAATTCGCGCACGAGCGCAATATCGTGCACCGCGACATCAAGCCGGCGAACCTGATGCTCACGGCGGACGATACAGTGAAGGTGACGGACTTCGGGACCGCAAAAATCCTGCAATTTGGGACGGTGCAGCAGACTGCGCACGTGATGGGCACGCCAAGCTACATGTCGCCGGAACAGGTGAAGGGCAAAGTAGTGGACGGGCGAAGCGACATTTTTTCGCTGGGCGTGATGCTCTATGAAATGGTGACGGGAGAAAAGCCTTTTCCGGGACAGAACATCACGACGGTCATCTACAAGATCGTGAACGAAGAACCGGTGCCGCCCCGGCAGATTGATTCTTCCATCCACCCAGGGTTGAGCGCCGTGGTGATGAAGGCGTTAACAAAAGAACCGGACGCGCGTTACCAAAGTTGCCGCGAGCTGATAGAGGATTTGAAGAATTACCGCGCCATCGTCCCGGCGGCGGGCGGTCCGCAGTCCACGATGGCGCTTTCCGCAAACCCGGAGTCCACGGTGGTGATGGGCGCCGGCGGGGCCACTCCTGCTCACGATACTTCGGCGGCGGCGAGGTCGCTGAAGGCTCGCGCCGCAAGCCCCATGCATACGCCGGCGGTGCGGCGAACGGGACCGATCGCGCCGGTGAAGGAACCCAGGAAGAAGAGCCCGGTTCTCAGCGTGTTCGTGGCGCTTCTTTTGATTGCGGTAATCTATTTCGGTGCGAAGCAGATTCGACCGGTGTTTGAAGCGGCCCGTGAGCAGAATCAGGCGCATAAAGAGACGGACTCGTCCGGCGTTGCGGCCCCAAAATTGACTACCGAGAACCCCGAAACCACTGCGAACGGCGCAAACGATTCCGTCCCTCGCGTGACGCCTCCGTCGAGCGAAAAGACCTCTGTTCCCAAGAACTCGGGGGCCTCCGCGCAACCCCCTGGGGCGAGAAGATCCGATAGCTCGCTGACTCCTGCGGCGGCGGAATACAAGGGCCGAGTTGAAGAAGCAGCAGCATTGCAGGGGCTATCCGGCAAACTGAAAATTCATGGCACGGGAAACACCCTCACCGTGAGCGGTAAGCTCCTCTCCTCCGAGCACAGCGAACTTCTCAAGTTTTTGAAATCCGCGCCGGCGGGAGTGCAAATCGTGGATGACATCGGATACGAAGCGCCGGCGGCACCGGCAAAACCGCCGAGCGCCTCGTCTGGGCGGCCTGTGCCTGCTCCGGGCCGGGCAGCGATCTATGTTGTGGCCAATGTCGCGGGCGCAACGGCAGTGATCCCGGCGACGAGAGGAGAACCGGAAAAGCAATGCGAAACGCCTTGCGGATTGAGCGGACTGTTTCCGGGACAATACAATCTGGAGGTTCGGAAGGCGGGCTTCCAGCCGATGCAAACGGCGCTCCTGGTTCGTTCGGGACAGGTGCTGGACGAAAAGGTGACTCTGGAGCCGACAGCAGTGGGTTTGTATGTCAGCAGCAAGCCGGAGGGTGCTGACGTGTTCATTAACGGAGCCAAGCAATCGGGACAAACGCCCGTATCGCTGCCCCTCGCACCTGGGAAATACGACATCGTGTTGCGCCTTCCCGGACATGAGGCGTACTCGGATAAAGTGGTCGTGGCCGCTGGCGCTCAAGCGCGACTGGATGTGGAACTGAAGCCCAGAAACAACCACGTGGCCTGGGCCCAGGTGAAGAGCAACCCCCGAGGCGCGGAGATTCTGGTGGATGGCATCACCACAGGCCAAACTACCCCGGCCCGCGTCGAAATCCCTGCCGGGATTCATACCATTGAACTGAAGTTGAACGGCTACCAACTGGCCCGGCGGTCTGTTCAGGCGACGGAGGGCGGAACGGTCCTGGTTGGTGCCGAGTTGCAGCGCGAATAGACCCTCTCAAATACGCCGAATTGAGAGATGAGATCATGCGATACGATCCTCCCCAGTACGTAACGTTTTGTAACAGAAAATCCTATTAGGTACTGGGATCTTCCTGAAAAGTGTCTGAATCAAAACAGGTTAAGTGCGCTCTTGGGAGGCGGGAAAGTTGCATGCCTTATCTCTAGGGCATCCCTGCCCTGTACTAACCGGCCCTTCAGATGGCCGGATTCGGGCGGCAGGTCAAGCGGTGCAAACCGCAAGCAGGTTGGGACAAACGGGGTAGAACGTGAACATAAGGGCGATGGCGAGAGCGAGTCAGCCAACTGAAGTTCCGGCGGAGAGAGCCCGCGAAAATACGGGGCTCCGCAGGGCCACTCGTCCGCTGTCAGATTTAGGAGTCACGCCGTCCTCTCCGCAAGTGATTGGAAGAGCCGCGGACGCGCATCGCGCTCTGCGCGAATTTCACATCCTTCTCCGTTCCGAAAGGCTGTATGAGCGGAATCATCCTCGTGTCCTCGAGAGCCTGGAGACCGCGTATCAATCCTTGCGGGACCTCGCCGCAAATATAAACGGGCTGGAGCTTCGGATTTCGCGAACCGGCATCGTCATATCCAAATTCAGCGAAGCGCCCTTGCCGGATGTGCGCGGCGAACTCGAGGGGCTGGCAAACGATCTGCAGCGGGCGGGAATTCAAACCCTTTTGTTTGGGAAGCGTTTCCATGTGGGCGAACTGGACACGCTGGCGCGATTGGTCAAGACATCGCTGCTAAAATCGGATGAGCCGGGACAAAAGAAAAACGGCTCCTGGTGGACGGCGAAACTCCTGGAAAACGGCGTGGACGGCATCGAAATCAATACGCAATCGGAGCGCAAGGTAGACACCGTACTGGCGAGCCTAGTCGCCGCGATGGTCGCTTACGGTGGAAACTCGCCGCGGGAAGAGACGGAAGTGCCGATCAGCGCCCCGTCTCTTGATGATCTCTCGGAGGCTCTGCGGCTGCTGGCACGCATGACGCCACCGCTCGAAGCGGCTCGTGGCCTTTCACCCGAAGACGCGGCGCATGCAATTCATGGAGCCCTCGAAGAAGCAAAGCGGGAGACGGTACAACTGCTGCTGAGTTCGGTTTCGCAGCACGGCCCGCGCGATGGGGAAACTCCGCAGCCTTATTTGCTGCGTCTTTCCGAAAATCTGGTCTTCGAGTTTCTCGGAGCGGAGTTTTCCGCCGGCGCGCTGAACCCCCAGGGAGTGCGTCCAGCATTCAATAAACTCGCGGACGTTCTGGTCGCCGCCGGCGGTTATTCAGGGCCGCATTCGTCGCAACACCTTTCCTCTCTTTCCACAACGTGGTCCACGGAAGCACACCGTGAAGGCATGATCGAGAGATTCTGGACGGCGTTGCCCGCGAGGGAAAGGACGACCGTTCTGCGCGGAGCAGACGTGTGGTGCGTTCCCGTAACGGCATTGCGGCAGACGCTCGTGCAACTGGCGGACTCCGGCGCGGATGCGCCGCGCAGAGAAGCGAGGAATTTGCTGCTGAATTACGCCCGGCGGCTGGAACTGTCTGATCCGTCCGCGCGGCGGGGCGTGGCCGCCGGTTTGAACGATTTGACGGGCGTCATCGGGTCGCTGTGGCCCAATCAGCTTCCGGAAGAATTGAGCCGGGTGGGCCTGAAAGCGCTTGAAAACGAAGTTGTGCCGGAGTCCGCTGCGCTGCTTGCCGCCTTTCTGGAGTCACTGGGAAGAATTGCGGTGATCAGGGCCGACTATGCCGGCCTTGAAGCTATTCTTTTGGGCCTCGAGAAATCTCCCCGCGAGCCGCAATTCGAGCACATGCACGCGCTGGCACAGAGGCTCGTGGCGCAGGACCGTTGGCTGCTGATCGTTGACGCGGCGCTTGCCAATCGCGCCCTGGATCCGGCGCTGCCGCGGCTGCTGCAGCGTGACCCGGAGCGTCTGCTCGACCGCCTAACACTCTTGCTGACCGAACCGCGCGGACAGGAATTGGTGCCGCCAATGGCGCGCCTGTTGCGGACCATCGGCGTTCCCGTGCTGAACCTGCTCGAGACTCGCCTTTATGAAGCACGCAAGCAGCGGGTGAGCGCGGCCATCAAGCTCCTGGCTTCCGCGGACCCAGAGCGACTGCTTCGGGCCGTACCCCGTGCCATGGCAAGCTGGGAATGGCAGCTTCAGGATTTGGCGGTGAATGAGCTCGCGCGGCCCGCCAACGCCGCGTGCGCGCAAAGTGCGGCGTTCATATTCTCAGCGATTCTTGCGGACGCGCACCCTCTGGTCGTGCCGATGATGATTGATCAAATCGGAATCTCGCAGGAGACATCTGCGGTGCCCCAGTTAATGGAAATCGCGGCGGGTGAGCACGATTTTCTTCGCGACCTGTTTGTGCGCATCAAGGCCATCGAAGCGCTTGGCCGCATGCACGCAACGGAAGCCGTGGACCTCCTTTGTATGCTGGCGGAAAAGCGAGATGGACTGGCCCACGTGGAGCCTTTGGGGCTGCGCGCGGCCGCGGAAGATGCACTGGCGATGATGGAAGACCGGCCCACGAGCGCGCGGGTGCGTGCAGCTTATGGGTCAGCGCAGCAGGCAGGCGCCAGTTTCGTGGTTCCGCGGCGATACATGCGGGTGCCGCTCGAGTCGCCGCTGAACGCCCAGATTGAAGGAAGTCAGGCAGGCCTGGCCCGCGTACGCACCATCAGCTTGGGCGGCGCATATCTCGAATCACCCAGGAAACTGACCGTGGGCGATTCCATCAAGCTGGAAGTTCGCTCCGGGCTCCGCAAGATTCACTTTACCGCAGTGGTGCGGAACATTGGCCCGGATGGCAGCGGCGTGGAATTCGTGCACATGAAAGACGAAGACCGCGAAAAGCTGCGCAGACTCGTCCAGAGACATTTGCAAGTCTAACGGAGCGCCCCGAACCAGTTGCCTCATCTGAGCTTTGCAAACGCAGTCCTGGACCCAGGGTAGGCAGTCCCACAAGCAGTTATCTCCTCCAAAACTGGTATGCCTGGAAGATCGGCACGCGGGGGAGTCTCTCCATCCGTACGCAAACCGACCTTGCGGCAAAGATAGGAGTTGCAAAATGATGAGAACCTGCGGTAAAAGCCGTGTATTCCTTCGCACCACGCGAACGGGCGGAATGATCCGCAACCGCTAGGGGTAGCGGCGTCAAGGAGTTAACAACTCGGAGGCAGACATGGGACGCAGGCAAAGTGTGTGTGCGTTGTTGCTGCTGGCTGGACTCGTGCTGGGTGCCGTGTGGCGGGCCAACGCGCAGGCGAATACCGCGACTCTGTCCGGCACTGTAGCCGATCCGCAGGGCCGGGGGGTAAAGTCCGCGAAAGTGACGGCGACCTATCTGGCCACGGGCGTCGAGCGATCCACGACGACTAATGAGAGTGGCTACTACAGCCTCTTGTCGCTGGCGCCCGGCGCATACAAGCTGACTGTGGATGCAGGGGGGGGCTTTGCGCCATTCACAAACGAGAATCTGGAGCTGAACGTCGGCCAGAACGGGACTTTTGACGTCACACTGAAACTGGGAAACGTGCAGCAGACCGTGACGGTGACCTCGGAGGCCGCCGCAATTGAGACGACGAAAACAGAGGTCTCGCAGCTCATCGGCGAGCGGCGCATTGACAATCTTCCCATCAACGGCCGCAACTATATTAATTTCACGCTCACGAATTCCCAGGTGAACCGCGATTCCGCCCCGGCGATCGGTCCCGCACCGACCAGCGGGCTGAATATCGGCGGGCAACGGGCGCGGTCCAACATGGTGACCGTGGATGGCGCCAACGCCGTGGACAATTCCGTGAATGGGATTCGCTCCACGGTGTCCCAGGAAGATGTGCAAGAATTTCAGATGATCTTGAGCAACTACAACGCGGAGTACGGCCAAGCTACCGGCGGGGTCATCAATATTGTTACCAAAAGCGGTGGAAACACGATGCATGGGGACGTGTTCGGATATTTTCGCAATAAGGCCTTCCAGGCGCGCAATGCCTTTTCCGGCCAGATTGATCCGACCACGGGCGACCTTGATACTGTAAAACAGCCGTACACCCGCGTTCAGGCGGGCCTGGCGTTTGGCGGAGCGATCAAGAAAGATAAGACGTTTTATTACTTGTCTTACGAATATACACAGCGCGAGGAGACCGGATTTTCGAGCATCGGGCAGGGCGACTTCGGCCTACAGAGTTTCGATTTCCCATTCTTTCCGGCCCCGCTGGAATTGACGCCCGCCCAAGGCGCGGCCGTGAATACACTGCTGGCCACGCAGAATCCGGCGCTGGAAAACCTCGCGGCGCAATATGCAGTTCTGATGGGCTCAGCATCCAGCGTGGCCCTGAATGGACTGGATTATGGCGCGGTGGTGTCGCAAATTTCGGGCGGTTCGATCACGCCGGTTTCACCGGTTAGCACGCCCGGAGGAACACTCTTTCAAGAGTTCCCCCTTCCCGTGTCGTGCCCCTTCGGGCAAACGGTGAACTCACTGCAATGTTCGGGGTTTGCGGCGATCGGCCCCAACGGGTCGGTCATTGCGGCGGGAGCAGTTCCCTTGCCGGGCTCGTTTGTTGCTCTGAATTCGATCCGAGGCAATTTCCCGGAAATGGAGAAGACGAGCTTATGGTCCGCGCGCCTCGATCAGCACTGGGATAATCACAATACTTCTTTTCTGCGCGTAGGCGTATCGCCGTCGGAAGTCACCGGTCTGCAGACTACAGCGCAAAACCAGGTCTTCGGCGAGAACGCGGGTTCGCGAGTCGGAGAGCAGCACTCTCGCGACATTTCGGCCACTTTCCAGCACGACACGATCGTCAGCGACCATTCCGTGAATACGTTTCGCTTCCAATTCGCTCGCAGGGGACTTCATTTCGGCTTCTCTCCTCTCCCGGGTGGCGACCAAATCGCGGTGAATATCCCCGGTTACAGCTACTTCGGCCGGGAGCCGTATTCCACGGTGGACCGCATTGAACGGCGCTACGAATTTACGGACAACGTGAGCATCTCGAAAGGAGCGCACACCTTCAAATTTGGAGGAGACGCGAACGTGGTCCAGTTGCGCTCGGCAAAACAACAGATTTTCACGCTGGATTTTGGGGGGCTGGCGAATTTTGGCGGACTGGCCGCTTCCACGTTCGGAATTCCTGATTCTGTCAATCTCGGCACGCAGACACTCCTCATTCCCGGTGCGACGGGTTTGCAATCGTACGGTCTCGGTATTCCCACAACCTATATTCAGGGCATCGGCCAGGCCAATCAGCCTTTTGACAATCTGCCCTTCGGGTTTTTTGCGCAGGATTCCTGGCGCGTGACGCGCAAGCTGGCTTTGAATTACGGCGTGCGGTATGACGTGGAGATCACGCCGCTCTTCGCTCCCGCGACCGACGTAAATGGCGCAGCCGAGAAGGCGCTTGGCGTTACGGAGGGTATTCCTCGCGATTACAACAACGTTTCGCCGCGCTTCGGACTTGCGTGGGACCCCAAAGGTGATGGCAAGACCGTGGTTCGCGCGGGCTATGGCATCTTTTACGACCACCCCTTGCTGGCGATCGCGTTCGATTCCGTCACCGCGGACGGAGGACGTTCCGTCCAACTCATCTCCGCCGGCGGTACGCCGTCGGCCTGCGGGCTCATTTCAGCCGCGTGCGGCGGCGGCCTGGATAGCCCCACGAATTTGAATGGCTCCTCAATCTTTCAGGGCGTTCTGAATGCCCTGCCAAGTATGGGGTACCTGCCAAGCCAGCAACGATTCGACCCCTTCTATCCGAATTCGCTCTTTGCCGATCAGAATTACCTTTCGGCAGGATTCCCGCTTCCAATTTTGCCGTTTACTCTCCCTGTGACGAGCAATTTCGTTTATGGCTACGCTCAGCAGGCGAACCTTACCGTCGAACGGCAAATCGCAGGCTCGTGGAAAATCAGCGTGGGGTATCAATACACTCATGGCTCCCACCTCAACAAAGCGGTGGATATCAACTCCACCGATCCTCAGTTGCTCACGCAGAATCTGTTCAATGCCGACGCCGCTGGGCTAGGTTTTACCAGCCCAGTCACGGTGACGGCACCCGCGACTACTGTCGCACCTACTGCGGGCACTTGCGGGATCGGCGTGGTTGCCCCCAGCGTCCTGGGCCAATTGTTTGGGTGTCCTGCCCCGCTGGCTAATCTGAACGGCCAATATGTGAGCACTCCCGCGTTCTTCAATTTCTTCCGGCCTTCCGGGCCCAATCCCTCGTTCGGAGGCCTCGTTCCGGGAGGTTACCCAACGCAAGTGGCGCTGGCGGGACTTGCCGGCTATCCAACGGGATTCGGAGCCCCCGTGCCGTTCAACAGCGTGGACGCGCAAGAATCCACGGGAAGCTCAATTTATAATGGGTTAACAGTGAACGTGCAGAAGCGCTTTTCGAGTGGCTTCGAGTTGCTTTCTAGTTATACCTGGTCGCACGCAATTGACGATTCCACTGACCTGGAATCCACACTTGAGCCACAAGACAGCCGTTTCCCTCAGGATGAACGGAGCAACTCGGATTTCGATCAGCGGCACCGCTGGGTCACCAGCGCGGTGTTCCAGACCGGAAGTTCGAAGTCGGGCGATAGCGCCTGGCGGCATTTTGCCTCCGGATTCACCTTTGCACCAATCATCGAGGTTTCCTCGGGACGTCCGTATACGGTCATCACGGGAACGGATTACCGCCTCGATTTGGGTTCCTCGAACGGAAGACCCTCGGTCGGATCCAGCAGCGGCCTTCCAACAGCCACATCGCAGTACCTTCCCGGAGTCACGTTTACGCTCCCCGATGCGTGCTATACCAATTCCGGGCAATCTTTCAGCGTGCTGGGAGTTACTCCGCCGGCCGGTTGCGATGGAAATCTAGGGCGCAATCCGTTCAACACTCCAGGCTTTTTCCAGATTGATTTGCGCGTCGGCAAACGGATTCCGCTCGGGGAGCGCATGAATCTCGATCTCATCGCCGATGCCTTCAATCTTCTGAACCGCACCAATGTGATTGCTGTGAATCAGCTCTGCGATCCCGGTTCGAGCAGCATCTGCTTTGCGGGACAGCCCACGGCGGCAGCCGATGCGCGCCAGTTCCAGTTCGCCCTCAAGCTGAGCTGGTAAGCGTTTCTCCTTGATTCCCTGAAGGGGGACCTTTACCCGAGACGTTCTTTCCTCGCCTCAAGACGTGTTTCCTGAATGCTGCCAATCGAGTAAATTAGGTGCAGTGTCCGCGAAAGAGCGAACGGAGATGAAATGAATGGCGCATTGATTGTCGCGCTTCTCGCGCTTGCCGCCCTCGTGGCTTGGGTGGCACTGCAAGTGCTGTCCAGCCAGAAGAAAAGTGGCGCGCTGGAGACCCAAATGAATGAGTTGCGGCGGGACCTGCAAACAATGGCCGCGGCGCAATCACAAAACACAGGACAGATCAGCACGCTCGCGACGACGGTTACGCAACGCCTCGATGCCGTCTCAAAGTCGCTCCAGGACGGCGTGGCCAACTCGGCCCAGATCGCCTCGCAGGGTCAATCGGCCATTGCCGGCGAACTGAAAAACACGCAAGGGATCATGGAACGCATCCACAAGCAACTCGGCGAATTTCAGGAGCTCAGCCGCGGACTGAATGAAACGCAGCAGTCCTTGGAAGCCGTTCTCGGCGGCGCCAAGACTCGCGGGCTTCTCGGAGAGGTTACGCTCGAGCATCTTCTGGCGGATTCCCTGCCGCCGGCGCAATACGAAATCCAGCACCGCTTCACAGCCGGCGATATCGTGGATGCGGTCATTTTTCTTCGTGACCGAAAACTTCTTTCCGTGGATTCCAAGTTTCCCCTCGATGCCTTCCGCCGCATTGAAACCGAAGGGGACGAGGCCCGGCGCGCGTTCGCCACCGCGGTCAAAGGGCATGCCGACGCCGTCGCCAAGAAATACATTGTTCCGAACGAGAACACGCTCGAGCTGGCATTGATGTTCGTTCCTTCGGAGAGCGTGTACTACGAGCTCCTGGTAACCAAAGACAGCAAAGGCGAACTCCTGGATGCCTATTGCCGGGCGAAAAATGTGATCGCGGTATCGCCCAATACTCTCTACGCGCATCTTTGTGTGATCGCCATGGGCTTGCGCGGCATGCAAATCGAAGAGAACGCAAAGAATCTGCAAGCCGGGCTCGCCGGTCTGCAAAGGCAGTTCGACACATTCTCGGAAATCTTCCAGAGACTGGGAACGCACCTGAAAAATGCGCAGCAGAGTCATGCCGACGCCGATAAACGCCTGGAAAAGGCTCAGCTGACCCTGGGCGGCATGCTTCGCTCTGGTGAGACAGCAACCGAGCTTGAAGGTGACCAGGGAAAACTCACACTCCCTCCCGAAGTATCTGCAAAGCAAAGCCGTTGAACCGCGCGGATGTCCTTGTGCGAGGGGGCGCCTTCAGTGGCGAGGCCGCGCGTACGTCGGCCGCAATCGGATGGAAACAAGAATTCTGCCGTGGCTCCGGCCAATCAATCCAAAATTCGCGATGTTCTCCGCTCCTCCGCTCGTGGATAGCCTGACGGGATTTCCTCCGGAAAGTTGCGCCGCCTCTGGCGCAAGATTCCTCGCCTCCAGCGGCACCTGGCCCGTTGTTCCTCTCACGCGCACAATCATCGTTCGTTGCTGGCCCGGTGCCAGAGGAGTGCTATCAGCCTCCAGCACGAGTGCTAGGAATACCGTCGAAAAGTTGCCGACCTCTTGGCTTCCGCAAGTGACTTCTACTTTTGCCGGGCCGGGAGACAGCTCGGCTGGCGGAAGCACCATGAGTGAAAGCGGAGAGGAAGCAAGCACCAAAGCTTTCTCCCCTGCGACGATCACTCTGTTTTTGTCAGCGTCTCCGCAAAAGCCGCCGCCATAAACGCTGAACCAGTCGCTCAAGGAAGCCAGGCGCGGCGCAAGAGAAACTTCGATCCCCTCGGCCGCAGCCTGCGGTTCACTGACGACCGTGGTCCTCACTTTTCCGGGGCGTCCGGCAATCGAAGCGTAAAGATCGCCCAATGTCAGCGGCGCGACGTAGCGCGCGCGGCCGGTTGAGTCCGTCTTCACGCGATCTCCATTGGAAAACCGGACGGTCACGCCGGGGGTAAGCCGGCCGCCGAAATCCAGGACAGCAAGCGTCGAGCGGTCCCCGGAGACCATGCGCCGCGGCAGCAGCAGTATACGGGCCGCCGAAGCGGGAGGCGCTTCCTGGGCCCCTGCCCGGAATGGCGAGACATCCAACAAGATACAAAAGGAAAAAAGCAGGAGCAACGGAACGAAACGGTACCTGCGCATGAAGAAAATTGTAGTTGAGAAGCACTCCGGCGGGAAATCCTTTGGGAGAAATGCAGGGCATCACGCCAACGCTTCGGGAACAACGCCAGGATCGGACCGGGTGGCAGAATCCACATGACGCCTTGTCTTCGCGCGCAGGCTCAATTCGATTTCGCCGCGATTCGATAGACCTGCGCCTCCAGAAACAGCCGCAGCAGCTCCTCATCGATCTCGCCATCTCCGGCGCAGAGCTTCAGAATGTCAATCGCGCGGTCCGTGGGAACAGCCCGTTTGTAGGGCCGGTCGGAAGCCGTCAACGCGTCAAAAATATCGCAGACGGTCATCATCTTCGCTTGCACGGGAATATCATCGGCCGCCAATCCGAACGGATATCCTTTGCCATTCAGCTTTTCATGATGGGCGCGCGCGATTTCCGGAATGCGGTTGTACTCGCGAGTCCACGGGATCTGCGCCAAAAACTGGAAACTGTGCATGACGTGCGCTTCGATCTGCGTTCTTTCTGCGTCGTCCAGGCTGCCCCGCGGTATTGAGAGTAATCTCACCTCCTCCGCAGTCAGAAAAGGCCGCTCCGTCCCGCGGGGATCGCGATAGCTTTTTTGTGCAATCTCGGCCAAGAGCTCGAAATCCCCGGTCGGTAGAATCGTCGGTTCATTGGCTTTTC
The DNA here is from genome assembly GCA_035516615.1 of Candidatus Acidiferrum sp. Lineage (GTDB taxonomy): Bacteria > Acidobacteriota > Terriglobia > Acidiferrales > UBA7541 > Acidiferrum. Next base: position 19,637 of record DATJAD010000162.1, read on the forward strand.
CGACGAATTCCTGGCAGCGGTCAAGCTCGTTAAGCAGTCGTGTGGCTTCCGCGTCCAGCGCCCTGATTCTCTCGGCGGCTTGCTTCTTTGAAAGGTTGAGGACCGCATCAAGCTTCTGTTGCATGCTTCGCGCCTCGATGTCCCGGCGGATGTAATCGAACCGGTCCATCAAGCGTGCCAATTGCCCGGGATAGAGCTTCTTTGCCTTGACCAGAACCTCCTCGCGGACTCCCACCTTCCCGAAGTCATGCAGCAGGGCGGCGTATCGGAGCTCCTTGACCTGCTCTCTCGAAAAGCGTGTCTCCGCATAGACGCCGCGCACTTCGTGATCCACGGCCTCCGCCAGCGCAACGGTCATATCGCTCACGCGCTGCGAATGTCCGGAAGTTGTGGGATCGCGCTGCTCGATGGCTTTGGCGGCCGCTTTCACAAATCCGTCGAACAGGTTCTCAATGTCCTCGTAGAGCCGGGAGTTTTCGTACGCCACCGCCGCTTGCGAAGCCAGCGACATTCCCAATCGAACAGCTCGCTCCGGAAAAGGGTGCACGTGGCGCCGAACGGCCGCCGGGTCCGACAATCGTGCTTTTGGCTTGCGTTTGCAGTTCAATAGCTGCAAAACACCCAGAACTTCCCCCTTTCCGTTTTTCATTGGCAGCGCCAGAAGCGATCGGGTGTGGTAGCCCGACTGGTCGTCAAACGACCGATTAAAGTGAAACGGCCGTCCCTTTGGAATCCGGTAGGCATCCGCGAGTTCCACAGCCTCGCCGTGCACCGCACAAAAGCCGGCGATGGAGTCCTCTGCGAGCGGCAGCAAATGCTCGGCGAAGCGAAATTGCACGCTGTCGTTCTGTGTCAATTTGAAACGCAATTGGGATGCTGCGCTTTTCCCTCTAGCCTCTTCTCCGTTCTCGACCAGGTAAAGAGACCCGGCATCCGCCCCAGTGATCGCCCTCGCCTTGTGCAGAATGACGGAAAGAAGCCGCTCGACATCGCGCGTCTCAGACAAAGCGATCCCAATGCGGTTCAGCTCTTCCAGATCGCGGGTGGCTCGTGTGGCACTAAGACGGTCTTGCCTACGCAAGGACGCACCGGACTTTTTCCTAATGAGAATGGCAGCCATCACACGACCCTCGCCTTTCGTGTCCGGGAACGCGCCTACGCAACAAGTGCTGTCGGTACAACAGTATAGCGAATGCACGGCCCCGGAATGTATCCAATCGCATGGTAATTAGTAAGCGGCATTCCCTTTGAAAGCAGCAAAGGGTTTGATAGCGTGAGAATTGCGTTGTGCGTTATGGGTGTGTGCGAGGGGAGCTTCCGCGCCTGCCCGGGGAGCTTTTGTGCGAATCGTGAGTGGCGGTGTGACCGACCTCGGTCGCGTACGTTCGAACAATGAGGATAATTTCCGCATTATCGAGCCGCTGCACCTGTTCATCGTTTCCGACGGTATGGGCGGCGAGGCCCATGGCGAAGTCGCAAGCGCCCTCGCGGTGGAAACAATCGCCAATCATTGCAAAGAAGGTGTCGAGAATCCGGCCACGGAATATTTCGGGGACCCGCAAACGGGAATCAGCGAGAGGACCCGGCGTTTGTCGAGCGCGGTGCATCTTGCCAATCGCAAAATCTACGAATCTGCAGAACAAAATCCGGAGCAGCACGGCATGGGCGCTACGCTCACCGCTGCCTGGATTGACGGCTCGACGCTCAGCATCGCCCACGTTGGAGACAGCCGGGCCTATCTCTTGCGCAGCGGGGGATTGCAGCAGTTGACCAGCGATCACTCGCTCGTCGCCGAGCAGGTTCGCCGCGGAATCCTCACCACCGCGGAAGCGGACGAGAGCGACATGCAAAGTGTTCTTCTTCGTGCCTTAGGCACTCATCCGGATGTGGATGTGGATGCCGAGGAACACACACTTTTTCCGCAGGACGTGCTGCTGATGTGTTCGGACGGCTTGACCCGCATGGTCACCGAGCCGGAGATCGCCGGCACGCTTCAAGTGGAAACGAATCCCCAAACCGCCGCGGAAAAACTGATCGAACTGGCGAATGACAGCGGCGGCGCGGACAATATCACCGTCATCGTGATCCGCCTCGAGAAAGAATCCAAGGGTTGGTTCTCGTGGTTGCGCTCAGGGCCTAAAGACCCTGCTCGGAAGAACGGAGCAGCAGGAGGAATTTAGAATGGCGAAGCTCAGCCTGTTGTTTGAGGACAAACTGGTGAAGGAAGTGCCTGTCGGCAGCCGCCCGGTGAGTATCGGGCGTTCACCAGACAACGATCTGGCCGTGGACAATCTGGCGGTCTCCAATTATCACGCGCGGGTTTACTACGAAGCGGGACGCCTGGTGGTCGAGGATCTCGATAGTCTCAATGGAACTTTCGTGAACGACCTGCGCATCGAACGCGCCACGCTCCACGATGGCGATTCGATCTGGGTCGGCAAACACCGCATTAAAGTGGACACCTTTGGCGATGCCCCGGTGCCCTGGGAGTCCGCGCGGAAAACCAATGCGCCGCGCATTAACGAAACCATGGTGCTCGACACCAAGGCGCGCCGTGAAATGCTTTCCCAGGCGGCAGCCATGGGCGAGCGTTCGCAATTCTCTTCGGGCCGCTTCAAACTTCCCACGCTCCTCATTCTCGGCGGAAAAACGGATAGCAAGGAATACGTTCTCGCGAACAAGCTCACCACCATTGGCAAGTCCGCGATGGCCACCGTTCGGCTGAAGGGCTGGTTCAAGCCGCAGATGGCTGCGCAAATCAACCAGCGCGACGACGGTTACTACATTGGCCCGGGAGACAAGATTCCCACGGTCAACGGCTCACCCATCCCGGGCCCTACCCGGCTCAACGACGGCGATCAGATCGAAGTCTGCGGCGTGCGCATGAGCTTCGTTTTCCGCGAGTAGCCGAACTCTCCGATGGCCGCTCCGTCATCGAATGGGTGGCAAGGGCGCGGCTTCGGCGTCTATGCACTGTTCTTGTCCTGGTGGCGCCACCGGGCTTCGTTCTTCATCAGCCTGGCGATCACTTTCCTGGCGCTTACGCTCTATTACTTCACCTTTTTTGGCGAACGTACCACCCCATTTTTTCAGTTTCTGCAGCGGCTGGAATTCAACTCACTGGACACTCGCTTCCGCTACCGCCCGGCCTCCATGACGCCTGTTGATCCCCGCAT
>DATJAD010000163.1:0-7553 GCA_035516615.1 Candidatus Acidiferrum sp.
ACTGGTCGTGAGGTCATTGCCGATTTCGCGACGTTAGTACGAAAGTCCTATTCGGACATTTCCAGCCTCGTCAGTACTCTCGTACTGTTCAAGCTCTCGTCCTGCTCTTCTGGCAAACTTGGGATTGCTAGACGCGTCTAGCCGTCTCCGAGTTTCCCGGACGAAAACCTTTTGAGGCGGCACGCGGATGACAACCATGATTGCAGATCCTCCTTCCAAGGCGCCCCGGCTGGGCGTTGGTTTCGATTCCAACCGTAGAGCCGTGTCTGAAAAAGACGCCTGGAAAAAAAATATTGGCACGAAACCCATCCCTGCCCGCCTGGCGATGCTTCCAGAAACGAAAACGCGCTGGGATCGCATCGGCGTCAGCGCCGGAATCCAGCTCGCCGTGCTGATTTTTCTTGTGATTCTCCCCCTCGTTTTCCCGGATAAAATTAAAACGGCGCTGCACCTCGGGCCCATCGAGTTGCCACATGTTGTCACGATGATTCCCATCGCCCCTCCGCCTCCCCCTCCGCCTCGCGTTCGGCCAAAGGTTGCTGCAGTCAAACCAAAACCCGTGGAACCTGTGAAGCTCAATCCCAGAGTTCCTCACGTCTTCCTCTCGGCCAAAGCGCTTCAGCCCAAGATACGCACCATGGAAACCAAGGCGCCGGAAATGAATCCAGTTTTGAAATCGGCCAACATCGTGACTCCGGATATGAAGCAGCCGAAGCGTCCTCGAGATCCAGTGAAACTTGGGGAATTGAATTCCGGGAGTGCGGCCCCCGCGACCGTGCAGGCGCCGCCCGAAAAAGTGCAGACCGGCGGCTTCGGTACTCCTGACGGTCTTCCCGGAAAAGGCGACCCGAACCACGGCAACATCGTAAATCGCAAAGGTTTGCAGACTTTGCCCGGCGGATTCGGCTACGGCAACGGCACCGGCGGCGACAAGGGAATTCGCGGCACCGTGGCAAGTTCCGGCTTCGGAAACGGCACGGCGATTCCTCCGAGTGGCAAGGGCCATCAAGGAACCGTGCAAACCGGCGGCTTTGGCAACGAAACAGTAGTAGCGGAAGCACCCAAGAAAAAGAAGTCCAACGAAGGCCCCGCTGACACCCCTGTTTCCATCCTGGACAAGCCCCGCCCCGAATACACCGCCGAAGGGCGTAATCTAAAGTTGGAAGGCGACGTGGTTCTTGACGTGGTTTTTCTCACGAACGGCAATGTTCAGGTCAATCGCGTCGTCAGCGGCCTGGGACATGGACTGGATGAATCCGCAGTTCGCGCCGCCGAAAAAATCAAGTTTAAGCCGGCCCTACGCGAAGGCCAGCCGGTGGATTATCCGGCGCGCGTGCGGATTGAATTCCGTTTGGCCTATTGAGGGAGAGTAAAATGCGTAAGCACGTGTTTGGGGTTCTGTTCGTCGCCGTGTGTGCATGGGGATCGTTTGGGGCAGCCGCAAACGTCGCGTCCGCCCAACGGCCGCGCACCATGGACGAAGTCATTGACCGCGTCATCACCAACGAGAATCGGATGTACAACAGCATGAAGAACTATTCGCCGCTGGTGGAGACGTACATCCAAGACCTGAAGCCCGATAAGGAGCTCGGCTACGTTCCCGCGGGCGACAAGTATTTCCTCGGGCGCGCCGATTTTTCCAAGGGCGTGAGCCTCGTCTCCCTCTCGGATACCGACAACAAGGGCAAGAAGATCTTCTCTTCGATCGGGAACTTTTTCTCATTCTCCATGCAGTTCCTCCCCGACGGATTCCTGCAGATGATCTTCATTGATACGGATGGCTTCGACAAGCAACACTACAAGTTCGACTACGTGAAGCGCGAATTTCTGGGCGAAGTGCGCTGTCTGGTTTTCGATGTGACTCCGCTTCCGAAGTCCGGCAAAGGACGCTTCCTCGGCCGCATTTGGGTCGAAGACCAGGACTACAACGTCGTCCGCTTCAACGGCGCGTATGAAGGCGGCGGCCACTCCAGTTGGTATTTCCATTTCGACAGCTGGCGCACGAATGTTCAGCCCGGTCTGTGGCTGCCTTCCTTCGTCTACAGCGAAGAGCGGGATCTTCACTATGCCATGGCGAAAAAACTGGACTTCAAGGCCCAGACACGGCTTTGGGGCTATAACATTGGCCACGCTTCGGAAGAACAGGAGCTGAGCAAGATTCTTGTCGAAAGCCCGGTCAACGACCAGACCACCACGGCAAATGATCTCTCGCCGGTCCAGGCGCAACGTTCCTGGGACCGCGAAGCCGAGGACAACGTCATTGACCGCTTCCAGCGCATCGGCCTGATTGCTCCCAAGGGCGAAGTGGACAAGATTCTCGAAACCGTCGTGAACAACCTAGAGGTGACCAACAATCTGGACATCGAGCCCGACGTGCGCTGCCGGGTTATGACCACCAGCACCCTCGAGTCCTTCACCGTCGGTCACACCATTGTGCTTAGCCGCGGATTGATTGACGTTCTCCCCGACGAGCCAAGCCTTGCTTCGGTTCTAGCCATCGAGCTTGCCCATATCGTCCTGGGCCATCGTCTCGATCCCAATTATGCGTTCTTCGATCAGCTTCTCGTGGGCGATAAGGACACCTTCCGCCACTTTGGTTTCGCCCGCACTCCCGAGGAAGAGAAGCAGGCCAACGATAAGGCCGCGCAGTTGCTGCGCAATTCTCCTTACAAGAACCAGCTCGCCACTGCTTCCCTGTTCATGCAAGCCCTCGATTCCCGGCAGAAGGACATTCCCAATCTGATCAGCGGGCATCTCGGCAACCGCGTGACCGAAATGCAGGAAGCCCTGGGCACCACTCCGGTCGGCGCAGACGTCAAGCCGAATCCGCAGCAGATTGCAGCACTCCCGCTGGGCGGCCGCGTCAAAATGAATCCCTGGAACGATCAGCTCGAAATGCTGAAGAGCAAGCCGGTGGGAACGATCGCCGAGCGCGAAAAAATGCCCTTCGAGCTAACTCCCTTTATGCCTTATCTGACCCGCTTCGGCAGCGAAACCGGGAAACCCATTGCAGCAAGTACTGCCGCGCCCAACGATCCGAAATCGGCCGAAACTGATCCGCCAAAACCTTAATGGACAATTTCAAATAGAGAAGACCCGGAACAATCCGTGTCCCGGGCCTTTTGCCTTACACAACCAAATTGGTCGAACTTGCGGCTCCTAATTCGCACCGCCAAGAGCCCGAATCAATCTGTATCCCACTTCGACTCCATCGTAGAAATCCTCTACTCCCTGGCGCTCGTCTTTTCCGTGCGCGCGGATGTCGTCCATGTCGTAAAACATGCACGCAATGCCGAACGTGGGAATGCCCGCAACGCGAAGGTAGGCCCCGTCGCTTGCTCCCGTGGACATCGTCGGCACCACGGGCAGGCCGGGCCACAGGCTGTCCACGACGCGCTCCTCCGTCCGCACGACCTCTGGGATTAGCGGCGACGGCGGAACGCTGCTCATTTTCACCGGCTTGCCGTCAGGCCCAATTTGCAACACCGGCGTGATGTCCACTCCTGGATCATTCACAACTTGAACTAGCGTCTTTCTCACTTCTTCGGGCTCTTCTCCGGGAAAAATCCGGCAATTCACATTTGCCCGAGCCATACCTGGCAGAGCGTTCGGCGCGTGCCCGCCACTCAACATCGTAGCGACGCAGGTCGTGCGCAGCAACGCATTGAAATAGGGCACCTCGGAGAGCCGGCTCACCGCAGACGGGTCCGGAGGATCCTTGGCTACCGCGCGCATGTCCTCGGCCGTCTGGCCGGTGGTCATCCCAGCCATTTTCAAAAAGTAGTTCCTCGTAATTTCGTTCAGCTCTGTCGGGAACGTGTAGGACTGCACCTTCAAAAGCGCGGCCGCCAGTTGATAGATCGCGTTGTCCGGGCCCGGCACGGAACTATGCCCACCCGGGTTGTGGGTCTCCAGCCGAAAGTCCGCGTAGACCTTTTCGCTCGCCTGCAGTCCGGCCAGCATGTGCTTCCCCTTCTCCATTTCGAACTCGCCGCCGTCCAGGTTGATGCAATATTCCGCTTCGATCCAGTCGCGGTGATTTCTCAATAGCCAGTCCACGCCATTGGAGCTCCCGCCTTCTTCATCGGCCGTCAGCGCAAGGATCAGGTCGCGATCGGGCACGAATCCCTCCTCTCTCAGTCGGATGAAATTCGTCACCAGGATCGCGTCGCCGGCCTTCATGTCCTGCGTGCCCCGCCCATAGAAATAGCCGTCCTTCTCGATGAACTGAAAAGGGTCCCTCGTCCAGTCTTCTCTTCGTGCTTCCACGACGTCGAGATGCCCGATGAAGAGCACTGGCTTTTTCTTGCCCGTGCCGTGATAGCGCACCACCAAATTTTTCTTGCGGTCATTTGGCCCTGCGACGTTCATGTCCTTCGCGTCGAACCCCGCGTCACGCAGTCGCTTGGCCATGGCTTCCGAAGCCGTGCTGACATTTCCCACGGAGTCGGTGGTATTGATCTCGATCAGCTGCTTGAAGATTTCCCGCGCCATGCGGTCCCTTTCGCTTCGTGCTTGCGCATGGACCGGCTCCGCCACCGCAACTCCCATGAGAAAAACGGCAGAGCACAAAATGATTTGTTTCATTGGTTCGTCCCCTTTTCTTCCCATCGATTGCCTGTCTTGACCTGCCTGGAAGAAGTCATTGTCCTTGCGGCGCTGTGCTCCCCAGCGCTCTCCTCAGGTGTGCCGAAATGTAGCTGCAAGTGAAGAACAGGATGCCCAATCCCAGCGCCGCGTCCACCAGAAGCCGGCAGAGCGCCGAAGCCAGAAAACCCACTCCCACGACCCATCCTTTCATTTCGGGCCGGCCCACTCGCTGATTGACGAAACTCGCAATAGCTTCCGGCCACCGAAACACCCAGTAAAAATTGAATAACGGAATGAAATGGAACCACACCCCCTTGTTCGGCGTGATCGGGTGCTTCCATCCTGGGACTTTGCTCAGCACCACGTGATACCGGTGCACGCACACCAGCCAGTACACCAGACCCACAAACGCCGGAAGATAGATCTCCAGCGGCGGCACCACCAGGCCTTTCGCCTTCATCAATTCCGGATGGCGGCTTACGGCGATGGCCTCGCCTGCAAACGTCGCCAGTGCGAACAAGTATCCGATCCACACCTTCGGCAATTGCTCGATGAGCTCGGATTGGTCCCCTCTCGCAAACGGATCTCCCGCAGGTATGCCCAAACGATTCCCCGCTCCTCAAGGCAAGAACAGCAGATTATCGGTCCCTCTCCCCCTCGTCAATTCGAACCCATGCGTTCAACTGGGTCCCGGGACCCCATATTTCCAGCGCAAAAACCGGTCCCCCATTCTGTCACTCACGAGTCGCTTCCCCCATTTCGCGAGAGCGGCGAGCGGCGTCACGCCGTAACGCGCCTTTGGTCGCGCTGCCTCCACCGAGCGCAAAACTACCTTTGCAAAATCCTCCGGCCTGGATTTCGAGCTTTTTCTGGCATCGCTCGCTCCTTTCCACGCGCCCGCGTAAACCTTCGCGTACGGCCCACCCGCCGCCTTCGCTGCGTAAGGCTCCGCCAATTCCCTCGCCGTTTGCTGGAAGTTCGTGAGGATATATCCAGATTCGATCAGCACCACGTGGATTCCGAAAGGATACAGCTCCAACCGCAGCGCGTTGCTCAGTGCTTCGAGGGCGAACTTGCTGCTGCTGTAGGCGCCGTAAGTAGGCGGTGTCACCAGGCCGGCCACGCTGCTGACCATCAGGATGCGGCCTCTCTTGCGCGCGCGCATGCCGGGCAGCACCGCCTGCGTCGCCCGCAGCACCCCGAAAATATTAGTCTCATACTGCTGCCGCAGGTCCTCCAGCCTCAGATCCTCCACAGCTGCCACATAGCCGACACCCGCGTTGTTGATGAGCACATCAATTGCGTTCTCTTTGGCCAGAATATGATCCACCGTGTGTCGGACCGAACCGTCCTCGCGCACGTCCATTTCGACTGCCGCGAGCGGGAGTTTCCTCTCGCGCGCGATCGCTTCAAGCTGTGCGCGTCTCTCCGCGGACCGCCCCGTCGCATACACCTTGTAGCCTCGCTCGGCGAGCAACAGCGCCGCAGCCTTTCCCAGTCCGTCTGTTCCACCCGTGATGACGACAGTTCCGCGTGTTTCTCTCTGAGCCATGAATTCCCTGTTCGGTGGCTATCCTATCGCGTACCACCGGTCGTGGCGAGCCTTGGCCTTGCCCAGTTCTTGTGCGTTTGATGAAATTAGTGGAGAGAACTTACACGAATACTTTCGGAAGGGAGAGAGACCTCGCTGCCGCGTCTAAAGCTTCAAGCCCCAGAAGGACGCATCCGGTCGCGCCAGCTCAAGACCTACGTCCCACGCTTCGTGGTCCCGCCACACAACTTGCGCTTCGGCTTGCCTGCCGGACTCGGGATGAATCAGGCGGACATTTTTGTGTAGCGGCAGCGGAGCACCAACAATCGCCATGCATCCGGAGTGGCTCACGTCCACGGTCACGGCATTTGCGCTCTGCTTTTTCCCGCCTTCGTCCCACTCTACCTGTAGCCGGACTCGCGAAATGATGCGTTTGTGCGACCGGAGCCTGGCCCAGCGTTCCTCGGCGCTTGCCGTCATCGGATTATTTAGGGTTTTTGTCGCCATGTCCTGTCTCTCGAACGAGGGTTCTCCCGGGGGGAAGGACACTTCCAAGCTAAATCCGCTGGCCTATGGGGTCAATAGTACTTTTCAAAGATTTCGAGAGACGCAACTCCCTCCTTTCCGTGTCTTTCATGTGGAGCCCGTCGAAGTCTTCGCGCAGGAAAACGGCAGCAGATCAGGTTCCAACCAGCCTCCGCGTGCTTCGGCGCTGTCGAGCCGCTCCTTCGAATAGTGTTTCAGCAGCAATTGGCGGTCGAGCAGTCCCGGATGTCTCTCGATCCATCCTTCAAAGGAACACGCGACGGAATCATTCCGAATTGCCTCCGCAACCAGCCGTGTCCATGCCACTGTAGTCGTGTACAGAAATTTCTCCGGCGCGCCAGCCTTCTGCGCCATCGTGCGAATGCCTTCGAGCAGGTAGTTCTCCGCCACGCGTTCCCCATAATGGTTCACGCAAAGCCACGCCAGCCGCAAGTGGTCCGCATGGTGAAAAGTCCCGGGCTGCAAGCGGCGTTCCTCGAACGCACGCAGAAACTCCTCATCCTTCATATGGCCGCACCCCATCTGGAGATTCTTCGTCATTTTTTGCGCCCACTCTTGGTTTCCCGGAATGTCTCGCTCACCTGTGCCGAGGCAGGCCATATCTCCGTGCCCTCCAACCTGCTCCGAGACTTGCCCTCTTGTCGTGCTAGCCATCCAGAATTTGCCCTCCAGCATCTTAAAAAGCGTAGCGTTTTGCGACGCTCGGGCCGAGAATCTGGAGCTCCGCCAAAGGAGCGTCTGGGAGACCTTTGCCATGATCCAGCAGTTTAGGTTCGCATCCGTTCGCGTTACTTCGTTTTTGCCCGCACTACTCGCGGCCTGTCTTGCCCTCGGCGCGAGTCCTTCGCGACTCTTCGCTCAGAATGCAGGCAATCCTCCGCTCGAT
>DATJAD010000164.1:0-49884 GCA_035516615.1 Candidatus Acidiferrum sp.
CCGAATCCCAGCGACATCGAAAAAATCGAGGAGCCGATCATCAAGGCGATGATCATTACCGATGACCAGTCCGTGGGCGGAATTCTGCAACTCTGCCAGGAAAAACGCGGCGTGCAGAAAAACTTCGAATATCTCTCTCCCACCCGCGTCATGATCACTTACGAACTTCCGCTGAACGAAATCGTGCTCGATTTTTACGATCGCCTGAAATCTGTTTCACGCGGCTACGCCTCGCTCGACTACCACCTGGCCGGGTACAAGGAATCCGACTTGGTGAAACTGGACGTGCTCGTCGGCGGCGAGCCGGTGGATGCCCTGGCGATGATTTGCCACCGTGACATGGCCTACGAGCGCGGGCGCGAACTGGTTTCGCGGCTGCGAAAACTGATTCCGCGGCAAATGTTTGAGGTGCCCATCCAGGCGGCAATTGGCAGCCGAGTGATCGCGCGCGAAACGGTCGCGGCGATGCGCAAAAACGTTCTGGCCAAGTGTTACGGCGGCGATATCACGCGCAAACGCAAGCTGCTCGAAAAACAGAAAGAGGGCAAGCGCCGCATGAAGCGCGTCGGCCAAGTGGACATTCCGCAGGAAGCCTTCCTCGCCGTCCTGAAAGTTTCCTCCGCCGCCGACGAAGACTAAACGCAGCGGATCTGAAAGCCTCTATTCCTCCTTTTTCTTTACTTCCGTTCCCAATCGGCCGCGGAGGAGCTGGATGGCGACGGAGTCGCCGACAGCGACCTGGGCGGCATCGCGGAGGACGTTTCCAGCAGCATCGGTGGCGATGGCATAGCCGCGCTCAAGAATTTTCAAGGGGCTGCGCTCTTCGAGCTGAAGACTGAGACGCGCGAGGCGTTCGCGTTTTGTGCGCAGAAATCGTTCGGCGCGGACGCTGAAATCAGCACCACGCTTTTCTAGGCGCAGGCGGAGCGCTGCGATCTTCATCCGAAAATCAAAGGAAACAATACGCAGATGCGCGGCGGTGAACCGTTTGCGCGACTGTTCAAGGCGTGCCCGCAAGCCGAGGGCGAGGCGCGAAGTGAGTTCATCGGCGCGCTGGCGCTGCTGGCGAAGCAAATCGAGCGGGCGGCGGAAACCGCGGCGGCCGGCGAGTTCGTGAACACGGCGGCTGAGCACGAGAATGCGGTAGCGCATCTGCTCGGCGAGAGCGCCGTGAAGATCGGCGATGTGCTTATCGAATTCGCGGCGCGTCTGGACGACAAGTTCGGCGGCGGCGGAAGGCGTGGAAGCGCGCACGTCGGCGGCAAAATCAGCGATGGTGAAATCCGTTTCGTGGCCAACGCCGGAGATGACGGGAATCTGCGAATCGAAAATGGCGCGCGCGACAATTTCCTCGTTGAAGGCCCAGAGATCTTCGATCGAGCCGCCACCACGGGCAACGATCAAAACATCCACTAGTTTTTGTTCGTTGAAAAATTTCAGTGCTTTGACGATTTCTTTGGGAGCTTCTTCTCCCTGGACGCGAACAGGGTAAAGCGTGAGATGAACATTGGGGAAGCGGCGGCGAAGGATGCGGACGACGTCGCGCACGGCAGCGCCTTTTGGCGAAGTGATCAGGCCGATGCGGCTCGGGAGAAGCGGTAGCGGCTTCTTGTGTCCGGGATCGAAAAGGCCTTCCGCTTCGAGGCGTCTCTTGAGCTGTTCGAAAGCAAGCTGGAGAGCGCCAAGGCCGAGGGGCTCCATGGACTCGACGTAAATCTGATATTCGCCACGTGCTTCATAGACGCTGATGCTGCCGCGCACGGTGACTTTGAGGCCGTCCTCGGGGCGAAACTTGACGCGGAGGCGCTGCTGCTTGAACCAGACGCAGCGAATCTGCGAGCGGTCATCTTTCAACGTGAAATAAAGATGGCCGGACTGAGCTTCGCGGAAATTGGAGATTTCCCCTTCGACGAGGATGCCCGTGAAGTTTTTGGCGAGGAGATCACGGATGCGAGCGGTCAGTTCGGAAACCGTGTAGGTTTTGCGGTCCGGCATCAGATTGAAGGTAAGTTGACCCATAGAATATGCCCCGAAGTTAACAGATTTGGCCCCCCATCCGCTGTTTTTCGGATATGCGGCAGGCATTGGACTTACGCGGTCGGAGAGGTCCTTCGACTCGCCCGCTAAGGAGGACAAGCAGCGCTCGCTCACCATGAAGGTGCCCGGCGCAGTCAGAATTCGTATTGGTTCAGCTGGGCCCACCACAGGCCTTCGCCGGATTCTCAGCGTGAGACACAGTGAGTGTCGCCACGGGGGCCGAGAGTGAAGAATTTTTGTTGGAACGACCAACACTACCGAAGGAATCGCGGCGTGGCGCGCGGAGGAGCGAGCAAGCAGTCGTGTGAGGGCGGAGTGAGGCGACGCGTGGTGCGCCTTGAACCGGAGCACGATCTGGTGCTCAGTTGGGAACAGCCCAGCGGCACGTATCGAACCACTTGGGCTTTCGTGCTGGAGGAACCCAAGCTGGGAGAGACCCGGCTGATCGTGCGGGGGCGCGTTGCAGACGGCTATCGTCCCTTTGGGTTGCCGCAATGGCTGGCCATCCCCACTGGCTATCTGGCGCACTTGATCATGGAACGGAAACAGCTTTTAGGAATCAAGAGCCGCGCCGAGGGCTGAAGGCGTTCACTCACCTCAGAACGCAACTTGCAATGGTTTGCATCGGTCGAAGGACATTCATTGCGAACGTTGCAGCTCGAGAAAGAATTGAACGTAGACATGCTCGGGGGGCCGGTTGACTTGGGGGCGTGGGGGTTCTAACCTTTGCGTCAACAGACGTCAAGGGAGGTGTCCGATGGCGGTTCCTGCTCTGATTCGAGATGAAAAGGCGCGCCTGGATGCCCTGGAAAAGTACGCGATCCTGGACAGCGAGCCGGAACAGTACTTCGATGACCTGGTTCTGCTCGCTTCGCACATCTCGAAGACTCCGATCGCGTTGATTTCGTTGATTGACGAAGACCGGCAATGGTTCAAATCGAAGATCGGAGTGTCGGTTTCGGAAACTCCGCGCGAAATCGCCTTTTGTTCGAGAGCGATCGAGCAATCTTCGGTTTTTGTCGTGCCGGATGCGACGAAAGACGAGAGGTTCCAAAACAATCCGCTGGTTACGGCGGAGCCGCATATCCGGTTTTACGCGGGCGCACCTTTGATCAGCGAGGACGGCTATGCGCTGGGAACGCTGTGCGTGATTGACTTGAAGCCGCGGGAGTTCACGCCGGAACAAACGGACGCTTTGATGGCGCTGAGCCGGCTGGCGATGGCACAACTGGAGTTCCGGCGAAACCTAAAACTGCTGAAGGAAGCGCTGAATGACCGGAGCAAGGAAGAACACGAGCGGGAAGCGGAATTGCAACGCGTGCAAGGGCAGCTCGTGCGGGTGATCGGCCTGAGAATCTGAAGTCCTGCAGTGGAATCCCTTTTCGAGAGATTTCTCGCCAGCGCGTGCGACATTTCGATGAATTCCATCGTTGAAGAGGCTCAGAACGGCTAAGCGCAAATCTGTGGCCACATCGAGCTGACGGTACTCGCCCGCCGCCGGTGGAATCTTATTCGTGGAAGATGCTTTCGGGGGAGAGGGAGCGGCGAATGAGAGGACGAAAGGGAGCGTAGGCCGAGAAACGCATGACGAGGTCGCGAATGAAGAGACCATCACTGGACGAGGGGACAAACCTACGCGCGAGCTTGCGCGCGGCACGCTGTTTTTTTTCAATTGGCGGGCGAAGGCGATTTTCATAGAAGGCAGCTGCCGACGAGATGTCGCTAGCAGCAGAGTGGAGCTTCTGAGCGAGGAGGTAAGCGCCAGCCATGGCGAGCGAGGCACCCTGTCCGGCGATGAGGGAGACGCAATAGCAGGCATCGCCGAGAAGGAAGACCCTGCCTTTGCTCCATTGCGGCAGCTCGATTTGGGCGACCTGGTCGAAATAGAAACTGCCGGGTTCAATGTGTTCGAAGAGGGTGGGGAGGATCCAGCCCACATCGGAAAAGGCGGAACGCAGCTCCTCGATGGCGGCTTCGCCGCGCAGATGCTTTGGCGGATTTTCCGCGCGATAGACGAAGTAGGTGGCGAGTTTGCCGCCGCGGACCGGATAAAGACCGAACTGCCGGCCGGGGACAGTCAGCGTGGAGAATGCATCCGGAGAGATCGGCACGCGAACGCTGGGCAATAAGAAGGCTGCGGTGTTGTAGCCAAGAAAACGGGAGAAGCGCGACTCTTCGCCAAAGACGATCTCGCGAACGCGGGAATGAAAGCCGTCGGCTCCGACCAGGAGATCCGCGTCAATGCGGGAGCCATCGGAGAGTGTGGCGGAGACGCTCGAGGCATCCTGCTCGACAGATTCGATGGTTGTAGAGAAGCGAAACTGGGCGTGTTCGCGGACTTTGGAGTACAGGAGGTTTTCGAGATCGCCGCGGAGGAAATTGAAGTGACGATCGTAGAAAATCTTGCGAATGGCGGGATAGGAAAGAGAATACCTTTCGCGGCCGCGCGGATTGAAGAAAACGAGGCGGTCAATGGGGTAATGGATTTGCTGCAGGTCCGGGAGCAGGCCGAGACGCTCCGCAACATCGTAGCCGGTGCCGAAAAAATCAATCATGTAGCCTTCGGGGCGCTTGGCGCCGGCCTTTTCGACGAGCGTGCAGGAGTGCCCTCCGCGCTGGGCGCAGTAGGCGAGAGTAAGGCCAGCGATTCCTGACCCGGAGATAAGGATGTGCAACGGGGACTCCTAGATATTCCGTCCATTATCTCGTGAAACGATAGATCGGAAAAGCCAAACCTTCACGATGGGAAGTCGAGATGCAATTCAGGGACTGGCAAAGATTACTTACGAAAATGAGAGAGAAGCCAGAAAAGGAAAGAAAGTGCGAGACTGAGGACAAGACAAGTGACGATCGGGAAATAAATCGTGGAGTGTTCGCCGCGATAGGTGATGTCGCCGGGAAGTCTTCCGAGGCGGAACGGGAGCTTGGCGCCAAAATAGAAGAAAGCCCCGACTAGAATGAGCAAGCCGCCGAAGATGAGCAGAGTGCGGCCAAGTTCGCGTAGCGGGTCCATGATCGAAGTTTAGCAAGAGCAGGGACAGGGGAGGGCAAGTACCGGACAATAAAGGAGGCACTGGAAGGGAGGAGGCAGAGAAAGTGCGCACCGCAAGCCGGGGGCTTCGCATATAATTGGGAGTTTGGCAGCAACACCAGCACGCCGCAATGAGTGTGAGCGGCGCGACGGAGAGCGCGGATGATCATGGACGTGACAGAAATACAGAAGATTCTGCCGCACCGGTATCCGTTCCTGATGGTGGACGCGATTCTGGAGATGGAGCGGCTGAAGCGGATCGTGGGGATCAAGAACGTAACGATCAACGAACACTATTTTCAGGGTCATTTTCCGGGAAAGCCGGTGATGCCGGGAGTGCTGATCATTGAGGCCATGGCGCAGACGGGGGGATTGCTGCTGCTGACCGAAGTGCCCGACCGCGAGAACAAATTGCTGTTCTTTGCGGCGGTGGACGGTGCTCGCTTCCGCCGCCCGGTGGTGCCTGGGGACCAATTGCTGATCGAGGTAAACGTGCTGAATTGGCGCGGGGACTTCTGCAAGCTGGAGGGGAACGCCAAGGTGAACGGCAAGCTCGCCGCGGAGGCGACGCTGATGTGCAAGATGATTGACCGCGAAGCCGGAACAGCAAAGGAATAGAGACGCCGCGAAATGGAGAAGCCGGAGATTCACCAGAAGGCGGAAGTGGCGGCGGGCGCGAAACTGGGCGCAGGCGTGAAGGTAGGAGCTTTTGCGGTGGTCGGGGAAGAAGTGACACTTGGTGATGGTTGTGAGGTGATGGCGCATGCCGTGGTTCAGGGGCCGTCGCGATTCGGGAAGAGAAATGTTTTTCACCCCTTTTGCGTGATCGGTGGCGACCCGCAGGACTACACGTTTCGGGGCGAACGAACGGAGCTGATCGCTGGAGACGGGAATATTTTCCGGGAATACGTGACCGTAAGCCGCGGGACGACGAAGGGCGGCGGAGTCACACGGATCGGGAGCAACAATCTCATTCTGGCGTACTCGCACATCGGGCATGACTGCCAGATCGGGAGCAATATTTTGTTTGTGAATGCGGCCACGCTGGCAGGACACGTAACCATCGAGGATTTTGCGACGATCGGGGCGCTTTCTCCTGTGCATCAGTTTTGCCGGGTGGGACGATATGCGTACATCGGCGCATCCACCGTGATTACGCAAGATGTGCCGCCGTTCTCGCACGTGGTGACGGAACGGGAGACGCGAAGCTTCGGCGTCAATACCATCGGGCTAGAGCGCAAGGGATTTTCAGAGGAGCGGCGCAAAACTCTGCAGAAAGCGTTTCGGTTGCTGAACCGCTCGAAGCTGAACACTTCGCAAGCGGTCGCCGAGATGCGCAAATCGCTGCGCGGCTCCGAAGACGTGCAAGAACTGATCCGGTTTATCGAGGCGGCCGAGCGGGGCATCGTGAAGTAGTGCCGGCCTAACACTCTTCATGAACGCAATGATGGAAAACGTGAACGGATGGGGACTCATCGCCGGGAACGGGCGATTTCCTTTTCTAGTGTTGGAGGGCGCGCGCAGCCAGGGGATAGATATGGCGGTGATTGCATTAAAGGAGGAAGCTTCGCCAGAATTGGCGGAGCATGCAAAGCGGCTGCACTGGGTCAGTCTGGGAGAACTGAGCAAGACGATCGAACTGATGCACAAAGAGGGAGTCACGCAGGCCGTGATGGCCGGGCAAGTGAAGCACAACAAAATCTTCAGTTCGATCCGGCCGGACTGGAAACTGGCGAAGCTGCTCTTTTCGCTTCCGCGGAAGAACACGGACGCACTGATTGGGGCGGTGGCACGAGTACTGGAGGACGAAGGTATTCAACTCGTTGACTCGACTTTATTTCTGAAGCCTCTGGTGCCCGAGGCGGGATTGCTCACGCAGCGCGCGCCGGATGCGCGCGAGGCAGAAGACATCGCATACGGATTCAACGTGGCCCGTCTGATCGCGGCAATGGACATCGGGCAAACGGTGGTCATTTCGGACAAGGCTTGCGTGGCCGTGGAAGCGATGGAAGGAACGGATGAAACCATCGAGCGGGCGGCGCGCCTGGCGGGCGGAAAGCCGCTGGTGGTGATCAAGGTGAGCAAGCCGAAGCAGGACATGCGCTTCGACGTACCCGTGATCGGCTTGCCCACCATCCAACAGATGAAGAGGGCCGGGGCGACGGTATTGGCAGTGGACGCTGGCCGGACGCTGTTTTTTGACCGGGAAGAAGTGATCCAACAGGCGAACGACGCGGGCATCGCCATTCAGACGTTTCCCGTCAGCGATCCCGCGGAACCTAATAGGAACCCCAGGGGAATGAATAAGGAATGAGCGCGGCGAGCGAAGCAAAGAGGATCCGTGTCGCCGTAGTGGGCTGCGGGGAATTCGGACGGAATCACGCGCGCGTTTACCGGGAAATTTCCGGGGCCGAGCTTGCCGGGGTGGTTGATCTGGACCAGAAGCGGGCAGACAAGACTGCGGCGGAATTTGGCACGCGGAATCTGGGCTCTCTTGAAGAGCTGGATGGAAAAGTAGATGCGGTCAGCGTCGCGGTGCCGACCATCTCGCACGCCGAAGTGGGTTGCAAGCTGATGGGGATGGGGCTCGATGTCCTGGTGGAGAAGCCGATTGCGAAAGGCCTCGCGGAGGCGGACGCACTCGTAGCGGAAGCGCGACGCAAGGGGCGAATTCTTCAAATCGGGCATGTGGAACGATTCAATCCCGCAGTGCTTGCCGTGGAGCCGATTCTTAAACGGCCGCTTTTCTTTGAGGTGCACAGGCTTGGAGTGTTCACACAGCGAAGCCTGGATGTGGACGTGATCTACGACTTGATGATCCACGATCTGGACATCTTGCTGGCGCTGATGGGAGAGGAAGTAAGAGAAGTCAAAGCGGTAGGCATTCCTGTGCTGACAGATAAGGTGGACATTGCGCATGCGCGGCTGGAATTCGATGACGGCGCGGTGGCGAATATTACGGCGAGCCGCGTTTCCATCGAGCGCGTACGCAAGATGCGTTTTTTTCAGCAACACGAATATATTTCTCTGGATTATGCGAGGAGGGACGCTTTGCGCGTCCGGGTGAAGCAGCCGGGGCCCACGCCCGAATTCGATTTTGAGAAGTTACCTGCGCCGCAGGAGGAACCGCTGCGCGCCGAACTGGAAGCGTTCGTCGACGCCGTCCGAACGCGGCGCGAGCCGCGGACGAGTGGCGTGGCTGGCCGGGCCGCGCTGGAGCTGGCAGTACGCGTGATGACAAGCATCCAGAAACATGGAGAGCGCGTCCAACTAGGAGCCTTTGCTTCGCCTCGAAGCGCGGAAAAATGATTCCCCGAACCCTCGTTCCTTACGGTTCCCGGCCGCCTGAGGACGCGTCCTCAGCGCGGCGCCGTCCCACGACGCTGGATGAGCGCGCGCTCGTTCCTTCGACCATGCCGGTCGTGGCGCTGGAAACGAAATCCAACATTCCGGCAAACCTTCCGCTCGACTCGATCGCGGCGCGTGTGGTGGTACCCCGCGACATCAGCCAGGAAGCCTACGGCCCCCGCGAAGAATCGAGCCTGCCACCCCAGCCAACGGAACTTGACGAACGTGTGACCATTCCGCAAGGAGCGCTGCCGCCTTTGGTGATCGCGCGGCCAGAAAATGTTCCTCTCGATCTCGTGGAACCAGACGTCTTCCTGACAGGCGAGGTCAATTTTCTCGCGCCCGAAACAAAGGACGACAAAAAGGCAAAAGCCCAGCTTTACACGCGCATCTCTTCGTTCGTATTTCACGCCTTGCTCATCATTTTGATTATCTGGCAACCAAACCTGTTCCGCCGCCACATGCCATCCGCGGAAGAGCAGGAAATCGCGCGCAAGCAAATGGTTCTGTTGGTGCCCCCGGGGGCGTTTGGAACTTCCCGGCCCGCGCCGCGGGTGATTGTTCCACCAGCGCCAAGGATCAAGGTAGATCCGCGGATATTGCGCGAACTGGCCCCGCCAACGCCGGCGCCTCCACCAGAGCCAAAACCCAAACCCGAAGAACTCCCTAGTGCTCCCGCACCACAGCCGAACGCGGCACCACCTCCTAAACCTGCCGCGCCGGCTCCCAAGCAAGAGATTGCATCCAATATTCAGCCGAGGCTGGAATCGCCGGATTCGCCGCAACCCCACCCCAACCTAATTCTTCCAAAGAGCACCGGGAACACCTTGCAAGATGCACTGCGAGACATGCAGCGCAATCCGATTGCCGGTGGCCGAAGCGGCGGGGTCTCAGGCCCTATGCCGAAACAGCCTGGCACGCCGGGGGTGGATATACCGGGCGCAGGAGGCGGTGGCGGATCCTTCGGCAACGGCTATCAAATCCTGACCCCGACTGAGGGTGTGGATTTCAGTGATTATATGGCGCGCGTTCTGGCCAGCGTGCGTCGAAATTGGTATGCGGTGATGCCGCAATCGGCGATGCTAGGCGACCGGGGGCGCGTCATTTTGGAGTTTACGATCCGGAAGGATGGCAGCGTGCCCGGCGATGAACCGGTACCGATCATGGGATCAGGCAAGGAGCCGCTCGACCGCGCCGCAATCTCCGCAATCCGCTCCTCCAATCCTTTTGAACCGCTGCCGCCAGCGTTCTCCGGGCCGGAAATTCGTTTGCGCTTTATCTTCTTGTACAATCTGCCTCTCGACGCAGCTTATAAGTGAAACTCGAACGCAAACAGGTCCTTGGATCGTTGCTGCTTGCGCTGATTGTCCTCGCCATCCTGCTCCTCCGCGCGCGACACTTGTTGTTCCGATGAACTCCTCCGGCCACACCAGACCTCTGGTCGCCATTTTGGGACCCACTGCATCCGGAAAATCCGCGCTCGGCGTTTGGATCGCGGAACGGTTCTGCGGAGAAGTGGTGGCTTGCGATTCGACCCAGCTTTATAGGGGTTTTGACATCGGCACGGCGAAGCCCGCAACCCAGGAGAGGCGCGCCGTTGCTCATCACATGCTGGACGTGCTCGAGTCTGGCCAGGAATCTTCCGCGGGAGGATATCGGGAACTTGCTTTGGCGGCGCTGAATGATTTGCGCGCGAGGCAGAAGTTGCCTGTGCTCACTGTAGGAACAGGTTTGTATCTGCGGGCTTTGCTCGAAGGACTGGCCGAGCTTCCGCGGCGTTCAGAAGAATTGAGGGAGCGATTGCGAGATGAGGCAGCCGAGCATGGACGCGGATACTTGCATGGCATGTTGCAAAACCTCGATCCGGCGGCAGCGAAACGGATTGCGGCGGGAGATGAACAGAAACTGATTCGAGCCATCGAAGTGTGTCTTCTGGCCAGTAAACCGCTCACGGAGCTGCACCAAAGTGGAAAGATACCGCTGGAAGGCTGGAACGTTCTGAAGATTGGTTTGGAGCCGGCGCGCAAGAAACTTTATGAGCGGATCGAGGCGCGCACGGAGGCGATGCTTGCCGCGGGCTGGTTGGAAGAAGTCCGGGATCTGCTTGAGCGCAGCCAAAGCGCTCAAGCAAAGCCCTTCGATTTCCTTGGCTACGCGGAGCTGCGGCGCGTCTGCACAGGCCAAATGACGATGCAGGAAGCCCGAGAGGCCATCCAACAGGCCACCCGAAGGTACGCGAAAAGGCAGATCACGTGGTTTCGCAGTGAGTCGCAGGTGCACTGGCTCGATGGATTCGGAGACGAATCAAGCGTTCAGAGTGCAGCTCTCGACTGGCTCCGCAAGCAGGGACTTGAGGCGTCTCGCGATGCGGGACCCACGGGAGTATACTAACAGCTGTGAAGAAAGCGCCGCTCCCTCCGCTTGCCTCGATGAAGGTTCCCGTTTGATCGAAGATGAAAAGTCCTCAGCAAACTGAATTGTCGGAACGCGCGCTGCTTGTAGGTGTTGGCTGGAAGCGCGCTTCGCGGATTCCCGGAATTCCCGCGGGCGAGGCGGAGCGCGAATCGCTGGCGGAACTGGTCGAGCTAGCGCGAAGCGCTGGGGCAACCATTGCCGGCAGGATATTTCAGATGCGTGATGCCGCCAACCCCGCGACGCTGGTAGGACGCGGCAAGCTCGAGGAGATTCGCGCTGAGGCCACAGCGCACAGCGCGCCGCTCATCATTTTCGATAGCAATCTTTCGCCGGTGCAGCAGCGCAATATCGAAGCGGCCACGGAGCGCCGTGTGATTGACCGCACCCAATTGATCCTGGACATCTTCGCGAGGCACGCGCGAAGCCGGGAAGGACAACTTCAAGTCGAGCTGGCGCAACTGAATTACATGCTTCCCCGTCTGACCGGCCGAGGAACGGCCATGTCCCGGCTGGGCGGCAAGAGCGGAGGGGGGGGTGCGGGTGGCGCTGGAGGAGGAGCTGGACGCATCGGTGTACGCGGACCCGGAGAAAAGAAACTTGAAACGGACCGTAGGAGAATCCGCGAACGCGTGAGCAGGATTCAGGCGAGCATCGAAGAAGTGAGGAATCAAAGGGCCCTGCGAAGGGAAGCTCGGAACGCCGTGCCGCTGGGTACGGTCGCTATTGTCGGTTACACGAACGCCGGAAAGTCCACGCTGTTCAACGCCCTGAGCCACGCAGATGTCCTGGTCAGCTCGCGGATGTTCGCGACGCTCGATCCGACGATTCGCGCGCTGCGATTGCCGTCGGGCCGTCGCGTGCTTGTCTCAGACACAGTGGGCTTTATCCGCGATCTTCCGAAAGGCCTGCTGACGGCATTTCGCGCCACCCTCGAGGAAGTGCAAGAGGCCGCGCTCATTCTGCAAGTCAGCGACGTATCGAGCCTGCACCACGAGGAACTGGATCAAGAAGTAAGTAAGATTCTCGCGGAGCTGGGAGTGGCAGAGCGGCCTACGCTCCAAGTGCTCAACAAAATTGACCGGTTGGCCCCGGAGCAGCGCGAAGAAATTGAGGTGTCGCTGAAACATTCACGGGGAAGAAATTCGAGGCCCGTGCTTGCCTCGGCTTTGACGGGAGAGGGACTGCAAGAACTCTTGAGGCGAATGGACGAAGCGCTTCCCGTTGACCCCCTCGTGACCCTCACGCTGCACTTGCCGCTCGCGGAGGGCCGGACTTTAGCTCTTATTCATGCCCTCGGCCGCGTACTGCACTCCGAAGTAGAAGATTCTCAGATGCGGGTGGATGCGGAGGTGCCAGCATCCGTTGCGCGGCGGCTCCGGCTGAACGATTTTGCAAGCAAGGGAACATCGCAACTCGCTACAACGTAATAGACTAGGAGGGAGGTTGCCATGGCTGCGTTCCTTCTGTGGTGCATACTCTTGGTGATTTGCTGGCCACTCGCCATTCTGGCGCTGATCTTGTATCCGATCGTGTGGTTGCTGACGCTCCCTTTCCGGTTGATGGGCATCGCCGTCCGCGGGGTCTTTGATCTCCTGGGTGCGATCCTGTACCTCCCGGTAAGGCTTTTGCGGGGTCCAAGGTTCATCTAAAATTGTAGAAGCAGGTAACTTGACAGTAAAGGGGCTGAAACAGACCGTTTTCTTGGGGCTTTTCTGCGCCTGGATTTCAATGCTCCCTCAATCGAAGCCTCCAAAACCCTGTGGAAAACTCTGTGGAAACGTGGAATGCCCCTCGGAGCCGCGGACTCCAAAGCCGGCTTTGCACTTGGCCTCGGGCTGGCTGTTAATCTAGCTATCTTATTGAATTTCCAGTTCTTATTCCTCGTATCCGCCTTGTGTTCAGGAGTCCCGGGCCCAATCCCTCTCTCTCTTTCAAACATTACATTTGCACAGGTTTGCAGCAGTTCGATTACGAATGAGTATAGTCTCATGATGCCGAAGGGCTTCTCCGGCGTTAATCGGGAAGTACCTGCCAACCTGCATATTCCGGGCACCTCGCGACGTTGACGCCCCGCTTCGCGGGAGTCTATAGTGACATTCGGCTATGGACCGGGCTCCAGCCAGCGGCTCTATCGGACACGCATGAATCTTCCCAACACATTGACCCTTCTCCGCATCTTCTTCGTACCCCTGCTGATCGTGGTGTTGCTGACGAAGAGTCCGAACATCGAACCCTGGGGATTTCCCATTCACTTCGAGGTCTGGGGCGTGCTGATCCTCCTGGCTGCCGCGGCAACCGATTGGGCAGACGGTTATGTTGCCCGGCGCAGGCAACAGATCACCACGCTGGGAATTTTGCTCGACCCGATCGCCGACAAACTATTGATCTCGGCGGCATTCATTTCTCTGGTGGATATGCATCTTGTGCCGGCATGGATGGTGGTGATCATTATCGGGCGGGAATTTACGGTGTTGGGCCTGCGGAATATAGCGTCGGCCGAAGGATTCACCATCGCGGCATCGGCTCTTGGAAAAACAAAGATGGTCCTGCAAGTCTGCGCTGTTGCCGTTCTGATTTGGGGTGCGCGCCATCCCTCTCTGCACGGCTTTGCACTGATTCTGCTCTGGCTGGTGGTGATCAGCGCGCTGGTATCGGCGGCGCAGTATTTCCTGAAGTTCTGGAGCCAACTGGACGACCGCATCAAAGCGAGGCGGAAATTGCGGCTCACGGAAAGCCGAAAGAAGTCCGAGGATGTCGTCACGCCCTGAGCAAGTGGCGAGCGACGGCCAAGCCATGCTGGATTTAGCGCGGCTCGCCGTTACGGAAGCTGTGGTCCATAAGCGTGTCCCCAATCATATTCCGAATGCGGGAGTTTTCGCCCGGCACAGGGGCGTTTTTGTCACATTGTTCGTTAAGGAGAAGTTGCGCGGCTGCATCGGCGTGGTCGAGGGTCACGGACCGTTGGGAGAGAACATCGTGCAATCGGCGGTGAGCGCGGCGATGCACGATCCACGGTTTGCTCCTCTTCGCGCGGACGAACTCGGTGATCTGCAGATTGAGATCTCGATACTCTCGCCGCTCGTTCCTTTGAGACCGGATGAAATTCAGATTGGAACGCATGGATTGCTCATCGTCTGCGGACAACGACGTGGACTCTTGCTCCCCCAAGTGGCCACCGAGCATGGCCTGAGCCGTGAACAATTTCTGGACGAGACCTGTCGGAAGGCCGGCCTGCCTTTCGGTGCCTGGAAAGACGCCGCGGCGGCGATCTTCGGGTTTACCTGCGAAATCCACTCGGAACTTCATGGGCACAAAGGCGGCAGTTGACTGCCTTCAAGAGAGGGGCTAGGAAAGAAAAAGGCCCGGAGCATAATGATGCCGCGGGCCTTCTGGCGAATGTTCAGTCAGTGACGTTATTCGACTTCGACGTAATCTCCAGAGAAAATTTCAGAAGTGCTGTAGGTAATCAGAACGGTCGCGGAGTTGTGGCTGACGTTCAAAACAATGCCCTCTCCCAGAATTTCCCGCGGCAGGTCGTTCCATTTATAGATTTGAGGAGTGGCCCCGAAGCCGAACATCTTGTACTGAGTATCTTTGTCAATGTCCAGGAGACTGGCGCGCGTGCCCTGGTAGCGGAAGATCCGGAAATAGTCGCCGACCTTGACTCCCTGATTCGTGCCCAAATTGACGTAGATCGTGTCGTTCGTTCCCGTGGTTTGCGCAAAGTCCTTGGCCGCCACAACCATCGCGACGGGCTTGCCGCTTATCGGCGCAAAATGATCGAAAGGACCCGCTTCCTTAAATGGCGGGAACGCGCGTTCCGCGAACGGCCGGATGATGTCTCCGCGCTGCATATAGGCACAGGAGAAGTTTATTTCAGCGATGGAAACGTTGGGGTGAACTTTCACGACGCGGACCTGACCCAGATCCGAATAGGCAGTGCCCATCGCCTTCATCAGTTTGTCTTGCCACTTGAACCAGGGAACTTCGACCGAGTCACTGACGGGCCGAACCACAGTGAAGCGGTCGCCTTCGCGGACACCCTGATTCATGCCGCGGTTGAGATATACGTAATCTCCACGCGCGAAGGTGATCTTGTAATTGGACTGCTCACCTGAGATCAGCCGCATTTCATCCGGCACCTTTTGATCGGTCACAAAGCCCGAACAATACGTTTGGCTATAGTCCGGTTGAGTCAGTTTCGCTGCATATTGCGAGGTCGTCTGCTGCACTTCTTGCGCCAGGCAAAGGCCGGCTCCCATCAGAAAGGAAATGCAGATTCCAGCTGCTTTCGCGCGCATTGCAAACTCCTTCAAGAACACGCCCTCAGGGCTGTGCGGAGAGTATCCCCAGCGAAGGTACCAATCCCACCGGGAGCGGTCAAGGAATTGAGTCGGGGCGCTTTACACTTTTGCAACGGCATGCTATTTGTCTTATTTTCAATAAAATGGGGAAACACAAGCAGCCGGAAGGACCCTTCGGCAGGGCGGTGGACCGCATTTGTGCCGTTGCCGCAGCCCTCACCGCCGGGGAAATGGCCAGGCAGGTTCGTTCGGCACTGCACGAAACTCGCACCGTCGAACTGCGACTGGACTGGTTACGCAGCGATCCCGAGCGTAGCCGTATCCTGAAATGGGTAAAACGCCACAAACCTCGAACTGCTCGCTTTCTTGCCACCTGCCGGAGCATTGCCGGGGGCGGAAGATTTCGCGGCGACTTGCAGGCGGAGCTTTACTGGCTGATCCGGGCTCGGGAAGCTGGGTGCAGCTGGTGCGACGTCGAGGTCGAAGCAATGAAGAGACTGCCTGACCAGTCCATTCGCGAATATGCCGTGCCACCGCGGATTCTCCTTTCAGAACACGATTTCCGAAGAACGCCGCAGCTTCCAAGAACCGTAAATCCCCCCGCCTCCGGCGAGGCGGACGCCATCAAGATTGCGGCGCAGGCGCGAACGATCAGCGACAGCCTGCGGCTGCTCCGTCTTGCGCGACGCTCGCGCCATTTTGTTGCGGTGCCTATGGGCGAAGTGGGGCTCCCTGCGCGTATTCTGGCTCTTCGTGAAGGAAGCGCTCTGGCGTATGCGTCGGTCGCCACGGCCACAGCTCCCGGGCAAGTTAGCCTGCGCGAATTGAAAAACCTTTACCGCGCACATAAACTGACACTTAAGACGGCTGTCTATGGAGTGATCGGCGACCCCATCGGGCACTCGCTCTCCCCGCTCTTTCACAACACGGGTTTCGTAGCGCGGCACATTGATGCCGTGCTTCTTCCTTTCCTCGTCCGTGATTTGGGAGATTTTTTGAAGGCCATCCCGGAGCTCGGTATTCGCGGATTCAGCGTGACGATTCCACACAAGCGGGCCATCCTGAAGCACCTCGATGCATGCGAACCCTTTGCGGCGGAGATGGAGGCGGTCAATACAGTTGTCGTGCGCCGCAACGGCTCCCTCTTCGGGTGCAATACCGATTACCTGGGGATCATTCGGGCGTTGGAGAAGAAGCTGGCGATCGTTGGCAGTCGGATACTCATCCTCGGCGCTGGAGGGTCCGCGCGATCGGCGGCGTTCGCTCTGGCGCGGGCAGGGGCTTCTGTCTTCATTTGTTCCCGGCGTGAAGCTGCCGCGAAATCATTGGCTCGCGCGATTGGTGGCGAAGCCTTTCCTCGCCGGGCTCTGCGCAAGGAACGATTCGACGCAATTCTCAACGCCACGCCGGTAGGCATGCACCCGAAGGTTGGCGTTTCACCGCTTGCCGGGGGCGAGTTACACTGTCGGATCGTCATGGACTTTGTGTACCGTCCTTTGCAGACAGAATTACTGCGAATGGCAGCGAGAAAAGGGATTGGGACCGTTTCGGGGTTGGAGATGTTTCTGGCACAGGGACTCGCGCAGTGGGAGTTGTGGACGGGGCGCCAGCCGCCAGAAAAGGCCATGCGACGCGCAGTGATGGCGGTTCTCCGCGCGGAGGAAAAGTCGCGTTAGCGCTTCGGAGCAAAGCACAGCAGGCGAGGAAAGCTCTTTGCCTGTAATTCCCTGAAAATGCATAGAAATGATCGAACCTTCCTTCAACGAATTCCGGCGCCTCAGCAAGCAAGGTAACCTTGTCCCGCTGTACGACGTTTTTTCCGCCGATCTCTTGACCCCCGTCAGCGCTTATCTGCGCATCGCGCAAGGCGCGCGATATTCCTTTTTGCTGGAGAGCGTGGAGGGCGGAGAAAAAATCGCCCGCTATACGTTTGCGGGCGCCCATCCCGAGGAAGTGTTTCGCTATGCCAACGGCGCGTGCGTTCTGGAAGGCCGGGACCGGCTCCTCTGGGAGGAACGCGACCCAGTGACTTTTCTTCGCACCCACATGGAGCGATTTCGCCCGGTTCGTGTTCCGGGATTGCCGCCTCTTCTGGCCGGGGCGATCGGCTATTTCAGTTATGACATGGCCCGGCTGATCGAGCGGCTCCCGAAGCGGTTGCGGGACGATATCGGGCTTTTCGATGCGGTTCTGATGTTTTATCACGGCCTAATCGTTTTCGACCATCTGCAGCATCGCCTCTGGATTGTACGCAACGTCCACACGGAAGGACACGGTTCACTGCGATCGAAATATGACGAAGCCGTGCGCGAAATCCGTCGCGCGCGCAAACTTCTCGAGCAACCGGTGCCTTCCGAACAACGGAAAAATCCGTTGAAAGGAAAAGCGAAGCCGCTGCGGATCACATCCAATTTCACCCGCCCAGAATTTCTTGCCGCCGTTCGCAAGACCAAGGAATACATCCGTGCAGGAGATATTTTTCAGGCGGTGATCAGCCAGAGGTTTTCCGCAAAAACATCTGCCAATCCATTCCAGGTTTACCGGGAGCTGCGCGCCTTAAACCCATCGCCCTATCTGTTTTATCTGCAGCTCAACGACGTCTCGGTGGTGGGCAGTTCCCCGGAAATGCTGGTGAAGGTGCAAGGGCGCGATGTTTTCTATCGCCCCATTGCCGGAACGCGCTGGCGCGGCAAGGACGAGGCCGAAGACCAGCGCCTGGAGAAGCAGATGCTCGCGGACGAAAAAGAACGCGCGGAGCACATCATGCTAGTGGATTTAGGCCGCAACGATCTTGGCCGGGTGTGTGACTACGGCACCGTGCGCGTCGAAAAACTGATGACTGTGGAGAGGTACTCGCACGTAATGCATCTTGTCTCCAGCCTCCGCGGGAGGTTGCGGGAAGACGTGGATTGCTTCGACGCGCTCATGGCGTGCTTCCCAGCAGGTACGGTTTCCGGTGCACCAAAGGTCCGCGCCATGGAAATTATCGAGGAGTTGGAGAAAACGCGCCGTGGAATTTATGCCGGAGGAATTTTGTATCTCGATTTTTCGGGAAATCTCGATTCGTGTATTGCGCTGCGCACGATGGTAATCAAGAACGACATCGCGCATATTCAGGCGGGTAGCGGGATCGTGGCCGATTCCCAGCCGGAATACGAATTCAATGAAAGCGTGAACAAATCCATGGCGTTACGGAGGGCCCTGCAGGCCGCCCACAAGCGAGGGTAGCGATTTCGGGCCAAACTCACGAAGGCCCTCCGTTGGCATACAATAGGATTTGACTGGTAGCGCCATGATCCTGCTTCTCGACAACTACGACTCCTTCACCTACAACATCGCGCAGTATCTCGGCGAGCTGGGCTGCTACGTGGAGGTCCATCGCAATGACAAAATCTCTGTCGAGGAAATCATGCGCCGGAAGCCGGAACGGATCGTCATTTCGCCCGGGCCCTGCACTCCCCAGGAAGCCGGCATTTCCGTCGAGTTGATCCAGCGGCTTGCGGGAAAATTTCCGATTCTGGGTGTCTGCCTGGGCCATCAGGCAATTGGCGCGGCATTTGGAGGCAAGATCATTCGCGCGCCGAAGCTGTTTCATGGCAAGACCAGTGAAATTCGTCACGACGGCAAAGGAGTGTTCCGCAAGTTGCCCGAGCCTTTCACGGCTACGCGCTACCACTCTTTGATTATTGAGCGCAGATCATTGCCTCGCGAGCTTTCCGTCACCGCAGAGACGGAGGATGGGATCATCATGGGCGTGCGCCACCGCCGCTATAAGCTCGAAGGCGTGCAATTCCATCCCGAATCGGTCCTGACCATTCCCGGGAAGCATTTGCTGCAAAACTTCCTCGCATTGTAAGGG
This sequence comes from Candidatus Acidiferrum sp., assembly GCA_035516615.1. GTDB lineage: Bacteria > Acidobacteriota > Terriglobia > Acidiferrales > UBA7541 > Acidiferrum. The sequence goes on from DATJAD010000164.1 coordinate 18,995, forward strand.
ATTCGCGCAAGAGGGCCGCTACTTCGCGTTATCCTGCCAGCTCAAATCGGCAAGAAGCGCGCCATAAATTTCCATGCCGCGCCAAAGATTTCCCAGCCGCAGATTTTCGTCCGCGCTGTGCTGGTGATTTTCGTAATTCACAATCGGCACGCCCACCCAGGGCAATCCCAAATCCTCGAAGATATACATCGGAACGCTGCCTCCTAATGTGGGAGCGATCACGGCTGTGCCGCCGGTCGCCGCTTGCACTACACGCACCAAATCCGAGGCAGCCGGTAAATCCATTCGCGTTCGGGACGCACGGTATCCGCCTTCATCCACAATTTTTGCGATGAGAGCGTGGGCCCGCCGTTCATCCATCGTCGGCTCGTGGTCAATCACATAAAAGCCTTGCGCGCGGATGAAGTCCACGATTTGCTCGGACTTCTTGTGCGGGTCCTCTCCCTTAACGAGTCGCGCTTCCAACGAGGCTTCCGCCTCGGCGGGAACTACGTTGGTTGCCTGGGCGCCCACATAAGCGCTTTTCAGACCTCGGATGTTTAACGAGGGCTCCTGCAGCAACTCCACAAGCTTCTTCTTTGCCCCTTCCGGTTTGGCGATGCCAAGCTCGTGCTCGAGTTCGGCATCGTTATCCGGCATAGCCGCCAGCGCTTTCATCTCCAAACTGCTGAGTGGCACCACATCGTCGTAATAACCCGGAATCAGCACGCGTCCGTTCGCATCCGTCATTGAGGCCAGCAACCGGGACAACTCCATCGCCGGGTTCGGCGCCCAGTTGCCGTAATGTCCGCTATGCAGCGAGCGCGCCGCTCCGTAGACCGTCACGTCGAGGCCAATGTCCCCGCGATTTCCAAAAAACACAAGAGGCCGCCCGGATTGGTGAACAGGGCCGTCAGCGGTAATCAGCAAGTCTCCGCCGAGAAGGTTCTTGTGCAGCTCCAAAGCCTGCTGCAAATGCGTGGAACCCGCTTCTTCTTCCCCCTCAAAGATCACTTTCAGGTTCACAGCGAGGGGAATCCGCTGTGCGTTCAAGGCATCGAGCGCGGAGAGCAGCGCAACGATCGGGGATTTGTCGTCGGAAGAGGACCGCGCGTAGATGCGCCACTCATCGTTATAGAGCGGCTCCGATTTCAGCCCGGGCACGGGAAAAGGGATCTTTTTCCCTCCCGCTTCGATCGCCGCAGTTCTCAGCACGGGAGTGAAAGGCGCGCCATCCGTCCAAGCCGAGGGATCCACGGGCTGGCCATCATAATGCGCGTAGAAAATTACGGTATGCCTGGCGCCGGGAGTTTCAAGCTTCCCGAACACGACTGGCCCGCGGCCCTCGATGGAAAGCAAGTGTGTCTCAATGCCGCGAGCCTCGAGCATTCCCACCAGGTGGGCTGCGTTCTTCTGGATGTTGACGGTATCGCTGGCGACATTCGGAATGGACAGGAATTCGCGCAGTTCCCGGACGATGCGGTCTTCATTGGCGATACGGTAGTCTCGCACTTCCTGGACAACCTGCTCGGGCGGCGTGAGTTTGGCCGTTTCGTCAACGCGTCCCGCAGCTGAATTTTGTGCCGCGGCCGCGCAAGGAAGAAGCAGCCCCATCAAACAGATTTTAATTTTCCGCAAAGGTTTTCTCCTCATAACACTCCAGAACGCTGACTGCTCCATGAATCTGCAGACCACGCGCCCGGATTTCGCCCTGCCATTAATTCCCTGCAGTAAAATTGGCGAGCTCCTCCAACTTTCGCTTCGCAGCTCCTGTGCCAATAGCTTCCCGCGCCAGGTCACCGCCATCACGAAAATTATGCGCCACTCCCGCCGCAACCAGCGCTGCAGCCGCGTTCATCAGGACAATGTCGCGCGCCGGGCCGCTTTCTCCCGACAAGATTGCACGGATCATCTCCGCATTCTCCGAGGGCGTACCTCCCCGTATCGCCTCGGAAGGAGAAGGCTCGAGACCAAAGTCTCCAGGTTTAACTTCATAACGATGAATCCGTCCCTCCCTCACCTCAGCCACGAGGGTAGGTCCCGCGAGCGAAATCTCATCCAGTCTTCCGAATCCGTGCACAACAAACGCACGCTCCGCTCCCAATTTGGCCAAAGTCTCGGCGACCAAATCCACCACGTCCGCGGAGAATACTCCGAGCACCTGAGCAGTCGCGCCTGCCGGATTGGTCAGCGGTCCCAATAAATTGAATACCGTCCTTGCGCCAATCTGCTTCCGCGCGGGCATCACGTGCCGCATCGCCGTGTGCGCCGCCTGGGCAAAAAGAAATCCGATTCCAATCTCGCGGATCGCTCTTCCCGTAGCCGCAAACGGCATGTCAATCCGCACACCCAGTGCCTCCAGAACATCCGCCGACCCGCTTTTTGAGCTGGCCGCGCGGTTGCCATGTTTGGCCACGCGCGCTCCCGCGGCCGCTGCGACAATCGCTGCCCCCGTCGAAATATTGAACGTGCCGGAATCGTCTCCGCCTGTTCCGCAAGTATCCACCATGCGCTCCGGCAACGTCTCTCCGGGCGCAAAGACCTTCGCCGCATGGCGCCGCATCGCCCGCGCAAAGCCAGTAAGTTCTTCCGCCCGATATGGCCGGGAATTGAGCGCTGCCAGCAGCTCGACAATCTGGGGCGTTGCGGCACGCCCGCCCAGCAGCTCTTCCATCAACTCTTCCGCCTCGGCGGCGCGTAGTATCCTTCCTCGGATCGTTTCTTCAATCAGCCGGTGAGCCACTGGGTCGCGTTCTTGCTCCTGTAAAGCGTTCCAAGTAAACTTCTATGTTTTACGAGCGAGCAAATTCTAGCACTGAGCACTGTCCCGCAGTGTTCGGACACGGGAAATGGGATGAAGATTCACGAATATCAGGCCAAGGCCATCCTCAGCCGCTACGGCGTCACCACTCCCCGAGGTGAAGTTGCTTTCACCAAGGAAGAAGCTCGCGAAGCCGCGCAGCGGCTACGCTCCAATATTGTGGTCGTCAAGGCGCAAATCCACGCCGGAGGACGCGGCAAGGGTGGCGGAGTGAAGCTGGCCCATTCCCCGGACGAAGCCGCCGAGTTTGCCAGCCGTATTCTGGGAATGACGCTCGTTACGCATCAGACCGGCCCGCACGGCCGAGTGGTCAAACGGCTTTTGATCGAAGAGGGCCTGGACATCAAACGCGAGCTTTACCTCAGCTTGCTCATTGACCGTTCCGTGGGCAAACCGGTATTCATGGCCAGCGCGGCAGGAGGCATGGAAATCGAGGAAGTGGCAAAGGAGAACCCCGCTGCGATTCTTCGCGAAATGATTCATCCGGCCGTGGGGCTGCAACCCTATCAAGCGCGCAAGATCGCCTTTGGCCTCGGGCTTCCTGCTGAGTCACTCAACAGCGCGGTTCCTTTTCTGCAAGCTCTGTACCGCGCTTTCGTGGACACGGACGCTTCGCTGCTGGAAATCAATCCGTGCATCCTGACGGGGGAGGGCCGCCTGGTCGCGCTGGATGCGAAAATGACATTTGACGACAACGGCCTCTTCCGGCACAAGGACTTGCGCGAATTGCGAGATCTTGACGAAGAGGATCCTCTCGAAGTGGAGGCTTCCAAGTACGGCCTCAACTACATCAAGCTGGACGGCACCGTCGCCTGCATGGTGAACGGCGCCGGCCTTGCCATGGCCACCATGGACATCATCAAGTATGCCGGCGGCTCTCCTGCCAACTTTCTCGACGTGGGCGGGGGCGCTTCCGCAGATCAAGTCAAGAACGCCTTCCGCATCCTGATGAGCGATGCTGCCGTGAAGGCTGTTTTCATCAATATTTTCGGCGGAATCTTGCGTTGTGACGTCCTGGCAACGGGTGTCGTCGCCGCTGCCAAGGACCTCAAGCTGAAAGTTCCCGTAGTCATTCGCATGGAGGGAACCAACGTCGAGCTTGGCCAGCAGGTCCTTCGCGATTCGGGACTCAACTTCACGATTGCAAACGGCATGAAGGACGGCGCGCAAAAGGTCGTCGCTCTCGCGGGCGGTGCGCGATGAGCGTTCTCGTCAACGAAAAAACGCGCCTGATCGTGCAAGGCTTCACCGGCCGCGAGGGCACTTTTCACGCGCAACAGATGATCGAGTACGGCACAAACGTCGTCGGAGGAGTCACTCCCGGGAAAGGCGGGACGAAACATCTCGAGCGGCCCGTCTTCAACACCGTCGCCGATGCCGTCAGGGATACAGGCGCAAACGCTTCCGTCATCTTTGTCCCTCCGCCTTATGCAGCCGATGCAATTCTGGAGGCGGCCGACGCTCAAATTCCTCTCGTAATTTGCATCACGGAAGGGATTCCGGTACTCGATATGGTTCGCGTTACTTCCGTCGTTGACCGCAGCAAGACACGCCTCATCGGTCCGAATTGTCCCGGAGTAATTTCCCCGGACAAATGCAAGATTGGGATTATGCCCGGACGGATTCACAAGCAGGGCAACGTCGGAGTCGTGAGCCGAAGCGGAACCTTGACCTACGAGGCCGTTGACCAACTGACACGTCTCGGCATTGGACAATCCACCTGTATCGGGATTGGCGGCGACCCGATCATCGGCACTTCTTTCCTGGACGCCATCGAGCTCTTCAACGATGACCCCGAGACCCGCGCGATTATTTTGATTGGCGAAATTGGCGGCAATGCGGAAGAAGTCGCCTCCCAATGGATCAAGGCCAATATGAAAAAGCCGGTCGTTGGTTTCATCGCCGGGCAAACTGCTCCTCCGGGCCGGCGTATGGGCCACGCCGGAGCCATCATTTCGGGCGGCCAGGGCACGGCCAAAGACAAATATGCCGCCATGAGCGCCGCCGGAATTCGCTGCGTGGAGACGCCGGCTGATCTCGGCCTGACGATGGCGCTAGCCCTTAAGGGCTAGGGCCATTCGCCGATGTTTAAGCGTGGAGCGTTTTTCCCTTCCGTTTCGGGGGCGCAATTTTAAGATTTAATTGAGGCACTGGAGGAATCTTTCGTGGCCATCGAGCGTACGTTTGCGATTATCAAGCCCGATGCGGTATCGCGCGGCCAGCAGGGTGAGATTCTTTCTAGGATACACCAAGCCGGATTCAAAATCGTCGCGATCAAGAGCATGCGCCTGACAAAGGAAGAAGCGGGCGGTTTTTACGCCGTTCACAAGGCGCGGCCGTTCTTCGGCGAACTGACCGATTTCATGAGTTCCGGTAAAATTTTTGCCATGGTGCTCGAAGCCGAGAGTGTAATTCTCAAATGGCGCGACACCATGGGCGCCACCGATCCGCAAAAAGCCGCCCCAGGCACGATTCGCCGCGATCTCGGCACAAACATCGGCAATAACTGCGTTCATGGCTCGGATGCTCCAGAAACCGCAGCCTTCGAAATCTCCTATTTCTTCTCCGGCTCGGAGTTGATCGACTAGCAATGCCGGCAGAGCGGTTTGCAATGGAAGTCTTACCACATCCGAGAGAGTTGCTAAGCGCGCTTAAACCGCGGCTTCAAGAAATGCTTGGCACTCTTCGCAAATACGTCCTTGCGGAGTCTCCCAGCACGGAAAAGCGGGCCTGCGATGTTTGCGCGGAGCTCATCGCCGCGAGTTGGGCGAAGTGCGATGCCGCCGTGACGTTGCTTCCACAGAAACATCGAGGTTTTCATATCCGCGTGACATGGTGGCCGGGAAACGCGCGGCCCTCGGCACAGCTCCTGGTGCTTGGCCACTACGACACTGTGTACTCGACAGGATCGCTCAAGAAGATGCCATTTCGCGTGAGCGGGGCGAAAGCCTACGGCCCAGGCGTTTTCGATATGAAAGCCGGAATCGTTCAGGCCCTGTATGCGCTGGAGGCGCTGCAAAAGACGAAAGCTTCCCTCCGCAAGAGAATTGTCTTCCTCTGGACCTCGGACGAAGAGATCGGCAGCGAGTCGTCACGGCGATTGCTCGAGGCCGAGGCGCGGCGGAGCGACGCGGTGTTCGTTCTCGAGCCCGCCTTTGGCCCGAAAGGATTTCTGAAAACGGCGCGGAAAGGTGTCGGCGAAGCAGAAATCGTCGTTCAAGGCCGGGCTTCCCACGCAGGCCTCGCGCCGCAGGATGGTGTGAACGCAATCCATGAACTGGCAGCGCAGATCACGCGAATCGAAGAATGGAACGATTTGGAGTCCGGCGTAACAATCAACGCCGATATCATCGAAGGTGGCACGCGGGTGAACGTGATCGCGGATCGTGCCCGCGCTTCTCTCGATCTGCGCGCTTTGACCCTTGCTGATATGCGCCGCTTGGAGACTCGTCTGCTAGCCCTCAAACCGATTCATCGCGGCGCGAAAATTGCCGTTCGCGGAGGATTCAATCGCGCGCCTATGGAACGAAAACACAGCAAGGCGTTATTTACAGGCGCCCAATCTATTGCTTCGCAGATGGGCTTTGCTCTCGGTGAATGCGTTGCCGGTGGCGGGTCGGACGGGAATCTTACGGCAGCCCTCGGAATTCGCACTCTCGATGGTCTCGGGGCAGTTGGCGGCGGCGCCCACTCCTCCGATGAATATGTCCTCTTCAAGAACATGCCCGTTCGTGCCGCGCTTCTGGCCTCATTGATTGCGAATTCCTGACGCATAGCGCGGCAGGGCTTAGTTCACGTAGTTCTTGCGAAGATATTCCGCGGTGGATTGCATGAGGTCGCCATAGTCACTGTGGAGCACCGCGCGAAGGGCAGCCTCGGTCGAATCCCCCCGTGCCAAACGGTCGAGAATTCTTTCGATGTCACCCATACCGTTGTCTTGCACGATGTATTCCACATTCGCGAGCGACCAGGCGTACGCGTATTCCGCAGTGTCGCCGGACAGATTCATCCAAGACCCTTCGAGCTGCGCCAGGGAAGCATTCTGTTTGGCGTCATAAATCTGCACGAGTTGCGCTGCATTATCTCCACTCCGTTTTCCTTCCATCCATTGCGCCAGACCCTCCTGGAGCCACGTCGGCGCTCGCCCCCTGGTTTTTTGCCCGACGAAACTGTGCGTCAATTCGTGCTTCAGCACGCGAGATAGCTCCGGCGTAACGTTCGTTAATCCCTGCACCGGCACGCGAATGCGGCCGTCGTTCAACGCTCCCACCCAACCTGGCGCGCGGGTGATGTCGGCAAACGCTTCCTGCGTATAAAGAATTACGCCAATGGGGTCGGGCGGAGAATAATCCAGCTCCGACTCAATTTCGCCATAGTGCATTTCCAGAGTGCGCAGGACGTCCCGCGCGAGTCCAGGCTGCGCCGCGCCGCTGTAACGCAAGGTAAAGTGCGAACTTTCGTTTTCCTTATAGTTCGCTTCCTCCTGCTTGTCGCGTTCCGCCTTCGCAAGAGCGGCGGCAACTTCGGGATCAGCTCGCAATGCCAGCGCGCGCTTCCATTCCGCCACTGCTTGATCAATTTTGTTCAATCCGTAGTAGGCCCAGCCCGCGAGCTTTGCCACATCAGGATTGTCCGGAGCGACCTGTCGCGCCCGCTCGAGATCCTCGAGAGATTCCTTATATTCGCTGCGCCGCAGATGCAGGTAAGCCACATTCATCAGCAGAATCGGCTGGTCCGGCGCATAATTCAGGGCGGTACGCTCCTCCGTCAGGGCGTCTTCCATATTTCCATGGGAAAGCTCAAATTGAGCGGCCACATGGTGTGCCAGCGCCGCAGCGGCATTTGCATCTTTCGAGCCGGAGCGCGCCGCATTCTCCAGGCCGGCAACATAGCTTCGGTCAATCGCTCCGTCATGAACCACTCCGCGTTCGATGTCCCCGCTTCCGCTGGTGGAATCCATGGCGGGAGGAGTAAGCCCGAGCTGTGATGCGTCTCCTTCCGAGGATCCCATCGAGACGCTCGATCCTTTCTCGATGTGGTCCACAATGGCTTCAGGTAGTGTGAGCGTTCCGGCAGGCGTTTCGTAGCGAACCTTGTCCCCAATTTGAACGGCGCTCAGCGCGGCAATCCGCCTTCCATTCTTGAGTACGATGGTGTCGGCGGAGCACCAAATCCCACACAGGAGCAAGCACACCAGGAGCGCGGAGCCACGGAGTTCATGGGAAGGGCGCTGCATGAAATCAGTTTAGCTCTCCCGGCGTTTTCGGTGTTCAAAGGCTTGTCCGGAAATGCCGAATGTGCCTACACTCATGCCATGAGGGTTTTCGCCTCACTGCTCCTCGCGGGGGTCGCTCTCCTTGCGCAAACGGTCCATGCCGGAGGGCAAACTCCTCGTGAGCAGCTTAAGTTATTTGATGCGCTGCAACTCGACCCTGCGGCCTCTTATGAGGTTACGCCTCAGGACCGGGTCGAACTGCGCCGGGCCGACGTGCTGCTGAGTTTTGACGAAGGAACCATCGCTTTCTTCGCCGCTTTGGATGGGCAGATCACCGGGGCGGTCTTTTCCGGGCGAGGGCATGTCCTGGCCGCTCCCCGCGACCCAGTGGAGAAACAGCAGATGGCGCTCTTCCTGGGTGCCCCGGTTCTCGACGAGGATCTTTCCTCTTCGTATATGCGCTTTTCCGATGGCACTGCCGCCGAACTCTTGGGAGAACTGCAGAAGGCAAAGGTTTCTCCAAAAGACGGCACTCTTTTTGAAAAGGAATGGGGACCCGTCCTGACCCGCCTGAATCCCCGCCACAGCCTTCGCTTCTTGTCGGAGAAGTTGACGCCTCATCCGCGCCCCTACTTCTATGCCTTGCTCGCAGGAGCCGCTACGGGCCCATTCGATTTTGTGTTTGACCAGTCTCGGGATGAGCCAGTTCTGATTGGCCAATTCCACAAGAGCGACTCCGCAACGTTTTACGATGTTTGGGCGTCCTACCGCGTTCCCGGCATTGAGCCGTTGCCTCGCGCTTTCCATGCAGAGAGCTATTCGATTGATACGACGATACATCCGGATAATTCGATGGATGGCTCGGCCTCGATTCGCATCAAAGTGGACACGGCTGGCGAGCGGCTCTTGTCGCTCCAACTCGCTCGAGACCTGGACATTATTTCCGCGACCCTCGACGATGGCACGCCTCTTGTTTATTTTCACAACCAAGGCATGGACGCTAAGGAGCGTCTCTCCCGCGGTGATGATTCCCTTTACGTCATTCTTCCCCAAGCTCCGCGCAGCGGCGATGTGCTGAACCTCAATTTCCGCTACCAGGGAAGAGTCATTCGAGACGCCGGAAACGGCGTTTTGTTTGTAAGCGACCGCGAGAGCTGGTATCCGCACCTCGGCGATCCAGGATCATTCGCCAACTACGTTCTAACCATTCGGTGGCCCCGTAAGCTCCGCCTGGCCGCGACCGGAGTCAAGCTAGACGAACAAATGGACGGCGACTACCGCGTGGGCCATTGGCGTACCGAGAAACCCGCGAGCGTCGCCGGATTCAACCTCGGGGAATACGCGTTTGCTTCGCTCCCTTCGGAAGGCTATTCGGTGGATGTTTACGCCAACCGCCTGCTGGAACAGGCACTTGTGAACCGGTTGCGTCCCCCCGCGTTTGATATGAGCACCGCTCTGCCCCCTATCTCAGGAAGGACGACGCGTGGCGACATATTGGCGATGCCGCTGCCTGAACCCAGCCCCGCCGACGCTCTCAAACAACTGGGAAAAGAGATCGCCTCTTCGATTCGTTTTTTCCAAACGTATTGTGGACCTTTTCCTTACCGCCAGCTAAGTGTTTCTCAGATTCCCGGCACCTTCGGCCAAGGCTGGCCCGGTTTGCTCTACCTTTCGACGTATTCCTTCCTGCCAGTTCAGGCGCAAGCCCGCGCCGGCCTTTCTACCAGCGGCCAGGAGCACTTCAATGACCTCGTGCCGTTCCACGAAGTGGCGCACCAATGGTGGGGCAACGTGGTTGGCTGGTCGAGCTACAGGGACCAATGGATTGACGAGGCTCTTGCGAATTACCTTGCCCTTCTGTTCGCCGACGCGCAAAAGAACTCCGAGCCGAAGCTGCGCGTCTGGCTGGATCGCTATAGGACGGACCTCACCGCGAAGCCTGAAGGCGGCGACATGCCCGTTGCCGATTACGGCTCACTAACGCTTGGCAGCCGTTTGATCTCTTCGAAAACACCGGACGGCTTCGATCAACTCGTCTATGGCAAAGGCTCGTGGATCATTCACATGCTGCGGGAGATGTTGCGCCAGCCTGGCGCGAGAAACCCGGACGAGCGCTTCATCGGCCTGCTGCATACTCTGATGACAAAATACAGCTATCGTGCGCTGTCCACGGACGATCTCCAGCAGGAAGTCGAAGCGGTCATGACGCCGTCCATGGACATCGAGGGCAGCCATTCGATGGACTGGTTCTTCGACGAATGGGTTCGCGGAACGGGCATTCCGCACTACCGCATTGCATACACAACGCATCGCATCGAGAAGGGTTTTCTGGTCAAAGGGACACTCTATCAAACTGGAGTGCCGCGATGGTTTGTCTCCCCCGTGCCACTCTATTCAGGCTCGGGCAAATACCTGGAACACGTGATCGCTGGAGGCCCCGAGACCTCCTTCCACTTCATTACTCGCTGGGTGCCCGGTAAGATCGAGATTGATCCGCACATGACGTTGCTCTGCGTCGTCGAACACTGAAGTTTACCAGCGCACGTCTGCGGCAATACTGCCGCTCAGATGGGCCTGCGATAGATTGGCAAATCCTTGTAAAGAGGGCTGGCTGGATTCAACTGCGCCTTGCCGTCCTTGCCAAAAACATACGTGAAGCCTTTTGGATCAACGGGTTCCCTGGGCAACAGTCCGGCTCCAACAAGTTCTCGCATGCCTGCGGGCCGATGCCCTGTCTTCTTCTGAAATTCCTCTGCGAGTTGATCGAGCTGGTCAATGTCCTCGTCGGAATGCAACAGCATCAACTGAATTCTGGCGTTTTCCTTGAGCATCGGATCCTTGGTCGAGTTGTAAATCTCGGTCCAGAGGAATGTTGAAGTATCGCGAGATTCGCCCTTCTCGGCGATTCGCGCCGCCATGATCTTCATCCAGACGGGGGCCTTGGGGTTCCTGCTGCCTTCGAGAAAGGCGTTTGCCGCTTTTGCGTAATCCCTCATCCCGAAATAATAGACAAATCCCAAATCCTCGTAGAGTCTCCAATGATCAGGGTTTGCGCGAATGCCCCGGTCCAGGAGCTTGATGGCCAAATCCGGCCTCCCCGCTCCTTGTGGCTGCGGCTCTCCAAGAAAAGTCGAGCCGAAGCGGTACGGAGGAATCAGGTTGGGATCCAGGGTTGTGGCCACATCGAGCAGGGGCCAAAGACTCTCGAGGTTCATGTCTTCGTGGACTCTCTTGTTGCCGTAATACTGCACCGCCCGGGTCCAATAAATCGTGGCGACGAACGGCGCATACTCCAGGGACAAGACCTTCATCAGCTTCCCGGAACGCAGAAGGATTTCATCTTCTTCCTGATGCAGCGCGGCACGCTCCGCGTCAATGCGGTGTTGCAAATGCCAGATTCCCGCGAAGCCGAATGCGAAAACCACAGCCAGCCAGACCGCAGTGAATTTGGATCCGTTCATTTCAGGTTGCGCCGCGAGAAAATTACAATGGCCGCGAAGATCACCATCGCGCAATAAAGCGCGGCATACGCCGTATTCTGGAGAGCAAGCGCGAACGGCACGCCTCGTCCATGCGCCACTTCCCCCATCACGTCGAAATTCTGGAAATTCGGCAAAAGGTAGGAGACTCCGCGCAGAAAAGACTGAAACACTTCGCTCATCTGCGCGCTGTGAACGGTCCTCATGTCTTCGACGAAAAGCCCGGCAACGTAAAGACCGGCAGTAAAAAGAATGGCCAGCAGCGGCGAGGTAAAGCAGGAAAAAAGCAAAGCCAGGGCCACCACCAGAGCCAGTTTCAACCAGATGAAATAGACGGCGACAAGCACGCCTGCATCGGAAGCTTGCAGCGAATGCTTCACATAAAGCAGCACCAGAATCAGCGCGGCGCCCATAGCCAGCGTATTTACAGCCAGCGTCAGCGCCAGCCCACCAAATTTTCCCAGGAGAAATTGCCAGCGGCTTACCGGCTTGGCGAGAATCGCATAAAGCGTGCGCTTGTCCATCTCCTTGGAAACCAGCCCGACACCCAGAAAAACGGCAATCAATAGTCCGATCACGGAAATCGCCGTCAATCCCAGGCTGACGATAACCGTTCCCTCGATCCCGATGGAAATCTGCCCAACGAATATGGCGGCAGCCATCATCAGGAACGCAAACAAAACCAGGTTGTACAGCACGCGGTCGCGCACCGCTTCGCGAAAAGTGTTCCAGGCAACGATCCCGATGCACTTCATTTGCCGCTCACCTCCACGGCGGCGGCCTGTGCTCGGTTCGCTGCCACAAGGTGCATGAAGTATTCTTCCAAGGTCGGCTTGATCTGCGTCACCGTGACGATCCTCGCCCCCGCCTTCCACAGTTGCTCCAATGTGACATAAAGTACTTCATCCGAGACTTGCAGGCGATAGTGGGACCCGCTTTGCGCCGCGCCGGCAAGCACAGCTGGCCGGACATTATCCTCCGAGGCGTAGTCGCACAGAATCTCCACTCCCTGCGATCTCACGCCCACGATTTCTCCGGGCTTGCCGACCCCGTGCAACTTTCCGCCGACGATGACCGCCACGCGGTCGCACAACGTCTCCGCATCGGGGAGAATATGCGTCGAAAAGAGGACCGTCTTGCCTTGCTGCTTCAATTCCAGAATGATGTCGCGAACTTCCCTGCGGCCGATGGGATCGAGTCCTGACATCGGTTCATCCAGAACAACGAGTTTCGGGTCGTGCAGAATCGCCTGCGCGAGTCCCACGCGCTGGAGCATGCCTTTGGAATATTTTCGAAGCTGAATTTTCCCCGCGGTTTCGAGCCCCACACGTTTCAACATCTGCGCTACACGTTCACGGCGTAAGGCTGCCGGCAATTCGTGAAATCTTGCGAAGTAATCCAGCAATTCCGCTGCTGTCAGATAATCATAAAAATACGGCTGCTCGGGAAGGTATCCGATATCTCGGTGCATTCCGATATCGCTGATGGGCTTCCCCAAAATGCGCGCCGTTCCGGCCGTGGGAAAGATAATCCTCATCAGCAGCTTGATGGTCGTGGACTTTCCCGCGCCATTGGGTCCAAGAAAACCGAACACTTCCCCAGGCTGCACCTGCATCGTCAAGCCGTCCAGGGAACGCACCTTCTTCGTCTCGAGAAAGCCGGTGGGATAATCCTTTGTCAGATTTTCGATCTCGATGGCGGGTCCGGGCATGGGATTATTCTTGTAAAATCATTCTTGAACGTCAATTCGACGGAAGCAGGCCTGTGCGCCAAGTGAAACGAAGTCCTGCACAAGATCAATTCCGAATTAGAGTGGTTGAGGTTCAGGGAGAATTGCGCGAATTCCCGATCTGCACCAGGTCCGGAGCCACCGGAGGAGTCATCGGAGTGGGCTTCAAGGTTTGAGGGGCCCGCCAATTGTCCAGAATGCCCACCTGTTGCACGCAGGAAACCGTGCAGCGCGGCGCGCAGAATTTCTCCGTAAAGAATTCCCGGTGGCGCATCTCGGAAGTATACTGCGCAAGAGGAATTCCCGGGTAACCGCGTTGCTGCGAGCACCAGTGCACCAGTCCATCCTCGCAAACATAGAGATAGCGGGAACCGGACCGGCAGCGCCACTTGTGTTCCCGGCCGCGTGCCACGTTGTGCTGAAAATCATTGAACCGCGAAAAGGATCTCTTTCCGAGTTTCATGATCTCTTCGAAGATCTCGATCTGCCTCGGGTTCAACGGTTTGAGCTGTCCATTGTGATCGTGAATGATCCCGACGGTGCTCGTGAAACCCAGCTCCACGGCACGGCGGGCGATGTTCAGGGCGTCCTCCGGATTCTTCACTCCGCTGCCCAGCACGGAATTGATATTCACCTGAAACTCTGCGTGCTCCGCCAGCATCTCCAGGCGGCTGTCCAAGGTCTTCAGGCTCTTCAGAGAAACTTCATCCGGCGTCACGTTGTCTATGCTGATCTGCAAATGTTCGAGGCCCGCGTCATTCAAGCTCTGGATGCGCTTCACGCTTAGGAGGAAACCGTTGGTGATCATTCCCGCGATCATGCCGCGCTTCCGGATATGGCGAATCACATCTTCCAACTCCGGATGCATCAGTGGCTCCCCGCCACTGATGGTGATGATGGAGGTTCCCATGTTCGCCAAATGATCCAGGCGGTGCTTCATCTCCTCAACCGGCACGGGTTTGGATACATCGTCAAATTCGTTGCAGTAGGCGCACGCCAGATTGCAACGGCGCATGGGGATGATGTGCACGAGAAAGGGGTGCTTTGTCGAACGCAGCGCTTTTCCGATCGCGCGCAGTTCGCGTGCGCGCGTCCTCAGAGAACGCATTCTTCTCCGCATGCGGATCTTCGAGTCGGCGCGCACCGGCTTCAGCCTATCGGGCATAAATATGGAAAATTCCCCTCATGCAATTATACATGACCTCTCGCCCCAGCCGGGAAGGCTAGCCCCGTAAGCGCCTTACGGTAACGATCTTCCCTCAAGCTTGTCCTTGCCTTCACGGAACGTGCAAACACCATTTTTCTTCCGTGATTGCTTGGCAGCCTTCCTCAGGCTTGTTAGATTCAAAGTGTTCATCCCAGCCCCGATTCTGCGAAGATAGAAGTTCCAGACTGGGAAAGGTTGAGCCTCATGGGTGACGACAAAAAGTCCGCCGTGCGCGCCGTCGAGACCGGCGAGCGGAAGGACCGTGTCCTGATCGTGGAAGACGAAGAGAACGCCCGCAAAGGATACGAACAACTGCTGCAGCGCTGGGGCTGCGAAGTTCTCGGAGTGCAATCCGCGGAGGATGCGCTCGCCAAGTTCGCAACTTTCCAGCCGGACAGCCTCATCGCGGATGTCGAGCTTCCCGGTATGAACGGTCTCGACCTTTTGAAGCAGCTTGGTCCTGATCTCACCGATGTCCCCGCGATCATCATCACCGGCAAAGGGAGTGAAGAGCGTGCGGTGGCCGCCATCGAATGTGGCGCCTTCTGGTACATCGAGAAACCCCTGAAAGGGCCAGTACTGCGGGCTTTGTTGGATCGCGCCCTGGGCAAAGCGCGCGACGCGCGGCAGCTCGCGGTGTTGCAGCGTCAATTGCGTGAAACCGGCCGCCTCGGCGATCTCGTCGGCGCTTCAAAGCCCATGCAGGAAGTCATGCGCATCGTGGAAATGGCTGCTCCGAGTTCGGCCTCTGTTTTGATTACCGGCGAAACAGGCTCCGGCAAGGAAATCGTCGCGCGGACCGTTCACAAGCTTTCTCCCCGCGCGGGTGGCCCTTTTGTGGCCATCAATTGCTCCGCCATTCCCGAAACCCTCATGGAAAGCGAAATCTTCGGCCACGAACGCGGCGCTTTTACGGGAGCGGCGGAGCGCCGCATCGGCTGCTTTGAACTGGCCGATGGCGGCACGCTCCTTTTGGACGAAATTGGGGAGATGCCTGCTCCCACGCAGGCGAAGCTCCTTCGCGTGCTCGAAGATCGCAAAGTGCGCAGGCTGGGAAGCAAAACCGAGACGCCCGTGGACGTGCGCGTCCTCGCAGCAACCAACAAAGATCCGGAACAAGCTGTATCCGGAGGCCAGCTTCGGCAAGACCTCTACTTCCGGCTTAACGTGTTTCATATTCACCTGCCTCCCCTGCGCGAACACAAAGACGACCTTCCGTTGCTCGTCGAGCATATTCTGCGCGACGTCAACGCTAAACACGGAAAGAACGTGAAGGGCATCGGCACGGAGGTCATGGACATTTTCATGAGCCACACCTGGCCGGGCAATATCCGTGAACTCCGCAACGTCCTCGAGCGGTCCGCCATCATGTGCGAGAAAGATCTGATTACCCGCGCGTGCCTGCCCGGAGAGTTCGGGAAAACGCAGCCGAAAGGACCGGGTGATCTTGGCAGCATCAAATTTCCCATTGGAACCACGGTGGACGCAATGGAACGCGAATTGATCCTTCAAACCCTGAGCGCCACGGGAAACAACAAAACGCGTGCCGCGGAGCTTCTCGGCATCAGCTTGAAGACGCTTCACAACAAACTCAAGGAATACGGCACCGCGCACGCGGATTCGGAGTAGGAAAGCGCCATGCACCTGCGGCTGCGGCTGCGGACGAAACTCACCTTGATCATGACGGGCCTTGTCTTCCTCGTCGTGGCCGTGTTGTCCGTTGTTTTTCTCTCTCGCCTCATGGACGAAGTCTTGCGAGAAGCGAACCAGCGCTCGGCTGAACTCGCTCAGGAGGTATTTCTACAAGCCAAGCACGCTATCTCCGACGCAAAATCAGAAGGTATTCTGCCCGCTTCGCGGGACCCCCAGGAAATCCATGATTACGTTCGGCATGCATTTGAGATCAGCGATGGTTTGAAATCCGAGCTGGAGGCTGCAAGGGGGAACATGCCCTATATTTACGATGTCAGCATCGTGGATCACAATGGCATGGCGCTGATTTCGAGTGACCCGAAGGACGTGGGAAGCTTGATGCCCCGGCAGCCCTCAATTTCCGCGCTGGTCCAGGGAAACATCCTCAGTCAAATGCGGGCGCTCTACGGTCCTGGAAGAGTTTACGAGCTGGATTACCCCTTCGATATGGCGGGACAACCCTTCGGCGAGGTCCGCGTCGGAGTTTATACCGCGTTTCTCCGCGACCAGCTGGCGCCCACGTTGCGGACATCAGGCACGATCGTCCTCGTCGCCCTTTTGATCTCTACCGGTCTCACTATGGTGGTCATCGGCGCCACCCTCTCTCCTCTGCAGGACATCGCGGCTCAACTCGATCGCATATCGGCTGGACAGTACGACGCGCCATTCCCGCCACACAAGGGTATTGCAGGCGGTACCGACGAATTCGGCCAGGTCAGCCGCAAAATCTCCCAGGTTGGCCAGCACTTGCGGGGCGTTCACGAAATCTTCAGCACTCTCAGGGAAAACCTGAATTCCGTCATGGCTGGCCTCGAGGACGGCTTGCTCCTCTTCACCAGAGACGCCCGCGCCGTCATGGTGAGCCCGGCCGCGGAGAAATTCCTTGGCGCGCCGGCGGGCCAGTTCCTCGGGCGTCGCGTCACGGAAATTTTCCCTCTCGACCACCCTTTGCGCCAGGCTCTGCATTTTGAGGGCGATGAACTCGGGGAAATCACCTCGGAAACCGAACTGGAGACCCCCCAAGGCTCTCGCCGCGTGGGCGTCAGCGTCCAGGCCATTCAGGAAGCCGGTGAACGCATCGGCGCGCTTGTAACTCTGCGGGACCTGGATTCCCTTGAGAGCATCAATACGCAGCTTCAAGTGAGCGAACGTTTGGCCGCTCTTGGACGCATTACCGCAGGTGTCGCTCACGAAGTGAAGAATCCGTTGAATTCGATGCGCCTGTGGCTTGAAAACCTCAAGGAATCCCTTCCCCTCGATGGCGATACCGCAGCCCGTCAGGCCGTTCAGGTTCTGGACAGCGAAATTGACCGCCTGGACGCCGTGGTCAAGAGATTTCTCGATTTCACGCGCCCCATGGAAATCCGGCTGGAGGCCACGAACCTGGCGGTTCTCCTCCGCGATGTCCTTGCTGTCGCTTTGCCCCAGTTGCAACAGGCCCACGTCGAAGTTTCCCAAAATCTCATCGCGGATGTTCCCGAAGTTTTCGCTGATCGCGGTCTTCTGCGCCAGGCCGTTCTCAATCTTGTTCTGAATGCAGTGGATGCCATGCCGAACGGTGGACAGTTGCGTTTGATGCTCAACCGCAAGGGAGACATGGCCGAGATTTCCGTCGCCGATACTGGCAAAGGCATTCCTGCGGAAAATCAGCAAAAGATCTTTCAGCTCTTCTTCACCACGAGGCCCGGTGGAAGCGGCATCGGCCTGGCGAGCACCTTCCGCATTGTTCAGCTCCACAACGGTTCGATAGACTTTATCTCGGAGGTGGGCCGCGGCACGACCTTCCGCATTGAGCTGCCGCTCGCGGCCTGAACATGACCCGGCCCCACTACCAGCCAACTCCGCGTCTCATTGAGAATCGACTTTGGTGGATCATCGGCATATTCTGCCTCCCTGTCTTGGTTCTCTCGGGCTGCGCGGAAAAAAGGTCGCGCGCATTTCCGTGGGCCACCGCGATTCAGGTTCGACCCGTCCTGGCCAGCAACATCCCCATTGCGGCGCTCCCTCAGGATTTGGCTCCCGATCTCAGGCTGGAGCTTCCAGCCCCGCCAACACCCCTGGAAGGCCCCCGCAGTGAACCACCGCGCCCTCACACAATTTCCCCGGCCACCGATTCGGATCTCAATCGCAGCAACCGTACTCCTCTTCTTGTCCCACAGTTTACGCCGCAGGAACTGGCCGAAGCCCAACAAGAGACCAGCGAGAGCCTCAGCATCGCCGAGCGAAACTTGCTGACGGTTCGCGGACGCGCTCTCAGCGCACTGCAATCCGACATTGTGTCCAAAGTGTCCAGCTTCATTGCGCAGTCCCGCGAAGCTGCCGGCGAGCGCGATTGGACCCGCGCAAGCAATCTCGCAAAAAAAGCCGAACTCCTTTCCCAGGAACTCCTCAATTCACATTAGCTACTCTCTACTTTGCTCGATTTCTGTCTCGCTCGACCTCGCGCGAAGCTCCCTCATTTCAGTTAGAATGAGCCCATGCGGATATTTGATGTCGCCGTCGCCGGTGGCGGCTTGATCGGCGGAGCCATTGCCCTGGAGCTGGCCAGCGCCGGCCTCAACGTCGGCCTCTTCGATCGCCAGGAGCCCGGCAGAGAAGCCTCCTGGGCGAGCGCCGGAATTCTCTCTCCCGCCCCCGAGAGTCCCGCCATGCTTCCGCTTGTCCCCCTGGGAAAGGCCAGCATGGCCCTCTATCCCGCCTTTATCCAAACGGTCGAGGAGCTTTCTGGGAGCAGCACCGGTTTCCGCCCGAAGGGCACTCTTCAGGCGATTGTCTCTCGCAGCGCCCGCGAAGAACTGAATACGATTGTCGCCTTGCATCACGGGCTGGGACTTCCAGCCGAGCCCATCAGCGGACCCGAAGCTCGTGAATTGGAGCCCGCTCTTGCCGCCGAGGTCGAAGCCGCTGTTCTCCGGCCAGCGGAAGCCTCCGTGGACAATCGCGCTCTGATTCAATCGATACTTCAGTCCGCGCAACGATCCGGCGTGAAGCTTATTTCCGGGACGCCCATAGACGCCATCTGGCGTGAGGGCACGCGTTGCTTGGGGCTTATTTCCGGTGCCGAAAAGTTTGCGTCGCAGTTCACCGTAATCGCCACAGGCAGTTTCTCCGCGGGTATCTCCGGCGCTTCAATTTACGCGCCCGTTCGCCCCGCAAAAGGGCAGATGCTCTCGCTCCGGTGTGAGGGTGTGCCCATCGAGCGGGTTCTTTGGTCGGAAAATATCTACCTCGTTCCCAGGAATGACGGCCGCATTTTGGCGGGAGCCACGGTCGAGTATCTCGGATTTGAAAAAACGGTAACTCTTGGTGGAATCTCCAAGCTCAGCGCAGCGGCAACGGAACTTGTCCCCGCACTCAAGGATGCGCGAATCGAGGAAACTTGGGCAGGACTTCGCCCCGATTCCCCGGATCATCTGCCCATCCTCGGCCCGGTTGATGTGGAAGGCCTTCTCTTCGCTACGGGCCACTTTCGCAGCGGTGTTCTGCTGACGCCCATCACGGCAAAATTGGTTCGCGAGTGGATCACCGAAAAAAACACGACTCTCGATTGCCGGCGCTTCAGCCCGCTTCGCTTTCAAGCAATCGCATCAGCGCATGCCGGCGCTTCAGCCTCATCGGATTAGCGTGCAAACCGGTTCGCTCACTTCGCGGCAAGCCATCACTGTGGGCGCATCGGCGGGGGCGTGATCGGCTGCTCCCGGCCGGTGTTCGTAAATTGCACCATCCTCGCGTCCAGCGGCAAATCTCTCTCGAGCACGATATCGAGAGTCGTGCCGCGCGGCAGTTCGGCTTCAGGTCCGCGCGTCAACAGGATCGCGCCTAGGCCTATGAGACCTCCGATACCCGCTCCAATTCCCGCGCCCTTGCCCCCACCGGCAATCGCTCCTATCCCTGCCCCAGTCACCGTCGTTGTGGCCACCGTGCCCGCGTCCTTCCCCTTGCCTCCACCCCCGGTAACCTTCCCTTCCGGATCGGTAGTTTCCTTCCCTCCGGTATCCGCGCTCCGCGGCACCGCCAGAAGATTCACGGTGTAGCCGTTTGGAAAGATCAGCGTTTCCAGCCTCAGCCGAAATTCTCCTTTACCCTTGATCCGTCCCGGACGCTTGCTCTCCAGCAGAGACCCTCGTAGATAAGATCCAACAGGAATTACAATGCGATTGTTCTCCGTCACCGGAAACACCGTATGGAAGTACAGCGAATCGCCCGCTTTCGCGCTTCGCGTCGAAATCCCGTTTTCCAGAGCGACCGCAAGCCGTGTTCCCGCCGGAACCAGGATGGGCTCGTGCGGCGCCCCCGATTGAGCTTTTTGGACGGGCGCAACAGGGGGAGGCGGCGATGTTTGCGGCCCCACTGGCTCTTGCGCCAGAACTCCGCTGGCCACGAGTAATCCCCCCAGCAGGCAAAAATTGCGTGTTAGAATTTCCGCGCGCACTACTAACATTGTCGTCCTCCGTCCTGCCCTGTGATGCGGTTTGTGGCTTGTCCGGATGCATGAGTATAGCCCCCGGAGCGTTCTCTCTCCCACGGCTTCCTCCGGAGGAAGGACAAATTTCTGTTCGTGCTTGGCGGCTTTGAGTACTGGATGCGCGCAGCCGAAGAACAATACGAGCACCTTGGGAGGTGCAAAATGGCGAAACTCGCACTCGTCTACGGCATGCGTTTGTTGCCGGAGGAAGACCTCGGTGAAGTCCGGGATGCAACCGTGGTTCTCAAGAACGGCAAATCCGCCCGCGTCACCATGCACCTGATTGAGGGCTCCAAGGAAGAAATCGAAAAAACCTTCCAGCAGTCCGTTGAAGCTTTCTTTGACATGTACCCGGAAATCTAGATGCGTCGCCGGCGCCCTTACCTGGAACTCTTTTACCGGTTGCCGAAATTTTCAGGATCGGCGTTGCGATCCCCTAACGCGTCGTTGATCAGCACCGTGGATTGCCCGGTCAATTCGATCCGCTTCCGGCACTTGTGGCACGCCACCAGGTCGTCCAGCCGCACCATGTAGGAAGTCGCCTTCGCAAACTTGGCTTTGTCCTCGCCGCTTGCCCCCCGTGGCAGCTCTTTGCGCTTCGTGCAGACCTTCCAGCGAATCGTCGCGGTAAATTCATTGCGACAGCTGGGGCACACCAGCTTTTGCGGTTTGGATTCCTCTTTCTCAGTATAAAAGGCTCGCTGTTCCATGACTATAATGCCGCTGCGCTCACCGCTTCTGAAATTGTAACAAATTCCAGGCCCAGCTCGCTCCATCGAGGCAGCCAGTATTCAAGTGCCGCGAGAGTTCGCGTTCGATCGGCATTCAAACCGCGGTGTCCGCCGTCATGCAGGCAAAGCACATCGCCCGTGCCGGCTTCTGCGCTCTGACTTTTCTCCCGCCGCTTCGCAATCGGTTCCATGCGGCGGATCAGCCATTCCGCGGGCTTTTCGCGCCAGTCTCCGGGAATCAGCGTCCACATCACCGTCTTCATTCCGAGCCTGCGCGCCATGGGCACCACCCACGGATTCCGAAAGCCGTACGGCGGCCGGAACCATTCCGGATTCTTGCCCAGCAATTCCGCGATTGTTTCGCTACAGCGCAATAGCTCGTTCCGGATTTGCTCTGGCGAGCGCCAGAATAAATTTTCGTGCGTATCCGTGTGATTCCCCACTTCATGTCCGCGCGCCACGATCTCCCGCGCGAGTTCCGGGCACTCTTTCGCAAAACCTCCGATCAGAAAGAAACTTGCTCGCGCCTTGTGCTGGTCCAACAGATCCAGCAGCTTCGGCGTGATCGCAGGATTAGGCCCATCATCGAACGTAATCGCCAGCTTCCGCGCCGCATTCGTCCTGCAAATCGTATTCCCGAACAACTGCGCCCGGGGATAAGCCGCGCCAAAAGCGGTCACTCCCGCCGCCGCAGCGATCAGAGCGGGTGTCCCGATCAGCCAGGGACTCGTATCCATCCTTATTCCAACTTTCGCAGCGATTGCAGGTCAATTCCAAGCTGCTGGCACTTTTTGTAGAGATGGCTGCGCTCCAGCCCTAGCGAGCGCGCCACGTTGGTCATGTGAAAATTGTGATGCCGAATTTCATCGAGCAGCACTTGCTTCTCGAACGCCTCGGTACGTTCCGCGAGTGTCCCGGATTTCTCCGCCCCTGCGGCAAGCCGTGATTCCGCCCCCGCTCCTCCAACGTCCGCCGGCAGCGCCAGCCGTACCTCATCCGCTGTAATCATCTCCTCGCCCGCCAGCAGCACGAGCCGCTCCACCACGTTGCGCAACTCCCGCAGGTTTCCCGGCCACGAGTAGCGCTTTAACGCCTCCACGGCGTCGCTCGAAAACACCTTCTCCTTCCAGCCATTCTGTGCCGCCACCTGCCCCGAAAAATGCGTTACCAGCTCGGGAAAATCTTCCTGCCGCTCTCGCAGCGACGGCAAAATCAGTGGAAATACATAAATCCTGTGAAAGAGATCGCGCCGGAAAGCATTCTGCTTTACAAGATCTTCCAGATTTCTGTGCGTCGCCACCAGTACGCGCACATTCACCTTCACGGGCTTGTCTCCGCCCACTCTCTCCACTTCTCCTTCTTCCAGCACGCGCAGCAGTTTCGCTTGCATGGCCACGGGCATATCGCCGATTTCGTCTAGAAAAAGCGTGCCGCCCTCTGCCTGCTCGAATTTTCCCGCATGCCGTGCGCCCGCCCCTGTGAATGCCCCTTTTTCGTGTCCGAAAAGCTCCGATTCGATCAGCTCCGCGGGAACGGCGGCGCAATTCAGCGTGATGAACGCGGCTTCGTGCCGCGGCGATTTCTCGTGGATCGCCCGCGCCACAAGTTCTTTCCCCGTTCCCGTCTCACCAAGAATGCACACCCGAGTTTCGCTCGCCGCCACACGCTCGATCTGTGCCAGCAGCTTCGTCATCGCGGGCCCCGATCCAACCAGCTTGTGTTTCCCCAGCCGCCGCTTCAGCTCGCGGTTTTCGTCTTCCAGGCGCGACAGCCGTAGCGCGTTCTCCACCGTCACCAGCAATTTGTCTGTCGAAAGCGGTTTTTCCAGGAAGTCCAGCGCCCCCAGTTTCGTCGCTCGTACCGCCATCTCGATGTTCGCTTGCCCGGAAATCAAGATGACTGGTGTTTTGATTCCCGCGTTTCTCAATTCCTCAAGAAATTCAATCCCGCTCTTTCCCGGCATCACCACATCTGAAAAAATCAGATCGAAGCTCTCGCTGCGAACCAGTTCGCTCGCGCGTGTGGCATTGTCGCAGACCGTTGCTTCATGCCCGGCCAGGCGGAACGCACGTGAAAGCGACGCCAGAGTATTGGTTTCGTCGTCCACCAGCAGAAGATGCGCTTTCTTTGTCAAGGAGTTCCCGGCCTCCTGCGGATCAGCGTGTAGCGGCCGCCGCAGCGGCTTGCGAGGCCTTTTTTTCTTCGGATGTCCCGCTGGCCGGTTTCACCGCGCCCAGGGCTTGGTGCTGCGGAAGTTCGATGCGGAATGTCGTGCCCTGTTCCTGTTCGCTCGTCACGGAGATCGTGCCATGATGGTCGCTGACCACGGACTGCACGATCGCCAGCCCCAGCCCCGTGCCTAGTTGCTTTGTCGTGTAGTACGGCGTAAAGAGCCTCGAGCATTCCTCGGGAGTCAGCCCTTTCCCCGTATCGGAGACTTCGATTCCCACCGCTCCGGGCAGCGCCGATGTCCGCAAAGTCAATGTGCCGCCGGCTGGCATGGCATCCAGCGCGTTCAGCACCAGATTTTGAAACGCCTTGTGTAGCAAATCGGGATCGGCGTCAATTTCCGGCAAATCCTCGGCTAGAAAAAGTTCCGGCGCAATCGTGGGCTTCCCCACTTCGTGAAATTGCGGTTCGAACAGGCGAATCGCGTTTCGAATCGCTTCGTTCAGGCTCACCCGCGAAAACTGCGGCGCCGGCATCTTTGAAAAATCGCTGAAACGCCCCACAATGGTGTTCAGATTCGCGAGTTCCGCCTTCAGCGTCGCCGTGGACTCGTTGAAAACTTCCAGAAATTGTTCCGCTCCCAGTTTCTTCGCGCGCTGCATGTTTTCCACGGTGATCTGCAAAGGAAACAGCGGATTCCGCAGTTCGTGCGCCAGCCGCCGCGCAAGTTCTCTCCACGCCGCCACGCGTTCCGTTTGCACCAGCCGCTCTTTCTGGGACGCGAGCGTCTGGGTCATGTGATTGAACGCCGAAGCGAGCTGCCCCACCTCGTCGCGCCCTTTGAGTTCAATTCGCGTGTCCCAGTGCCCGCTCGCCACTTCGCGCGCGCCTTCGGCCAGCTCCTCGATCGGTTTGCTGATGCGCGACGAAATCCACATCGTCAACAGCAATCCGATCAGCAATGCCGCTCCCGCCACTGCCGCCGACGTCCACACGATGTGCCGCATCAAAAGCACCAGTTCTCCCCGCGAACTTCCCACCAGCAACACTCCCAGCAACTCGTTCTTCCGGCTCAGCAGCGGGATCGTGTGAAACGTCTCCGCTCTCGCCGGATCGCTCGACCACTGGATGGTCTTCACCAGCGGCCTCGGCTCCTTCTGCATCTGCTCGATCAGCGGTTCGAATCGGTCCGCCGTCGCCAGCGGCCCGTCCTTATCCGAAAGCGACGCCGGGTTGTAGCCGGGATCGAGATTCCGGTACAGCAGCGCTCGCATTCCATCAGGCAGAACGAGCGATTGCAGAAATTCCTGGTCCAGCCGTTTTCCCCCAATCACGTACAGGGTTTTGTCCGTGACCGGCAGCGTTCGCACAACGGTGAGCGACAGCTCCACTCGATCCGGCAACTCCTCGCGCATCAGAAAAGCCGGGGTTCCATGCCAATCTTGCTGCGCCGTCACCCAGTCATTTTTGTAGCCCACCCGTGCCGGATACTGCGCCGAAGAAACAATGGTCCCGTCGGAATTCACGAACTCGACGTAGTCGAGTCCATGATCCTGCGCCGCTCCGGTCGCGTCATGTACATACAACGATTGATCCGCATTCGGACGCGCCAGGTCCAGCGCCATCCGCAGCGTCGCCTCGGAGTTGGCGATGTTTTCCACCTGCCGCCCCACTTCTTTCCCTTGTTGTTCGAACTCCTTCTTGAACTGCGCCACAAGTGCGTTCGTCCGCTGCTGGTCCATCTCCTCGAACGCCGTGCGCGTGTAATACGTCACTCCGTACGCCACCACCGATACCGATGCGATTACGGTGATCACAACAATCAACAAAACCTTTGTTCGGAAGCTCATGGATGCGCTCCGGAAAAATCGTTCGTGGCGGCTCCGCCGGTCGGATTCGGCAAAACCTTCTCTCCCCGTTCGAGCCACACGTCCGCCAGGTTCCATTCGCCCCACGAAGTCGGCAGCCAGTCGCGCACCGCCGGGCTCAACGCCACGTAATCCGGCATGCACACCAAAGGAACAATCTCCTTTTCGTCGAGCAACGCACGTTCTTGATCGTAAAGCTGCCCAACGTCCTGCGCGGCTTGGGGCATGACGTCGCCCTCCAGATGCAATGAATCTATCATCGCACTCAATTCGCCGCGCGGCGAAAGCAAACTGGTTCTCCAGGCCAGCAAACGCACGGATACATCGTCCTCGGCTGGTTTTTCATTTGCGCTGGTTTCATGTCCTTCGTCTCGCTGTGGCGGCAAGGCCGGTTGCATCATCAATTGCATGCTAAGTTCCGCTTGGCGTGCGTTCACGACCACGCGCTCCCCCAAAAGCTTCGCCAGATCGCCCGGAACGCTGACGTGGAGCCTCAGCGGCGCAGCCGCTCCGATGGACCCCCCGGGCAGCGCGCTTCGCAGCTCGCGCGCTCGTTCCAGATTCGTTTCCATGCCGAAAAGAAAAGCATATCCCGAGAGCCACTGCGGCAAAAGGGCTCCCGCGGGCTCCGCTTGCTTCTGAAGCAAGACACCGGCCATGGTCGCGCGATCGAGGGAGAACGACACGGCCTCCCGCAGCTTCTCGTCGGAATGTTGCTTTTGCGGCTCCTCGAATTCCAGCGCATACAGCGTCAGCGGAAACGAACTCCAAACGCGCAAGTTTGACTGCGCCGCGCGCCGCGCCGTGTCCGGGGAGAGCAGCGCCAGATCCGCTTTGCCAAGCTGCACGTCAAAAAGCCCGCGAAGTGGCGGCACACCCAATGTAATTTCAATCGAATTCACGAACGGCCTTCCCGCCCAGCACTGTTCCGACGCTTGAAAGCGCAATTTCTGCGGTTTTGGCGCTCCTGCATCCGGCGAATCGTTGGCTTCTCCGCCGCTCGCGGTTCCAGCGAACGTGAATGGCCCGGTGCCGAGCAACGTTCCATCCGCCCTCACCCGGTAAACAAAGAATCTCCCGGAGGCGAGGAGCTCCAACAAATCTGGCATCGGCAACGCGGTCTGGAACAACACGCTGTTGCCTGCGGCCGTCAGTTGCAACTCTCGCGGCAAAAGTGGCTGGAGCGCCGCAGCCACGTCCGCCGCCGTAAGGAGCGATCCATCGGAAAACTTCACGCCACTCCGGATCGTGAATTGCCATCGTTTGAAGGACGCGTCATGGTTCCAATCCATCGCCAGCAGTGGCTGAAATCTACCGTAGTTGTCCAGTGCAATCAGCCGGTCGTACATGAGTCCTGCGATTCGTTCGCTCTCTCCGGACTCCGTGGTTCCTTCTTTCCAGAGCCGCGGATCAAGTTTCACTTCGCGCGCGCTCAGTTCCACCCTCAGCGTGCCGCCGTATTCCGGCCGCGTGGATGCCGCGGCCATCAAATTCATGCCGCACTCCGCCGCAAGCAGCATCGCCAGGATTTCAGTTCCTGCAACCCAGCGTGACCCTGTAAACCTCATAATTCCCCGCCGCAAGGTTGAATACAGTTGCCGTGAAAACGTTCGCGGTATTTCCCGCGGCCAGCGAGAGCACCGGCCCCGGCACACTCACTCCTGCAAGCGGAGTCTGTGTCCTGGGTAGCAGCGGATTCATCAGCAGGATCCGGTCCGGCTGGCTCCAGTCTCCTCCATCGCTTCCCAAACTCTCTGCTACGCCGTCGCAAGAAATAGGCAAAGCTTCTCCACGCCAGGATTCCTCGTGCGCTTGGCAACTGATCGGTGCATTCGAACTGATTCTCGTTCCGCAAATTCGTCCGGGAAGGATAATTTGCAGTGCTTCTGCGGCACCCGGGATGATTTGTAATTCTCCTCGAGGATCCCGTTGCAGCTCTCCGCCGCCTGGCAACGGCTGGGATCGCGTCAAGTCCCAATCGCCCGCTTCCGAGCGGTAGAACGACACAGCGTCGCGCGTGAGCACGACCAGGCTGCTTCCGTCTCCTGCCTGATCCTTCAATTCCACCGCGTCCAGGATGCGTGCCGTTTGCTGCAACAAGAGTTCCTTCTCCATCTGGACTGGCGCCCCTGAGCTGGCCGCCGCGGGCGCATCCTCTCGGGGCACTTCGGTCAGGAAAACGCGGTCCTCTGCACTGGAAACGGCCTGCGCGACGAAGACGATCTCGGTGGGCGTGCGTTCAATGTTCACTTTCAGCGGGCAGTTTCCCTGACCGGCGCTTGGAGCAGACTGCGGAATTCCGGCTTCGGAGAGAAACACTGCGCGCAGTTGCAGGGACCGCGCGTCCGAAACCGCCGCATGGTTTTGCCAGTCCACACACGCCGCTGAATCCGCGGACCTCACTGGCAACGTCCGCCGCGCCAGCGAACGCACTGCGTTGTCCAATGCATCGGCTTGCGCTTGCTGTGGGGAGGAAAGAAGAAACGCCGGAATCGCGGCGAGAACGAAATTGCCAATTCGTCGGTTAGACACGGGGGCGTCCTCATCATAGCATGGGCCGATTGAGTGTTGCGGGGCGCGTCGCGCTTCAGCCCTGAACTTGCCGCGGGCGCCCCGCTCCGTTCCCCTTCGTGCCGGGGAAATTCATTCATGCGCAATGATCTCGGTGCGCGTTGGTACCCAGACGATGGCGTCGTTTTTTCCCGCGATCGGAAGCAGCCACGAGAAACGTTCCACAGTCACTCGATAAGTTGCGCGTCCGTCGAGCGGCGTCCAGGTAAAAACCCTCTTCGTCGGGGATCCCGATTGCGCCTCCAGTGGCAGAACCATCAATTCGTCTTGCTCGCTGAGAAAATCCGGCGCAATACGCCGCAATTGCTCGGAAGCGACCGCGCGCGCGTCCTTGCACCACGTTTCGTGCCCGCTGCTCACCCAGCGCTGCAAATTCTCGATTGCCGCCCGGTCAATGGACTTGTTCTCCGTGATCCGCTCTTCGTGCGGCGTTCCGCTCAGTTTCGCCGGCGCCAAAAAAACCACGAGAACCGCCAGAACGCCGGCCGATAATGAAATCATTTTCTTCGGCCTTTCGGCGATACGGCGCGCCTCATCGCGTTTCGTACTCATTGGCCCTCCGGTCTCCGTTCCGCTCTGCAGCGCTCTGCGCCGGCCGAGTGGCACATCCGCGGAGCTGGCGGGGGAGCGTGATGCCATGCAAGCGCTTTCGATGGCGCTCGAAATTTCCTGCGCTTGCATTTTTCGCGATCCGGCCAGGCGCGGCGGTGCCTGCCGTCGTGTGCTTCACTCTCCCCCGCCAGCCCCGCGTCGTGCCACCCGCAGGGGTTTTGGCTGGCGCGGGTTGGACGGAAATTTCTTCCCGCCCGCCTCTCTGTTCGAATGCAAACTCTTCCGCAGCGCGCTTCATCTTTTCTCCCCGCCGCTATCGCCGGGATCCGCGTTCTGCGCCGCGCGCCACCAGCACAAGCCGGCGAGGCGTCCCGGTCCTTCTCGCTTTGGCGGCAGTCACGGAGGCTTTTTTCAAAAATGATCCATCCAGAAGCCGCCGCAATTGCGCCGAGAGATAAACGTCATACGCCAGCAAAGCTCCCGTGCTTCCAAAAAGAACCAGACCGGCCACGATGAGCAGGCTTCTCAGAGTGAGCATGGTTTTTTCCTCCCCTTCGGTCCTCGCGGCTCTCACACTTTTGGCTGCGGCGCAAAATGCCGCGCCAGCTCCCTTGTGGCTTTCACGATCTCTGAACGGCGCACCTGGGGACGCCTTGCAGTCGCTGGCCTCATCAAATGGAACATCGCGTTGAGGAGCAGCCAGTCCAGCGCACCTGCTGTCACTACGGCAAACACCGTCGTAACCAGCAATCCTGCAAAATGAGCCATCGTCTCCATGTGCCGCTCCTGTCGTGCAATCAAGCACATCGCACCTCGCATTCCATTGCTAATGCGTTGAATTTACTTGGGTTAGTTCCGTATTGTCCCCGCCAATTTGTGTCTGGTTGACCACGCCGTGTTCCGGCGGACGCAGCCGCGTGGTCGAGGCGTGGCTCGGCGCGTGCCTCGCAAATACCTGAGATTACTGGTATTTAAGGATGACCGACAGTCATATATGACCAGCAGTCATATATGACCGGCGGTCAGATATGACCGTTGGTCAAAATTCTGCAAGCAAATGTCCTCGATCCCCCTTTGCCTGCCGCACTCTCCGCTGGGGAAAAGCCACCGATTCCGGCACTCACCGGAAAACAGGTTTGAAAACACGTTCGTCGAAATTCGAAATTTCTGAATTCGTGCTGGACCGCGCTCGAACTTCTGAGTGTTGGCATTGGCGCGCCGCATCATTTCACGATAGTGTAGAAGTTAGGCAAAGACCACAGCCATGGTGAGCAGAAGCGGACTACGCATCGGCAAAATCATTGGGATTCCCATCTTCCTCCATCCCAGTTGGGTGATTATCTTTGCTCTCTTCACTTTCACGCTGGGCATTCAGTTCACCGCGCTGCATCCGCATTGGTCAACGGCGCAGCAGTGGGTTGTCGGAATCCTGACCAGCCTGCTCTTTTTCGGTTCTGTCGTTTTCCACGAACTTTCCCACAGCGTCGTCGCCCAACATTACAAAATTCGCGTCGTTTCCATCACTCTTTTCATCTTCGGCGGCGTCGCGCACATTGAACGAGAGCCCACGAAAGCAATCCAGGAATTCAATATCGCCGTGGCCGGACCGATTGCCAGCGGTTTTCTTGCCAGCGTTTTCTATGTCCTCACGCTCTTCTTTTCGCCGGAAACCACGGTGGGAGCTTTCGCGATCTTGCTTTGGCAAGCCAATGGGCTTTTGGCGGTCTTCAATTTGCTGCCGGGTTTCCCTTTGGACGGCGGGCGAATTTTTCGCGCCATTGTTTGGGGCTTTACAAAAAGCTACGTAAAAGCCACGCGCATCGCTGGAGCCAGCGGCCGCATTGTTGCCTATGCCATGATCCTGCTCGGCGCCTTCATGGCCTTCACCATGAAAGGTTATCTGATCACCGGCATTTGGACCGCGTTCATCGGCTGGTTTTTATTGAATGCCGCGCAGGAAAGCGTGGCGCAGGTGGCCATCCGCGAAACCCTCTCCGGCCTGCGCGCGTTCGACGTGATGAGTCATGAAGTTCCGACCGTCTCCGGCAGCAACACGCTCGAAGACTACGCGTCCGATGTTTTGCGCACCGGACGCCGCTGCCATCTGGTGCTCACCGATGATCGCCTCGTCGGCATGATGAATGTTCACGCGCTGAATTCCGTTCCCAAAGAAGAATGGCCGCACACCTCCGTGCAAGCGGTGATGATTCCTCGCGACAAAATTCTTTGGGCGCATCCGGAGGAGCCGCTTCTCGGACTGCTCGAACGCCTGCTCTCCGCGGACGTCAACCAAATGCCCGTGGTCAGCGGGAGCGGCGATGGTTCCGCGCAAATCGTGGGCATGATCACGCGCGACTCGATTCTTCGCGTGATTCAAACGCGCAGCGAACTCGGCCAGCTTCAGCCCAACCG
>DATJAD010000165.1:0-4574 GCA_035516615.1 Candidatus Acidiferrum sp.
GGTGTCGATGGCTCCTCCTCCTGCGGACCGGCTGGAATCCTGGAAAGAGATAGCTGCGTTTCTTGGGCGCGATGAGCGCACCGCCATGCGCTGGGCCAAGGAGCAGGGAATGCCGATCCTCCGGGCGCCGGGGCTCAAGCGCGGCCGCATCTACGCCTATCGTTCGGAGCTGAGAAGATGGGTGGAGTCGCGCTCAGACGGCAGGAACGGACAGGGATCTCTCGAGCCGATTGGCGAAGAGGAAAGCCGGATTCATTCCGCTGCAAGCCCTTCATCGGACGATGCGTTTTCGCAGCGGCCATCCAAGAACCCGATGGGGAACAGTGAAATATTCGGCCGCGGATTTGTCCGCCGCATTTCAGTCCGCTGGAAACTGGCAATTGCCGCAGTTTCCCTGGCGGCTGCCTTCGGGCTCGTTGGCAGATTTGCCGTGCGGGTGCGCGCAGCATCGACGCTTCGCGCTGCAGGGTTCGTGGAACTGACAGACGACGGGCGATACAAACGAAACTTGCGAACGAGTGGAGGCCGGCTCTACTTCAACGAAATGGAGGGGATGCACGAAGTTCTGGCCTCCGCGCCCATCCAGGGCGGAGCAATCACGCCGATCGAAACGCCGTTCACAAACGTCGATCTTCAGGACGTCTCGAATGACGGCAAACATCTGCTCGTGAGCTCATACGAAGGAGCTGAAGCGGAGAGGAAACTGTGGATACTCCCGGTGCAAGGCGGCGATGCGCAGCGAGTGGGCGAAATTTCGGCGCGATATGCACGCTGGTCGCCGAACAACCAAAGAATTGCATTCTCATTCGGGCCGGCGGTTGAAGTTGTTGACGCCGATGGTTCTGGACCTCGCGTTGTCGGCACATTCCGGTGGACCCCGAAGTATCTGACCTGGTCTCCAGACGGCAAACGGTTACGATTTCTATTGCTTGACGAGGCATCGCAGGAGCGCTCGGCGTGGGAAGCCAGCTTTGCGGACGAAACAGCGATCAAAATCACGAGCGTTCATCGGCTTTCAATTGATTCGGATTGTTGCGCGGACTGGGCGTGGACACGAGACGGGAAGTACTTCGCGTACTTATTATCGAAGCCGCATTCCGGAACGCGGCTGGTATTGAATCCTGAACAGTCGATCTGGCCGGAGTGGCTTGATCCTAAACCCTCTTTACCGGTGACAATTGGGGCACTGGAAGGGCTAGTTCCAAGCACGTCGAGCGACGCGCTCTATGTGCTGACCACCAGCACCGAGAGGGGCCAGTTGCTTAAATACAGCGTCAGCGAACAGGCTTTCGAGACGTACCTGCCTGGTCTTTCCGCGCGCTACCTTTCGTTTTCGCGGGACGGGAAGTGGATCGCTTACATCAACATCGCGGACGCGTCGCTGTGGAGGTGCAAGGCGGACGGCTCGGACGCCATGCAGTTATCGCCCGCAGGTGTCAGTGCCCAGCTTTCGTCGTGGTCGCCGGATGGGACGCGCATCGCATTCATGGGGAAGGTAACGGGAAGGCCGTGGCGAATTTTCTTGGTCGGTAAAGATGGCGGCAGTCCCGAAGAGGCTGCTAACGGAGATGACGAACAAGGCGCGCCGACTTGGTCGCCTGACGGGCGGTTTCTAGTCTACGGAATCGTGTTTTGCCAGGAAACGCACACTTGCGGAATCCGCCGCATCAATCTGAAGACGCACCAAACTCAGGCCGTTCCCGGATCTCAGGGCCTGCGAACGGCCCGATGGTCTCCGGATGGCCGATTTATTGCCGCCCTGCAGCCAGAAACCCACGACGTGATGCTCTTCAACGTTCAAACGCAGCGCTGGAGCGTATTGACGGGCGCAACGACGGGCGACGACTTGAACTGGTCGCACGATTCGCAGTTTCTTTATATTGACTCATTACAGGACGACAAACCGATCATCGACCGTGTGCGAATTCGCGACGCGCAGCGCTTTTCCGTGGTCGGCGTTTCCTCACTGGAAAGAATGACGGGACAGCTCGGCGTGTGGTTCGGTCTTACGGCCGACGATTCACCGTTACTGGTGCATCTACTACAATCCAGCGAAGTTTATGCCTTGCACCTGACTGGCCCATGAAAGATTGATGCCGCGTTACATAGCCTTGCGATGGAATTCGATGGTCTTCGCTGCCCGTGGATCATCTCGCGGAGTTATCGTGCAACACAGCTTGTGCTAAACTCAAATCACGGCGCGCCCGTAGCTCAGCTGGATAGAGCGTTTGGCTACGAACCAAAAGGTCGGAGGTTCGACTCCTCTCGGGCGCGCCACTTTTCAGAAAGTGTTTCGTTGATCTCCATCAAAACCTATAGCGGTGGGCGAAGCTCGACAGGTCTTCGGCGGACACGTTAGCGGCGGATGGTGATTGCCGCTGTGTCCATCTCGTAGCCTTCGTCTTTGACGATTTTCTCGGCTGCGGAGCGGAGCGAGGCATCGTCCACGCTCTTGGGTAGATCGCTGTGGCGGCGAATCGCTTCTTCGCCGGCTACGATCCGAACCTGCCAGCTCGATTTTGCTTCATTCCAGGAAATCTCGACTTGGTCTGCGCGCATAGGCTCCTCCGGCGTCGTATTCGAGCGCATCCTACCGCACAGCGCGAAAATCGGAAAGGGCGCACGGCGAACTTCGCGTTCCGCGCCCGGATCGCTCATTTGACAATCGTAGGTCGTTGCGCTAATAAACCGCTCGCTCAAGTTTTTTTGTCTATCGGCCGTTCGATAATCGCAATTCAGCGGCGCATCGGACGGCATGGAGACAGCAATCTGGGCGGAATTTACTTCACCGATTTGGCGGGACCGAACATTCTCACTTCGCTTGTGGTGCCGAAAACCGGCGGGATGAATACGACGAAGGTGACGGTCGTTCGTTGGCTGAAGAAGGAAGGCGATGCTTTGAAGCAGGGCGATGCGATCGTCGAGTTGGAGACGGAGAAGGTGAATTACGAATTGGATTCGCCGGTGAATGGCGTGTTGCTGAAGATTGTCAGTCGCGAGCCGGCGGAGGTGCCTGTGGGCGGAGTGCTTGGTTACATCGGCGAGCCGGGCGATAGCGCGCCGGATTCGTAGCGTTGGTGGAATCGAGGAGGTCGCGGCGATGCAAACGAAAGAGAGCCTGAGCAAAGAGCGCCTGATCTGGATGTATACGCAGATGTTCCGCATCCGCGAATTTGAGGAGCGCGTGAAGCGGACATTCATCGAGCATCCCGGAGTCATGCGCGGGCATGCGCATCTGGCCGACGGAGCAGAGGCGAGCATCGTCGGAGCGCTGGCTACGCGGCAGGAAAATGATCTGGCGATGCCGAGTTATCGCTGCCATGGATACCCGATCGCGCTGGGCACGCCCACGCGAAAACTGATGGCGGAAATTTACGGGCGGAAGGATGGCTTGTGCAAAGGATTCGGCGGCTCGATGCATCTTTGCGACCCGGCGCATCATTTTCCGGGGACTTCGGGAATTGTGGGGCAGAGCATTGCGCATGCGGCGGGTGCGGCGCTTACGGCGCAGGTGAAAAATACCGGGCAGGTGGTTTATTGCTTTTTCGGCGATGGGGCGTCGAAGCAGGGGGCTTTTTACGAGACGCTGAATCTCGCGGCGGTTTGGAAGCTGCCTGTCGTTTTCGTGCTCGAGAACAATGAGTATCAGGCTTACACGCACGTGAGCCTCGAGGATGCGAATTGGATCGCGGGCGATCCGCTTTCGCAGAAGGCCAAGGCGTTCAGCATTCCGGGCGTGACCGTGGATGGCACTGACCCACTTGAGGTTTACAAAGAAGTTGGGACTGCCGTGGATCGTGCGCGGGCGGGGCAGGGGCCGAGTTTGATTGAGTCCAGGTTTTACCGGCTCAGCCCGCATGGAAATGCGATTACCGTGCCGCCGGTGCCGACGCAGTTCAATGAGCACGAGGCCGTGGAAGTTTATGGGAATAAGGCGGAATTCGCGGCGGGGAAGGCGCAGGATCCGCTGCCGAAGTTTCGTTCGGCGCTGATTGCGAATCGCACGATGACGGAAGCGGACGCTGGCCGGATTGAGGATGCGGCGCGGGCGGAGATGGATGACGCGGTGAAATTCGCGTTGGCGAGTCCGCTGCCTGCGCCGGAAGATGCTGTGAATTACGTTTATGCATGAAGAATTTCATTGCACTCGTTGACGAACTTGGTCCGCGCTGAGCTGTGGCACTTGGTTACGCTTCTGCTCGTAAGATGCCGGCAGGGACGCCGGCGCTACCGTTCCAGCAGCACGGGAGGTGCAGCATGGCGCGTGAAATGATGTTCGCGGAAGCGATCGCTACCGCAATTGGCGAAGAGATGGCGCGCGATTCGAGCGTCATTTACTACGGGCAGAATATGGCCATGACGGATCGCGACCCGTTTGTGAAGAAATTCGGGAAGAGCCGCGTGCGGATTACGCCGATTTCGGAAACCGCGGAATTGGGGATCGCAGTGGGCGCGGCAATGACGGGCTTGCGGCCGATCGTTGAGCTGTATATGAGCGAATTCATGCTGGTGGCGTTCGATCAGGTGATCAATGAAGCGCCGCGGTTGCGGTATATGTCCGGCGGGCAAGTGAA
>DATJAD010000166.1:0-17382 GCA_035516615.1 Candidatus Acidiferrum sp.
TTAACCGATCGGTGTTGAGATCACCGTCGCTTCGCCTCCACCGTAAGACAGTTTACTCCCGGCTACGCTTTTCTCGCGGCGAACGTATCCCATTCCGATTGGGGCGCCCAGCTTGGGTGAAAATCCGGCGCGGGTAGTGAATCCCACTTCTCTCCCTTCGTCGAGCAGAGGCGTTCCTGCTTCCGGCACCGCATCGCTTGCAAATTTCAGCGAAACGCGTACGCGGTTCACTTGTCCTCGGGAACGCACGCGCTCGACGATCTCCTGGCCTGTGTAGCAGCCTTTGGTGAAGCTGATGTGGGAATCCTGCAAGCCCGCTTCATGGGGAATCTGCTTTTCTCCAAAATCGTAACCGAACCACGAAATACCCTGTTCCAGCCGCAGCGAGTTCAATGCCAAATAGCCCATTGCGCCGCCGCCGTGTTTCTTCGCTGCTTCGAGCAGCCGCTGCCACCATTCACCAAGACTGTCTTGCGCAACAAGGAATTCCGCGCCGGGCACTCCGCCTGGAGAGCGGCGAATGATGCGGCAGGGAATTGTGCCTACCGCGCAATCCTTGAAGCCGAGTTCATCGAGATCTGTAAGCTTCACTCCCGAGAGCACTTCCGTCGCTGCCGCCGCGTCGGGACCTTCCAGAGCGAGAGTCCCGTAGCCGGAAGTCTCATCGGTCAACGTAACGTCATCCATGATGATGTATTTGTCCAGCGCCGCAACGAGTCTTTCCCGGATCATGGCAAAGGAAACGCAGAAAAGGCGCTCGGCTTCCGCATACGTCTCGATCTCAGCCTGGATGTGCCCCTGGGGATTCAGAAAAAGCGAAGTGATGCCGCGGCCAGCCGCGAGATCTTTGATATTGTTCGTTAGAATTGCGTTGAGGTAGCGCACGCGGTCCGGGCCGGTGAAGCCAAGATAAGCGCGGTAATTCTTGTCAACCAGCACCACGCTCTCTCGCGCCCAGCGGTACTCTCCCTGCCAATCGCCGAAGGAATCCGGCAGAGCACATCCGAACCACACACCCAGTCTTGCGCCTGCATTTCGGTGAAGGCCTGCGAGAGGCGTTTCGAGCGCGTGACTTGCTGCCATTCCTCGGCTCATTCGTGCCTTTATTCTAACAAACAGTGCTCATACGCAGTCGTTCCAGTCCGTCCGCCGATGCTATACTTTTTTCATGCACCAGGTCGGGCCCACACCACCAATGAATGCTCCACCCTTTATTCACCTCAGTTTGCCGGTCGGCATGCTGCAATGCAATTGCTCGATCATCGGCGATCCCATCACTCGTGAGGCTCTGGTGCTCGATCCCGGCGACGAAGTCACCCGGATCATGGATCTGCTGGGACGCCACAGGCTTACGGTGAAAGCCATTGTCAGCACGCACGCGCACATTGATCACGTCGGCGGCCTGCGCAAAATGTACGAATATACGGGCGCCCCTGTATTGATGCACCGTGAGGACGTTCCGCTCTATCAAGCCATGGAAGAGCAAGCCGCGTTTCTCGGCGTGCCGCTGCCTGAGTTGACCGAGGTGCACCAGTATCTTCGCGAGGGGGACACCTTGAGCTGGGGCAATCTCCGCGCTCAAGTCCTCCACACGCCTGGCCATACGCAGGGCAGCACGTGCCTGTTTCTCCCTCCGGACGGAGGAAAGATTATCGTTCCCGCTCCTCAATTGTTCGCCGGAGACACTCTTTTTGCGGGAAGCATTGGCCGCACCGATCTCTGGGGGGGCTCAATGAGAGACATGATGAATTCGCTGCGCAGCAAGATTCTCGAGCTTCCCGACGATACCGTCGTCCATCCGGGACACGGCCCGGACACCACCATCGGCCACGAGCGCCATACAAATCCATTTTTGGTTGAAGGATAGTTACGAGGACTGTTGCTCCCGGGCCTGCCGCAGCTCTTCCATTACGGACTGTGTCAATTCCTTTGCGTGCGCCAATTCCTGCGCAATGATGCGAATATCCATGGCAGGCACCGCCGGGTTCCGCTGGCTTGTGCAATAAACTCCGTGCTGCCCGACCAGAACCAGCGCGTTCGTCAGGCGGTCCAAAGCCACTGCCAGGCGGCCGCGCTCGCGGCCGAACATTTGTTCGTAGTGTTCCAGCTCATCCCTGTATTCGGAAAATGCGCTCATCCCTTCACCCCTTGCCCCAGACGGTAGCACTTCGGACACACCGTTTCCGTGCGCAACTTTACCCCACGCGCCGCGCAGAACATAATCCCGTTTGATCCAGCCCGAGCGCGTATTTTGGCATCCGGCGCTCCTGTGGAGATCGACACCCGAATCCTTGCTCAGCTTGGGACGGGATGGGACGGAGTTGGCCTCGTATGCGACGTTCTGATCTGGTGCAGCACAAGGAAAAGGAGAAGGGAAGAATCACGCGCACTTCCCAAATCGTCTTCGGAGAGCGCCAGCATTTGCTGCGCGTGTTGGATTCGCTCGAAGGCACCGACCTGGGCATCGCCCGGTCCCAACTCGAGCGTCGCATGCTCGAAGAGCTCATTCACGCGCGTACCCGCGAACTCAATCACATCAATACGGCTTGGGATGAAAAGATCAGCCTGGTACTCAGCGCGGACGCCAAGCCCGAAATGCTCGAAAAGCTCGCAAAGCAGGCGCCCCAGGAAGACTATTACTTGCTGCGGCTGATCAGCGAACATCCGCGCACTGGCGCGAAGACTTTGCAGAAACTCGCCAAGCATCCTTACGGAGCAATCCGCGAAAACGTTGCCCGCCATCCGAACGCCGACGCTCCGACGCTCACGTATCTCAGCAAGGACCGCACTCAGCCACTGTGGTACCTGGTCGCCTTCAATCCCAATACTCCAACTCCACTCCAGCGGCGTTTGCGCGACCGCCTCAAGCGCCTCGGAGAAGACCAGGTCTCCAAGTAGACCCGGCCATCGTTAGTTGGGCTTCATGCCGAGCTGCCAGGACAGAAAGCTCAGAATATCCGTTTGCTCGTCAACGATTTTATTGACCGGACGTCCCCCGGAGTGGCCGGACTTCGTGTCATAAAGAAGAAGCACGGGATTTCTCGATCCCGTGTCCGCTTGCACTTCGGCCGTCATCTTTCTCGCGTGCAGTGGTGCGACACGCGTATCGCCATCACCGGAGATGAACAGGACCGCGGGATAGTTCGTGCCCTTCACAACATGTTGATAGGGCGAGTACGCGTAGAGAAAAGGGAACTGCGCGGGATTTTCCGCGCTTCCGTACTCCGGCACCCAGTACGGGCCGTCCAGAAATTTTTGATAGCGAAGCATGTCCAGCAGCGGGTAACCGCACACCACCGCCCGGAAAAGATCGGGTCTCTGCGTCATTGCCGCGCCCACAAGAAGGCCTCCGTTGCTGTTGCCGTAAATCGCCAGCTTTTCCGGACTTGTATACTTGTTGGCGATCAGATACTCGGCCGCGCCGATGAAATCGTCGAAGACATTTTGTTTCTTTCCAAGCATGCCGTCTCGATGCCATTGCTCCCCGAATTCTCCGCCTCCGCGCATGTTGGCCCGGGCAAGGATTCCACCGTGCTCCGCCCACAAGAGGAACATGGCCGAATAAGAAGGCGTCTCGTTCACGTCAAAACCGCCGTACCCTGTCAGGATGACGGGATTTGTCCCATCCTTCTTGAGGCCTTTGCGGTAAAACAGAAACATCGGCACGCGCGTTTTGTCTTTTGACGTGTACCACACCTGCTCGACTTCGAAGGCGCCGGCGTCAAACGGTGCTTTCGTCGCCGCCCAGACCGAGCTCGTGCCACTCTTTGCGTCATAGCGAAAGATCGTCTGCGGCGCATTGAACGTCTCGAAATTGTAAAAAATTTCGGGGCTGGACCATCTCGCCTCAATGCCCTGGACGCTGCCCAGCGAAGGCAGCTTCACTTCTGTTTCGCCCCTGCCGTTGGCATCCAGAATCTTCATCTCCGATGTGGCGTCCTTGACGTAAAGCGCAACGAATTTATCTCCCGCGGCGCGGAAGCCTTCCAGGCGATCTTTCGATTCTGGAACAAACTCCCTCCAGTGATCGCGCGCCGGATCTTTCATGCTCACGGCATAGACATGCCATTGGGGCGCCTTCCAGTTCGTGAGCAAATACAGCTCGTTTTTCCCCATGTCCGGGTAGAAGTTCGCGTCGATTCCCTCCACGACCGGAACAACAGGACCTCGCTCGCGCAAATTGTGAACGTAGATGTCTGATTTTCCGCTGGACCCAAAACCGATGTAATAGAGAAGATATTTCCCGTCCTCGGAGAGCTCCACTGCAAGGATTTTGTCTTTTCCTAGGCCCTGCCCGTAAATCATCTTGTCGCTGCCAGTCTCTGTGCCCATTTCATGGTAGAAAACTCGCGGCCCTTCTTCTGTCGTGCGCGAGTAATATACGCCCTTCCCGTCCGGGGTGGGCTCGACTCCAAAATACGTTGCCCGCGGAAACTGATCGGACAGTTCCTTGCGAGAATCGACGTTTAGAACGTGCACGGTGACTTCATCCTGGCCGCCCTGTCGAATCCCATAAAAAAGCAATTTCCCGTCATGGCTGACGCCTTCAATGGTCACGCTCGTCGAATGGTCTTTGCTCATCGGCAGGGGATCCACGAGCAACTCGTCTTTTCCTTCCGCCCCCATGCGCACATAGATTTGCGACAAGTCCTGGTCGGCGCCACGTTTCATGAAGAAATACCGCCCGCCCCGCTCCGTCGGCAGTTGGAATGTATCTGTATGCAGGAGTTCCGAAAGCCTGGTGCCTAATTGCGCCCTGCCGGGCAAACCGGAAAGCGCCGCTTCCGTGCACTTTTGTTCCTTGCCGATCCACGCGCGCGTCTCCGGGCTGTTTTGATCCTCGAGCCAGCGGTAAGGGTCGGCAACGATGGTGGAACCGTAGATGTCCTTGACGTCGTCCACGCGCGCAGTCGGCGGGCATTTGGCGCCTTCCTGCGGCCCGGGAGCCGCCTTGAGGACACTCGCACAGCCAACGAGAACCAACGCGGCCAGCAAGCGCCACGGCCGCCTTCCTCCTCTGCGAATTTCTCCAGGCCGTGCGTTCGCTCTCATCTTTCCTCCTTGAAGATCAAGTCAGGGCCGGCTCCCGCCGGTATTGCCCCGCCAGAATGTACCACATTGTCCCCGCAGTACCGCTCGCCTCGCTCTGCGGCCAACCGTGTAGAATGCTGCGGACACACCATCGAGAATGCAAAAGCAAACTCCACGCGAGCCAATGCGCAAACTCGTCATTCTCGACGCGGCGAGCTTCTGCCGCGCTCGCCCCGTCGCCGTTCTCATTCTTTCCCTGCTGGTTTTGATTCCCTGCTTCTGGCACCGCCAGATCGAAGCCGGCGACCTCGCCAGCCATACCTATAACGCCTGGCTCGCGCAACTCATTGCCAGGGGGCAGGCGCCCGGACTTTACGTCGTCCATCAGTCGAACAATGTTCTGTTTGATTTGGCGCTTTTCCACCTGGGAAATCTTATCGGCCTTCACGCCGCGGAGAAGACCCTCATTTCCATCGGAGCCTTGATCTTCTTTTGGGGAGTCTTCTCTTTCCTCGCCATAATCTCGCGCCAGCCTCCCTGGTTCCTCACCCCCTGCATCGCCATGCTCACCTACGGCTATAGCTTCAGCATGGGATTCATCAACTATTGGCTCTCGCTCGGCCTCGCCTGTTGTGTTCTGGCCGTTCTTTGGCGGGGCGGCATCGCGAACTGGTTTTGCGCCGCGCCCCTTGCGGCCCTCGCCTTCATGGCTCATCCCATCGGCTTTCTTTGGATGGCCGGCACGCTCGTTTATGTTTTCTTCTGGCGCATTGTTCCAAAGCATTGGCGCCTGCCACTCCCGATCTTGGCAGTAGTCTTCCTCTTCGGCATTCATCTTTTCGTCTTGCACCACCCCGCGTTTTCCGCTAGCTGGCCGGACATGCCTTTCTATTTGCGCAACGGCTCCGACCAACTCATCCTTTTCGGCCACCGCTACGCGCTTCTCTCCTACGGCGCGCTCGCTTGGGGCATCCTCTGCTTCGCAGTGGATGCCGCACGCCGCCTCCAGGGAAGGGAAGTGGGCTCGCACTCCTACCGTTTGCCCCTCGAGCTTTATGCCCTCGCCTTCTGTGCAACCACTTTGCTCCCGGAGAATCTTCACAGCGGCCTCTACGCCGGCTGGATTGGCTTGATTGTCTCCCGCCTGACGGCCATCTCCGCGATTCTCGGCTTGGCGGTGCTCAACTGCGCGCGCCCAAGGAAATGGATCTTTGCCGGATTTCTTGTTTGCGCTACCGCCTTCTTCGCTTTTCTCTACCAGGACACCGGCACCCTCAATCGCGTCGAAGCAAACGCCCAGCTGGTAGCCGCATCGCTCCCCTTCGGTACTCGCGTCATTCCCTTCGTCAATCCGCCTGATGACTGGCGCATCGAATTCATTTTCCACGTCGTCGAGCGCGCCTGCGTGGGCCATTGCTTCAGCTATTCCAATTACGAGCCTGCTTCGGGCCAATTTCGCATCCGCGTTCACCCGGGAAGTTCCATTGTCACCGCCTATTCCGACGCCGCCGAAGCCATGGCCAGTGGCGATTACGTCATTCAGGATTCGGACCCTCCGCTCACCGCGATTTACCAGTGCGACGATAACGACTTCGCGAGGCTCTGCGCCGCCCCGCTGCACCCCGGCGATTCCACGGAGACTCCAACGCTCGATTCCGGCGCTAACTGACCCCCGGCCGTTCTCCTTCCTGCAAAAAGACAAATTGGCTCTTGCAACAGGCCAATCTCTGGTAAAATTGGCTTTAGGTAGGAGACAATGCTGCCTCTACATCTTCAGCCGCAAAGCCACGTTCCCTTGTACGTTCAGCTTCGCGACCAGCTACGCGCGCTCGTCCATGCTGGCGACTTGCGTCCCGGCGACCGCATCCCCGCCAGCCGAGAGCTGGCGACCCTCCTCGGCATTCACCGCACGACCGTGGCCAACGCTTATGCCGAGCTCGAATCCGAAGGCCTGATCCAGGGCCACGTGGGCCGCGGCACCTTCATCAAGGGCAATGGCAACGGTTTGAAGCTTTCCCCTCCACCTCCGGCCATTCCAAATGGCGCGGAGCGGATTCGCTGGGAATTGCTTTTCGCGGACGAACGCGGCGAGGAAATCCTGAGCCGTCTTACCGCCAGCGCCCCTGAGGATGCGCTCTCCTTCGTCATGGCGTGTCCCGCAGAAGAATATTTTCCCGTGGACGAGTTGCAAATGTGCGTCAACGCAGCGCTGCGACGCGAAGCCAAGGAGGTCTTGAGCCTTGGGCCCTCCGATGGTTATCCCCCGCTCAAGGAAGCTTTGCTCGAACTCCTCCGCGGCGAGGGTATCGCGGCGAAAGACGAGAATCTTTTGATCACCGACGGCTGCCAGCAGGCGCTGGATCTCATCAGCAAAGCCTTCGTTCGTCCAGGCGATTCGGTGATCCTCGAAAATCCCGCTTATCCCGGCGCCGTAGCCATCTTCAACGGCGCTCGCGCCCGCTGCCTCGGCGTTCCGGTCCGTACGCAAGCCGAACCTGACAAGGCTCTGGGCCTCGATCTTGAGGCGCTCGAAGCCACACTGGCTGCGAATCGCATCAAGCTCATCGTGCTCACTCCGGATTTTCAGAATCCCACGGGCACTTCCTTGCCGCTGGCTTCGCGCCGTAAGGTTCTGGAACTGGCGGCTCGCTATCAGGTCCCCGTGGTCGAAGACCATATCTACGCCCGCCTGCACGCACGCGAGGAGCGCATCCCTTCGCTCAAACAGCTAGACCGCTCGAATCTCGTCATCCACATTGACAGTTTCGCGAAGGTGGCTTTTCCCGGCCTGCGCGTAGGTTGGATCGTCGCGCCCCCCGCGGCCATCGAACGCCTTCGCCAGGTAAAACAAACCACCGATCTGCACACGGACCAACTCGCTCAAGCCACGCTCGCCGAATTTCTCCGCCGCGGCCTGTTCACCAAACACCTCGCGAAAATGCGCAAGGTCTATGCGTCTCGCCTCCACGCCCTGGACGAAGCGCTTCGCCGCCACATGCCGGAAGGCACGCGCTGGACTCGTCCCGAAGGAGGCATGTGCCTTTGGCTCGAGCTTCCGCCCGGCTTTGATGCCAGCGAACTCCTCATTCACGCCAAGGAACGCGGAGTGATTTTTGCACCCGGCCGCTATTTTTACGTCCAAGGTCCGCTGCCGAATACGTTGCGTCTTGGCTTCGCCAATCTGGACGAAAAGCAGATTGCCCGTGGCACGGCCACTCTCGCGGAGCTTCTGCGCGTCGAAATGCGCAAACGCCAGCGGGGTGTTCGCCGCGCGGAACGCAGCCGCGTCGCTCTCGTCTGAACGAATGGGAACGACGCTCAAACTCGAGCCCAGGCCGGAGAATCACTGCTTCGGCTGCGGTGCCGCGAATGACGCGGGCATGAAACTGGCTTTCGATCTCGATGTGGACGAACGGCGCGTCCAGGGCCGCTTCGTTCTGGGCAAGAATTACGCAGGTGGCGCTGGATTCGCGCATGGAGGAATTATTGCTGTGCTGCTCGACGAAGTCATGGGGAAAATTTCCAAGCTGAACGGTGAGCGGGCGGTCACCGCGGAAATGACCATCGAGTACAAAAAGCCGGTCCCCGTGGACGCCGAAATCCTCGTCGCCGGCTGGCAGGAAGACGAGCAGGGCAGAAACCGTTTTCGTGTCGGCGAGATTCGTGACACCCTGGGCAATCTGCTCGCTCGTGGCCGCGGACGTTTTGTCGTGATCGGCGAACATCGCGCGGCTTCCTAGGCGCTTTGGGAAAGAGTTTCGGTTCTGGAGTTTGTTCATTTAGGAGAGAACGTCATGGACGCAAAGAAAGTGAATGGCAGCGGTAACGCCAACTCTGGCAGCAGCACAAACGAATGGCGGGTGAAAGTTGGCCTCGCCGAAATGCTCAAAGGCGGCGTCATCATGGACGTCACCACCGCGGAGCAAGCTAAAATTGCGGAGAAAGCTGGCGCTTGCGCCGTTATGGCGCTCGAACGCGTTCCCTCCGATATTCGCAAGGAAGGCGGCGTGGCGCGTATGGCTTCCATCAAAGTCATTCGCGAAATCATGGACACCGTGACCATCCCCGTCATGGCCAAAGTCCGCATCGGCCATTTCAGCGAAGCGGAAGTCCTGCAAGCACTGGAAGTGGACTTTATTGACGAGAGTGAAGTGCTTACCCCTGCGGACGAAGAAAACCACATTTGGAAGCATGATTTCCGCGTGCCCTTCGTCTGCGGCGCGCGCAATCTTGGCGAAGCGCTTCGCCGCATCGCCGAAGGCGCGGCGATGATTC
Organism: Candidatus Acidiferrum sp.; assembly: GCA_035516615.1. Lineage (GTDB taxonomy): Bacteria > Acidobacteriota > Terriglobia > Acidiferrales > UBA7541 > Acidiferrum. The sequence continues at coordinate 9,307 of DATJAD010000166.1, forward strand.
GCACCAAGGGCGAAGCAGGTTCCGGCAATGTCGTGGAAGCTGTTCGCCACATGCGCGCGATCGTCAGCCAGATGAAAAAGCTCACCACCATGCGCGACGACGAATTGATGCGCGAAGCCAAGGAACTGGGCGCTCCGCTCGACCTGATTCGCCAGATCGCCAAAACCGGAAAGCTCCCCGTTCCGAATTTCTCCGCGGGCGGCATCGCCACTCCCGCAGACGCCGCGCTGGTCCGCCATCTCGGCGCGGAAGCCGTCTTTGTCGGTTCCGGCATTTTTAAGTCCAGCGATCCCGAGGCGCGCGCCAAGGCCATCGTGAAAGCCACCACTCATTTCCAGGATCCCAAGGCTGTTCTCGAAGCCCTCGAGGAACTCGGAGAACCGATGAAGGGTATTGACGTCCGGCAGTTGGAGGAAAAGGATCTTCTCTCCACACGCGGCTGGTAGTGAGCTTGGCGTTGCGTCATAGCACGGTGCACCTTGCCGCGACGGCGGACTCGTCAGGAGCGACTTGCATTGAAAATCGGAATTCTCGCTGTCCAGGGTGATTTCGCTGCTCATGCGGCAATGCTGCGTGAACTCGGCGCCGAACCGGTCGATATTCGCACGCCTGCGCAGCTTGAGGGCTGTGACGGCCTCATTCTCCCCGGCGGCGAAAGCACTACGCAACTCCAATTTCTTCAGGAAGGAGGCCTCTTTGACGCCGCGCGCAAATTCGCCGCGGAGGGAGGCGCGATTTTCGGGACTTGCGCGGGTGCGATTCTTCTCGCGACCGAAGTAAAGCACCCGCAACAATCCTCCCTCGGCCTTCTGGACATGACCGTTCTTCGCAATGCTTTTGGCCGCCAGTTGGCGAGCGACGTCTTCTTCGGCGACTCCAAACTGACTTCCCACCCAATGGAAATGGTCTTCATCCGCGCCCCCATGATTGAGCGCGTCGGCCCCGGTGTCGAAGTTCTGGCCGAATACGGCGGCCATCCCGTGCTCGTTCAAAAGGGCAACATCATAGCCGCGACGTTCCATCCCGAGCTGACTTCGGATTCCACTGTCCACGAACGTTTCCTCGCTCTTGCGCGCCAGCGTGTTCCACAAGCGTCAACTGTGCCTTGAATCCGTAGGCGGAGGACATTTTTCCCCGCGGAGCGGCGCGTTGCACTCTTTTGCGGTATTCTGATTTGTGATGGATCGCGCGATGTCTGCCCCTCCCAAACTTCGCGTTTTGTTTGTCTGCATCGGCAATTCCTGTCGCAGCCCCATGGCCGAGTCCATTTCCCATCGAGACGCTTTCGATGTCATCGAGCCTTCGAGTGCCGGCCTTTTCCCTCTGGGTTTCGTCGCCGAGTTGACCATCCGCACTCTGCAACAGAACGGTTGTCCGACACACGGCCTCTCCTCCAAGCCGGTCACTACGGATCTCTGGAATGCCGCGGATATTGTAGTCAACATGTCCGGCCAGCAGAAGCAACGCGCTTTTAGCCCATCTGAAAAAGTCGTGGACTGGAATGTTGAAGATCCCTATGGTGCGGATCCGGCGGTTTATCAGAGAATCTTCGATGAGATTGCCGAACGCATTGAGGACCTTGCAGCCCGGCTCAGAATCGAACGGCGGGGCTTGAATGCTCAGGGTCACCGCATGGAGTGAGGGATTTCTTGAAGCGCGATAAAACCAGCGTCTCACAGGAAGACTATCTGAAGGCCATTTGGGAAATGCTCGAGGAGAACCATGTTCCCATCAGCGCTCGCCTGGCCGAGGAATTGGACGTCACTCCTCCCGCCGTCACCGCCGCCCTGAAGCGCATGACCCGCGACGGTCTCGTTCGCGCGCACAGTTCCGGCCGCATTGACCTCACCGCGAAAGGCCGCCACATCGCCCAGCGTATGGCCCTCCGCCATCAACTTGCTGAGATGCTCTTGACGGAAGTCATCGGCCTCTCCTGGGCCAAAGCCCACGGCGAAGCCGAGCGCCTCGAGCACGCCATCTCTCCCGAGGTAGAAGCGCTGCTCGTCAAGCGCTTCAGCGGCAAGAAGAGTTGCCCGCACGGCGTGCCTCTTCGCGGAGGACTCGCTCAGTTACGCAAGGATGGAGCGGTACTTCTATCCAACCTGCGTGCGCGAGACGAGGCGGAGATTATCTGCGTATATGAAAAAGATCCGAAGTTCCTGGAATTCCTGGAAAATCTCCAGCTCCGTCCCGGTTCCAACGTCAAAGTTCAGAAGCACGAATACGACGAGACCATGACCCTCCGCGCCGCTGGCCGCACCATCCATCTCGGCAAGCCCGCCACTTCTCGCATCTGGGTCCGCCGCCTAGCCGCCCCGTAGTTTTCTCATCCCCGCTCGTCCAGTAGCGCTTTCAATCTCGCATACCCTGTCCGGCTTACCGGCAATCGCACCCCGTTTGCCAGAATCGCCAGCCGGCTCTCTTTCCCGTAAGGCTCTATTCGTACCACCCGTTCGAGATTCACCAGATACGACCGGTGAATCCTCACAAAGTTTTTTGGATCGAGTGACGCCTCCAGGCTCGCGATCGTCTGTTGTTTCAAATGCTTCTTGCCTTCGCTGGCCAGCGCAACGTAATCGTCCTGCGCTTCGGCATAGTCCAGTTTCGCCACGGGAATCAGCGTCACTTTAGTTCCGTCTTTTACCACTAGCCGCTCAGCGAATTGCCCCGCCGGTCTCGCCGCCGCGGAGAGCTCCGTCGCGCTCGGCTTTTTCTCCCCAATCCTGCTCTTCGCTCGCTCCAGCGCCGCGTCGAATCTTTCCTTGCCCACCGGCTTAAGCAAATAATCCACGGCGTGCACTTCAAAGGCCTTCATCGCAAATTCGTCGTATGCCGTCGCAAAAATCACAGCAACCTCTGGCCCGATCAATTCCAGCACGTCGAATCCAGTCAGCTTCGGCATTTGCACGTCCAGAAACATCAGGTCCGGCTTGAGTTCAGCAACCGCCTTCACCGCCTCGAATCCGTTCGCGCATTCCCCAACTACCTCGAACTCGGGATGCGCCTCCACAAGTTCGCGGATCACGTGCCGCGCCAGTTCTTCGTCATCCACGATCAGCGCCCGCAATTTTTTGCTCTGCGCTTTGCTCACAATTTCTCCTCGACCTCCGCCGGCATCGTCAGATTCACTCGAAACACATCTTCGTCGGCCGTCGCCCGCAAGCTCGCCTCTTTTCCGTAGCGCGCTTCCAGCCGTTCTTGCACGTTCCTCAATCCCACTCCGCCCTTTCGCGAGGGCGGCGCGTCCGGATCCATCGAGTTTTCCACCACGATCGCCAGCCGCCCGCTGTGATTCGCTGCTGTCAACTTCACAACGCCACCATCCGTCAATTTCGCGATCCCGTGCCCCACCGCGTTCTCCACCAGCGGCTGCAGCAGCAGCGTGGGAACCAGGCAGCGCATCGCGTTATCCTCAATTTTCATTTCCGTGTTCAGCCTTGTCCCAAACCGCACCTTCTCGATTGCTAGGAATCTTTCCAGCAGTCCCAGCTCTTCGGAAAGCGGAATCTGCACCTTCTCGCCCAGCTTCAACGTAGTGCGCAGAAAATCCGCCAGGAGCAGGCACATCTCCCGTGCCCGGCCCGGATCAATACTCGTCAATGCGCTGATCGAATTCAGGCTGTTGAACAAAAAGTGCGGATTGATCTGCGCCTTCAGCGCCTTCAATTCCGCGTCCCGCGCCAGTACGCTCGTTTCCAGCGCACGCGCTTCCGCCTCATGCGAAGCCGCCACCGCCAGCACCACATAGTGGGAAGCCACCGCGAGTAAATACAGCAAAATCCCAGCCCCGAAGACCAGCGGAAGCTGTGTATTGAAGCGCTCGTCCAGGCCGGCAAAACTTGGCAACCGCGAAAGCGCGTAAGTCACTCCGCGGGCCAGCTCCATCCATAGGAAGCTCAGCACCACCGCCGCTGTGCTGTGAGTCAGCCAGATCCGCGAAAGCGAAGTCCCTTCGATGGGCGTCATGCGGCAGGAATACCACGCCGATAGACACACAAACTGATACACCGTGCACAGGATCAAAACCACCACGGTGGCTTCGAACCAGCTCACGCGTTTCGAAGCGCCGATCAGGTAAACCATCAGCGCCACAATCGGCGCCCATGCCGCCAGGTACAATGCCAAATTGCGGCGCTTCGCAAGAATGGGATGGATCATGTGATTTCAGTTCCGGATTTCCACCCCGCCAAAAACAGACGAGCCTCTCACAACCAGCGTTTTCTTGTGCGGGGTGCTGGAGTCGCTCACTCCGCGGAAGTGCGTCGAATCCGTGAATCCCCCGAAGATCCCCTGTCCCTCCGACGCAACAAACCACGTGTCCGGCACACGAATCTCGATTCCGCCGAAGACCGCATTCGCCACGAGCACCGCCTCGTCTCCTTCCATCTCCGCGTCTCTCAAATCAATCTCGATTCCGCCGAAAATGGACTCCAATTGCCCCCCCTGAAAATTCTTTGTGTTCACCCGCTTTTCCACTCCCCCGAAAATCACGTGTTCATTCAACGTCGTTCGCGGATCGCCTCCCCTCTTTCCCCAGTCCGGCAAGTACTTCCGCGCTTCGAAGGATCCCCAGATCATGAAGATGCCCGCCGCAATCAGCACTGCCGGCCAGATGTCTCCCCAGTGAAAGTGCGCTATCCCCAATTGATCCAGCTGGAGCAGCACACCCAGGAACATAACAAATGCGCCCCAGGCCCTCTGGCCGCAGGAGAACATTTTTCTTAGCCCAATGAACACAACGATGAGCGGCCAGAATTTCCAAAACTTGTCCGCATAAACAATTCCGAAGTGGTCCAGCAGGATCAGCGTTCCCACCACGATCAGCAAGCCGCCCCAAATAGCGCGCCACCCGCCGTCGCCGCGGCCTCCCCGCCAATTCGCGCGCCCGCGCATCTTTGCGTCAATTTGGTCGTTTACGCGATCCTTGATGTCTTGCTCGAACGACATTCGCTTGCCCTCAATTCCTCTCCCGCGCCGCATTCCTCATAAGCTTCGTGCCCGCCGCCACCAGCGCCAACGGCCAGCATAATACCAACACATCCACCGAACCTGCGAGCATTGCCGTGTGATTCCACGCGATCCCGTTCACCACGCGCAACAGTTCCATCCCGGCCGCTGCCAGCCATCCCAGGTGCCGGAAGATCTCCCATGTCCTCGCCATTTGCCCCAGCCCGTAAAGAACTTCTCCCGCAAAGAAGATCGTTCCCATAACCACCAACCCCTTTCCCAGCGCTTGACTCTGTCCCGACGCTGCTCTTCTCTCCGCTACCATTTCGCCCTCCAGCCTCGGAATTGCCTTCAAAACGGGACCAGACTAGCCGTACCTCATTGACAGCACACGAGCTATTCGGCAAGCCGTCCTCCCATACCGGCGAACGCCGGGTTCCCTGGGGTATCTGGCGAAGGACATTGCCCCCGTGCGCCGGTCCCCAAACCCAAAATCTCCCTAAATTTCCGCGTTCCCCCCTTGAAATTTTCCACTGGTCGGACTACCGTATCGCCCACAGAACGATCGCTTCCCATTACTTCAAGTTGGCTTGCGAGGAGGATCTTGGGATGACTCCGCGACGCACGGGCGTCTCTGCCGCCAGGAAGGAACGCTGGCGTTGGCTTCTCTACGTTGCCATGGCTCTTGGCGGTGCGCTGCTCACCTTCGCCGCGGCTCGCGCCGAACAGAAAGCTTCAGACGACGCCACCTTCCGCAAGCTCACCGACGCCTATTGCGCCGCTTGGAGCTCCGGCAGCGCCGACGCTCCCGCTCGTTTCTACGCCAAGGACGCCGACCTCGTCTTCTACGACCTCGCTCCGTTTTCCTACCATGGCTGGAAGCAGTACCATGAAGGCGTTCAGAAGGAATTCTTCAACTCCAATTTCGAGAGCGGCAAGCTAACCGCGGGCAAGGACCTCAAAGTCGTTCGCCGCGGCAACATTGCCTGGACCACCGTCTCCATGCATTTCTCTGAAAAAACAAAGGACGGTAAAGCCACCGAAACACAGATTCGCTATACCGGCATCTGGGAGAGGCGGGGCTCCCGTTGGCTTTTGGTCCACGAACACCTATCTGCGCCCATGGAATGACTTTTAAGGTTTGTACTTGCCTGCACAGCCGGGCGTACCAACCAGGAACTGGAAAGGAGTAACGTTTTTAGCTAGGACGCCCGTATCCCCGAACGTTCGTCCGCTTTGCGTGGGATTATGTGGAACACATTGCGCTACTACTGGATCGTCGCGCGAGGCTACCGCTTCACGCCCTGGAACAGCCCGTACCTCCGCTGGCGCTTCGAGACTTTTCTCGGCAAGGAAGCGGACCACATGACCGCTTCCAAATTCCTCCGCCTCAGCTGGAAATATCGCAAACAGTTGCAATCCTTCGTGGACTGGGCCGCCGAGCGCCGCCGCTTCCAGCGCCGCGCCCGTCACAACCACGCCTGATCTTCGCTTTATAACGATGGTGTCAGTGCCGGGCTTCAGCCCGGCAGGTTTTTTCTTTCCTCTTTCGTTTCCGGTGCCATAATCTGTTTCTCGGTCTCCGCGCGGAAAGGATGGCCCCCATGCCCAACGGCAAAATCTGCTATCTCGAAATTCCCGCCACCGATCCCGAATCCTCCTCTCGTTTCTATTCTCAGGTCTTCGGCTGGCAAATCCGCCATCACGGCGATGGCGCGCCCGCTTTCGACGACGCCACCGGTTACGTCAGCGGCATGTGGGTCACCGGACGTCCGCCCTCTCGCGAAGCCGGTCTCGTCACTTCCATCATGGTGGACAGCATCGAGGACACCTTCAAGAAAATCACCGCCGCCGGCGGCAAAGTCGCCAAACCGTTCACTCCCATCAGCCCCAATGGCGACGCTTACGCCTGGTTTTTCGATCCCGCAGGCAATCTCCTCGGCCTTTACCAGGAATCTTCCCGCTAGCTCGTTGGTATTCTCGTGGTGTGCTGCGACGCTCTCGCGCAAGCAACTTCGTGTCTTCTGCGTCCCATTCAAAAAGCTCCGGGAACGAGCCGATATCGTGTCTTCATTCGGTACTCTTCGTAGCCCGTTAGATTCTTTCTCAAGAATTTTTCCTCATCCGTCAGCCTCCAGATAATGAGCGGCACCATCGGGATGTACAATAGCATCCCCCAGAGCGATCCGAGCGCCAGCGGCACTCCCAGCATCGTCACCAGCACTCCCGAGTACATGGGGTGCCTCACGTACTGATACGGCCCGCTGGAAACCACCGATTGTCCCGCATCCACCTGAATCACCGACGCCGCGAAGCTGTTCTCCCGGAAAACGAAAAACACCAACACCATTCCCAGCGCCACAAGCGCATCTCCGGCCGCCACCGCCCAAACCGGCAGGCGCGACCATCCGAACCGGTGGTCGAATCCGGGGAACAGAACCAAGGCGACGAAAGCCGTGATGATCAAACGTTGGATGAGCTTCTGGCTCTTTTCCTTTTCGTCTCGCGGACCGCGCTTCATTCGCCGCTCGATCAGCGCCGGATCCTTCTTCAAGAAATAGATCGTGATCCCCGCGTTCAATGCCATGAACACGCCCAGGAAGATCCATCCTTCCCAAAACTCGAAGGACCACGCGGAAAGGCACACTGCCGCGGCCAGCACTGCTCCAAAGAAGCTTGCCCCTAGAAACGCCCTCATCCCCAGCGATCGTTTCTCCGCCATTCCCGTATCGTAGCCGAAGACGGAAGCGTCTTGACAGAGCAAGTCGTTACTGGGATTTTTGAGCAACTGCTTGTGCATTTTGTGGACACCGATTCGTAAAGGAAGGGTTTGCGCAGAACCTGTTTCTGCCCTGCGCGCGATCCGCGTGCTAACGGAAGACCTGCATCCCAAAGGGAATGGGGGAATCATGAAGAAGGCTTTGCTGTTTGGAGTCCTCCTGGCATTTGCGGCCGCGGAAGTGTCCGCGCAAACGGCCGTCTGGCAGCCGTCACCGGGTCATACGCAAATTGCACTCTGGCCCGGAACGCCGCCCGACGCGCAGGCCGTTCCGGGAACGGAGACCGCGACGCCGGTAAAAAACCACCCGGTAGCCGGCAAGCCCTGGTTCTGGGTGACCAACGTCTCCC
>DATJAD010000167.1:0-38226 GCA_035516615.1 Candidatus Acidiferrum sp.
CGTCCTCGACATCATGATGAAGAACAAAACTTTTCGCGCGCAGATAGACCAGAATTACCGACGACGCGCGCTTGAGAATCATCTTCGCGGCGTGCCCATGTTCGCGGATCTATCCCCCGATTTCATCGAGCGGTTGAAAGAAAACGTCGAGCTGCTGCGCTTCGCGCCCGGGCAGGCGATTGCGCGACAGGGCGATCCAGCAGACAGTTTTTACCTCGTGCGCATCGGGTTCGTGAAAATTTCCGAAAGTTACCCCGGCGGCGAGCTGGTCCTCGCGTATCTTTCGCGAGGCGATTATTTTGGGGAGATCGGGCTGCTCGGCGGCGGAGTTCGAACGGCGACGTGCACGGCCCTCGATCACGTCGAGCTCGTTCGTATTTCCGCGGAAGATTTCCTGCAAATGATTGAAACATTTCCCAGCGTGCGCGCGGGCCTTGAAGCCGTTGCCGAGGAGCGCCGCTCCGCCAACCAGCAGCGCGTGCAGATGGTTCACAGCGTGCCGATTGATCAGTTTCTCTCGCAAGGACTGATGGAGGCGCAAAGTTTGCTCGTGCTGGATCTGAAGAATTGCACGCGCTGCGACGCGTGCGTCAACGCCTGCGCCGATGCGCACGAAGGCGTGACGCGGCTGGTTCGCGAGGGGCTGCGCTTCGATCAGTTTCTTGTGGCCACGAGTTGCCGGCAGTGCCGCGATCCGCTGTGCATGGTCGGGTGTCCCGTAGGCGCGATTCGCCGACGAAATTCCCTCGAAGTGATCATCGAGGATTGGTGCATCGGCTGCGGACTGTGCGCTCGAAATTGTCCTTACGGCAACATCAACCTGCATCCATTCGAAGTGATGGCGGATGATGCGGATCAACCTGGGCGCAAGAAAGCCGTTCTCAAGCAAAAAGCGACTTCCTGCGACCTGTGCACGCATCTGAAGGAGCCGAGCTGCGTGTATGCGTGTCCCCACGATGCCGCTCATCGCGTTGACCCGCGGCAATTTTTCGCGGAAATCCTCGCCCAAGGTGCGTTGAAATAGCCATGGTTATGGATCGCACGCATCGCTCCTGGGCCATCGCTTCCGCAGCGATCCTGGCAATTTGTGTGGCCATCTACATTCCCTACGCACTGACTGCGCCCGAAGGCCCGCGAGGGGGAAGCGCGATCGGACTGTTCTTCGGCATTCTCGGATTCGCCTTCATGCTTTTTGCAGCGCTGCTCGGCGCGCGAAAACGCGTACCGACGTGGCGGCTGGGCCGCGCACAAGCCTGGATGCGCGGGCACCTGTGGCTCGGCCTTCTCGCACTGCCGGTCATTCTTTTTCATGGAGGTTTTCATTTCGGCGGAACACTGACGCAAATTCTCATGTGGCTGCTCATCTTGACCGTGGGCAGCGGCCTCTACGGCGCCGCGCTGCAAAATGTTCTGCCGCGCATCATGACCGCCGATGTTCCGCTCGAAACCATTTACGACGAAATCTCCAATGTCCGCCGGCTGTTGCGCGACGAAGCCGCGCGCGCAATCGAAACACTCTGCGGTCCTCTCGGACTTGCGAAGCATTCCGAAGAAGATTCCCAGCGCGCTGGAGGATTCTCTGCGCTGCGACCCATTGCGGTTGCTTCTGTCTCTCTGCGCACTTCCGCGTCCGTCAGAGCGGGAGCGAGCGCTGCCGTTGCCAGCGCTCCGGAAATTCTTCTTCTCACGGAGGAGCATTCGGCCCCGCTGCGCCGCTTCTATTTCAACGAATTGCGTCCCTTTCTCGAGCATCCCAGGCATCGGGGCGCGCGTCTCACGGAGGCGGACCACGCACATAGCGCGTTCGCCGCTCTCAAGACTCTGTTGCCTCCGGAAGCTCACGCAACGCTCGCTGATCTCGAGGACATTTGCGACGAAGCGCGCCAGCTTACGCGTCAGGAGCGTCTCCATCGCTGGCTGCACGCCTGGCTTCTCGTCCACATCCCGCTTTCTGTTGCCTTGATCTTGCTCGGCGCGGTCCACGCCGTGATGGCCTTGCGGTACTAGGTGACTCTTGCCTCGCACTCGCACAACCAAGAAGCTGGCACAGCGCATTGACCTCAATTATTTCAAGCGGCCCACGCCGTTCAAGCGCGCTAAATTCTGGCTTAGCGTCCTTGCTCCAGGCGTCGCGTTGCTCTGGATTGCTTCTCATTTTATTTCGCACGACCCTCGCGTTTACTCGAGTGGGCGGCTCAGCGAACCGCACGCCGTCTTTGAAAAGCAGTGCGCCGCTTGCCACGTACAAAAGGCTGGCGCGTTTTCGGCGAGCTTTTCTGATACCGCGTGCCTCTCTTGCCATGACGGCCCGGCACACCACCCCGACGTGCAACCACGGCTTGCATGCGCGGAGTGCCATGTCGAGCATGGTGGCCGCGTCAATCTCGTGGCGGCCAGCAATCAAGCCTGCGCATCATGTCATTCCGACTTACAATCTCCTGCCAATCCAGCTCATTTTGCGGCGCACATTCGAACCTTTGAGGACGGCCATCCTGAATTCGCCGCGCTGCGTTCTGTATCAGGAGTTGCCGCCACGGACCCGGGGACGATCAAGCTTAATCATGGGATTCACATGAAGCCGATTCGCGTTGGACCCAATGGCCCAGTTGTCCAACTCGATTGTTCCGACTGCCATCGCGCTTCTGCCGCAAAAGCCTCGTGGACCTACGCCGACGCCGAGTACGTTCCCGCCAAGCCTTCTTATACGGACAAAGAAGTGCTTCTGCTCGTTACTTCGTCCGGCAATTCCCCGCCCCGCCCGGCAACCGGCCGAGAACTCATGGCCCCACCAAGATTCGCGACCGCTTGCGCCCGCTGTCATCTTCTTACGTTCGACAAGCGTTTCGACGAGGGCGTGCCGCACGATAAACCGGAAGTCATTCACGCATTTCTGGTGAAGAAATTCGCTGCGTACATCGCGGCGCACCCGTCGGAAGTCCGCGTCGCGCGCGACCCGAGCCGCGATTTGACCGGCAAGCCTTTTCCGCCGGAAGTCCGCGTTCTTACGCCTGCCCAATGGATCGCGGAACGAACCGCCGCTTCCGAAGATTTGCTGTGGCGAAAAACGTGCAAGCAGTGCCACACGCTTTCATTCGCAGGCGGGGAAAATGGCTTGCCGGAAATCGCGCCTGCAAGAATTACGGTAAAGTGGCTGCCGCATTCAAATTTTGATCACGACGCTCACCGCGGTTTCGCTTGCGCAAGTTGTCACCAGAAATCTCTCACCAGCACGGAATCCAGCGACATTCTCATCCCGGGCATCGCCGTTTGCCAGACCTGCCACGCTCCTGGCCCGGCGCACGCGGAATCGCGCTGTTTTGAATGCCACACTTATCACGATTGGTCCAAGCGCAGGGAAATCAGACCTTCGTTTACGTTGCCCGCGCTCCGCTCGTCGGCCGATTGATCGCCGCGTATCAACCGCTGAGCAGCGCTCTTTGTTTTCGCGCTTCCGGCGGTCATTACGCTTTGACCGCCGCGTCCAAGGCCTTCCTTTGCATTTCTCTCTCGCGGCTGAAAAAATGGTCTCTCAACCTATGTCCTCCCCGCGCAAAGCCGCTGTTCACATCGTTCCCGCTGGCACGCAAATCACTACTCTCGCTAAGGTGAAATCTCCCGAAGGAGTGTTGCTCCACAAACCGGGGGCCGTCGGGGTCATCATTGAAGCTCCTCCTCGACCGAGTGCGTCCTACGGCGTGCGCTTTCCCGATGGAACGTTTGCGAATCTTTCGCGCCGCGCCTTCGAGCCGCGCAAAGAACGCGCCAAGTCCATCCTTGCGGTTTTTCGCACGCCCCCTCACGACCTCTACGAATACGTCATCTACCGATGCGTGGTCGGCTCGCGCGCGTACGGCCTCGACGAATCCGGCGCCGACAGCGATCGCCGCGGCATCTATCTTCCTCCGGCTGACAAACAATGGTCTCTCTGGGGCCTGCCGGAACAGCTGGAGCGCCACGAAACCCAGGAATGTTACTGGGAGCTCGAGAAGTTTCTTCGCCTCGCTCTGCGCGCCAATCCCAACGTCCTTGAATGCCTCTATACCCCGCTCGTCGAATTTGCCACTCCACTTGCCAAGGATTTGTTCGCCATGCGCTCCGTTTTCCTCACGCGAACGGTCTATCAGACCTACAACGACTACGTTCTTTCCCAATTCAAAAAGCTCGCGCAAGATCGCCGCAACTCCGGCCGCATTCGCTGGAAGCACGCCATGCACTTGATGCGACTGCTCCTCTCAGGGATCACGATTCTCAAGGAGCAGCAAGTGCCCGTTCACGTGACGTCCTATCGGGAAAAACTTCTGGCCATCCGCCGCGGCAGTTGGGAATGGAGTGAAGTGGACGCCTGGCGCAAACAATTGCACAAGGAATTCGAGGCGGCCTTCGTCAAATCCACCCTTCCCGAACATCCCGACTACGACCGCGTCAATTCTTTCCTGCTCAAAGCACGCCGTTCCATGCTCTAGATTGTTCGTTCCGCGTCCTCGGGCGCTGAACTTGTTGAATCTCCCACGCCGGGTGCGGCTTCGATGCAAAGCTGGAGTTAGCTCTCCCGGCACAGCTTCCGCCGCTCGTGTTGACGAGCTCTCCCGCCTAATTCACCCTGAATCACGGGCAGAATTCCAGGGTCACCGGGGTGATCCACGCGGATCGTTTTGCCGTATCTCTGTTTGCAGCACGGGCCCACTCTGAGTGATTGCAATCTGGGGCCACTTGGAAAGAGGAGATCGCCATGTTGAAATCAGCTTATCGAAGCTTCGCGATGGCCGCGCTGTTCTTTCTCGTCGCGCTGTTCTCTCTCGCTGCCAATGAGCCCGAGAAGACATTCCGCGGCGAAATTGGGGATTCACAATGTTCCTTGAATGTGCATTCCGCGAGCCGCTCGCACAAAGAAATGATGGAGATGAGCTCCGACCTGAAAACTCCTGCCGATTGCGCCCGTTTCTGCGTGAAGGAACGCGGAGGCCGCTACGTTCTGCAGACCAAAGAGAAGGTGTACAAGCTTGACAATCAAGACCTCGCGGACAAGTACGCCGGGGCGGCCGTCAAGGTCATCGGCGTGCTCGATCCCAAGACCGACACGATCTCCGTCCGCGCCATCGAGCCTCTTCGCTCTTCAAAAAACAATTAACAGTCCGAAGTGCCCATTTCTCGATAATGGCCATGGCACTCTGCTGAAATCAGCGGCGCCAGTGCCACGCGCTTGAGAAAATCTTGGGTGTGGGCAGTCAAACACGCTCCACGCAGGCGCGAATCATTCGTAGAAAAAATATTTTACGAGACGTATATCGGATTTCAAATTTGACGGGGTCACAGCACCGCGCTTTTTCGTTATCATTTCAAGTGCGAACGAGGTGCTTGAAATGACGAACACAACGACTGCTCCTTTCTCCGATACTTTCGCCGAATCGAAGCCACTTTCACCCGAAGAATTGCGCAAGACGGACGCTTACTGGCGCGCGGCCAATTACCTTTCGGTTGGCCAGATCTATCTCTACGACAATCCGTTGCTGCGCGAGCCACTCAAACTGGAGCACATCAAACCTCGCCTGCTTGGCCATTGGGGAACAACCCCCGGCTTGAATTTCATTTATGTGCACATGAACCGCCTGATCAAGAAGCTTGGCTTGAATGCGATTTACGTCACAGGACCAGGGCACGGCGGGCCTGGCCTTGTGGCTAACACCTATTTGGAAGGCACCTACACCGAGCTCTATCCGAACATATTGCGGGATACAGCGGGTTTGCAGCGGCTGTTCAAGCAGTTTTCATTTCCGGGCGGGATTCCCAGCCACGTCGCGCCGGAAACGCCGGGATCGATTCACGAAGGCGGCGAACTGGGTTACTCGCTGGCCCACGCGTATGGCGCGGCGTTCGACAATCCGGATCTTCTGGTGTGCTGCGTCGTTGGCGATGGAGAAGCGGAAACCGGACCGCTGGCGACGAGCTGGCACTCGAACAAATTCCTGAATCCGGTTCGCGACGGCGCCGTGCTCCCGATTCTCCATCTGAACGGCTACAAGATCGCCAACCCCACCGTTCTTGGGAGAATGTCGGATGAGGAACTCAATCGGCTGTTCTGCGGTTACGGATACAAGCCACTCTTTCTGGAAGGACACGAACCACACGACATGCATCAGCGGATGGCGGCGACGCTTGAGGCGGCAATTCGAGAAATTCATTCCATCCAAGCCGATGCTAGCAAGCAAAATGCCGCAAGCCTTCCTGTTTGGCCGATGATCATTCTGCGGACGCCAAAAGGGTGGACCGGGCCAAAGATGGTTGACGGAAAACCAGTGGAAGGCACCTGGCGCGCGCACCAGGTTCCCCTCTCGGAAATGGCTTCGCATCCGGAACACGTGAAGCAATTGGAAGAATGGATGAAGAGCTACAAGCCGGAGGAACTTTTCGATGCCGACGGGAAGCTCAAACCGGAATTAGCCGATCTGTCGCCCAAAGGCACAAGCCGTATGGGAGCGAATCCCCATGCGAACGGCGGATTGCTCCTCAAGGATTTGGTCATGCCGGATTTCCGCGAATACGCGGTCAATGTGCCAAAGCCCGGTACGACAATTGCCGAAGCGACCCGCCTGCTGGGAAAGTTTCTCCGCGACGTCATGGAGCGGAATGCCGAATCCAGGAATTTCCGTGTCTTCGGCCCCGACGAAACGGCTTCGAACCGTCTGGACGCTTTGTATGAAGTGACCGACAAGGTTTTCATGGAGCCGCTCCTGCCGACCGACGAGCACTTGTCGGTCAACGGCCGCGTGATGGAAGTTCTCAGCGAGCACATGTGCCAGGGATGGTTGGAAGGCTATCTCCTGACCGGACGCCACGGCTTCTTCTCCTGCTACGAAGCGTTCATCCACATCGTGGACTCCATGTTCAATCAGCACGCAAAATGGCTTAAAGTCACGCATCAGATCCCCTGGCGGCGTCCGATCGCTTCCTTGAATTATCTGCTTACTTCCCACGTGTGGCGACAAGATCACAACGGCTTCAGTCACCAGGATCCGGGCTTCATTGATCACGTCGTGAACAAAAAGGCGGATGTCGTGCGAGTCTATCTGCCACCGGATGCAAACACGCTTCTTTCCGTCGCCGATCACTGCCTGCGCAGCCGCAATTACGTGAATGTGATCGTCGCCGGAAAGCAGCCCGCCCTGCAGTGGCTCAATATGCAGGCCGCCATCGAACACTGCACCAATGGCATCGGCATCTGGGATTGGGCCAGCACCGACGACGGAAGCGATCCGGATGTGGTGATGGCCTGCGCGGGAGATACGCCGACGCTCGAAACTCTGGCGGCTGTGGATCTGCTACGGCAGCATTTTCCGGACGTCAAGATTCGCGTGGTCAACGTCGTGGACCTGATGACGCTGGAACCCTCGACGGAACATCCTCACGGCCTTTCCGACCGCGAGTTCGATTCCCTGTTCACTACCGACAAGCCCATCATTTTTGCGTATCACGGCTATCCCTGGTTGATTCATCGCCTCACGTACCGCCGCACGAACCACGACAACTTGCATGTTCGCGGCTACAAAGAGGAAGGCACAACCACAACTCCCTTTGACATGGCCGTATTGAACGATCTCGATCGTTTTCATTTGGCCGGAGACGTCGTGGATCGCGTCCCGCGGCTGCAGAAAATCGGCGCGCATTTCCGGCAGCTCCTGCGCAACAAGCTAGTCGAGCACAAGCAATACATCTTCCGCTATGGAGACGACATGCCGGAAATCCGCGGCTGGAAATGGCCTTACTAAGCGATGAAAATTCTCGTCCTCAATTCCGGCTCCAGCAGCCAGAAGAGTTGTCTATACGAGATCGCCGGGGCTTTGCCAGTGCATGCGCCGAACCCGGTATGGGAAGCAAAGATTGAATGGGACGATAGCGCAGCTGACGTCCAGATCAAGACACCGAAAGAGGTCACGCTCAAGAAACGCGTAGTCGCTTCCTCGCGTCGCGAAGCGCTCGATCACCTTTTGCGTTCGTTGTGGGAAGGCGATGTCCCGGCGGTCGAAAAACCTTCAGATATCAGTATTGTCGGGCATCGCATCGTTCACGGCGGCGACAAATTCGCAGAGCCCATTGTCGTCACCGAGGAAGTCAGGCGCGCGATCTCCTCTCTTGCCGTTTTCGCGCCGCTGCACAATCGCGCGGAACTGCAGGGCATCGAAATGATCGAGCACCTTCTCGGGAATGTTCCTCAAGTCGCCGTGTTTGACACTGCATTCCATCATTGCTTGCCTCGTGCGGCCGCAGTCTATCCGGGACCTTATGAATGGTACGAGCAAGGCATTCGCCGCTACGGCTTCCACGGCATCAATCATCAATACTGCGCCCAGCGCGCGGCCCAGTTGCTCGGCAAGCCGCTGGATTCGCTCCGGCTTATTTCCTGCCATCTCGGAAACGGCTGCTCGCTCGCTGCAATAGAGGGGGGCAAAAGTATTGAGACAACGATGGGTTTCACTCCTCTCGAGGGTTTGATGATGGGCACGCGCTCGGGCTCCGTGGATCCCGGCATCTTGACGTACCTGATTCGCGAAAAAGCGATGGATGGGCAGCGGCTGGATGCACTGCTCAACAAGGAGTCCGGGCTCCTCGGAATTTCCGGAGTTTCGAGCGACATGCGGGAGATCTTGAAGGCAAAAAACTCGGGCAACGAGCGAGCGCAATTGGCGTTTGACATTTTTGCGCATCGCCTTCGCTCCGGCATCGGCTCGATGGCCGCTGCTCTCAATGGCCTGGATGTGTTGATCTTTACCGCGGGAATCGGAGAGAACTCAGGCGAAGTGCGCGAAGCCGCATGCGCAGGTCTCGGCTTTCTCGATTTGAAGCTCGATCCGCTCAAGAACGAGCAAACCCCACGGGATCAAGACATCTCCGCGCCCAATGCGGCAGTTCGTGTGTTGGTCATTCGCGCCCAGGAAGATTGGGCCATCGCCCGCGAGTGCTGGAATATTTGCTCGAATCGTTAATTGGGATGTTTTCCGAATGTGACCCAGGCGCAAGCAAAGCCGGGAGGATCGCTCTTCCCTTCTAATTTCAATTCGCGCGATCTAGTTTGCCAACGGTTTCGCGGAAATCAGCGTGCTCGTGGTCGCCACGCACTGCCATGTGCCGTTGATTTTTATCCAGGTGTCCGCGAACCGCTCGCGATGCACGTACGTCTTGCCTTTCTCCGTGCCCTTCACGCGCAGAACACCGACGACAACCGCGGCATTCCCGTACACGTTAACGCTGCTTTCTTCCGTAACCGCCTGCGACGCCTTGTAGTCCGGCGCTTCGATACTGGCCAGAAACTCAGCCTTGTTTGCGACGCTGCCGTCTATGTCAATCGACACGAACGTCTGGGCCAGCACCATGTCCAGAGCCTTCGTGTCTTTCAGCTCCAGCGCGTGGTTCCAGGCTTTTTCCAGCCCAAGTATCCAACCTTCGTCTTCGTTGATATTCCTCTGCTGCGCCACCACAGCAATTCCCAGGAGCATCACCACCACACCCAGCACGATCTTTCTCACGGTCGTCCCTCCGGACGCGCCTCCGACATCCCTGGCCGCACGCCTCCTTAGCGTAGGACAAGACGTCCACACTGAACCAAAATATCCAAACGACGTTTCCGTCTCCGCACTTCGCAGGCTGATTTACTTCTTAACAGCTTCGACATGCACGAGAAGACTTTCCGGTGAACCATTCGCGCTGGAATATTCATCGCTTGTGATTTTTCGACCGTCGAGAAACTTCGTCGCGTTTCGCAGTGCAAATTTCATCCCGCCGGCCGAAAACTCCGAGCGATACACGAGCTCGTCGCCTTCCCATTGCCCCGTTTCGACGACCGCGGCGGGAAAGGAATCGCCGAATACGTAGGCCTTGTAAGCCGTTTCCTTGGGATCCCAGGTCATGACCATCACTCCTTCAAAATCGCCGACCGGTCCTTTCGAGTGGAAGCGATTGAAGATCGAATTTCCACCCGGCCCCAGTTCGCTGGTGTATACACCGGTGTTCACGCCGCCGTTGGGAGCGAACCCCGACTTTGGATAGGTTTCGGTGAACGTCCAGGTACCCACGTAAAGTTTGGAAAGACGCTGCATCTCCGGAAGAGGCAGCGCCGGCGGCTTCTCTTCCTGTGCGACAGAATTCTTAGTAGGAGAAAAAAGCAGGGCCGTGGTCAAGAGCAAAAAGGCTGAAACACCCACACGTTTCATAGAGCGAATCATTGGTTCCTCCGTCGAAGGCGCCTTAAGCCTGGAATACTTTCCTTCTGCTTTACGCAATCTTCCAACCGCGGGCCGGCGCTCTCGCTGTGTTGGACGCAAGTTATATGTGAATCCATCAAAAAGCAAATCATGATGCTCTGTTCCCAATAAATTAGCTATAAGTCCGCGCTCTTCCCGGCTAGGGCCGCTTTTCGGTCGGCCGCGTTCACTGAGATTCAGTAATCTTCCCCGACCTAATCAGCGCGCCCAAGTGGGCAGTTCAGGCACTGGAATGTACTCGGGACGAAACCTTAGCCGAACTCCTCCGTGCTTCTCGCGGGCTTCCGTTGTCAGTTCGACTTTAAGCTGGTGGCGCTTGCCATCAATCACGGGCGGAATAAACCCAAGTTCGTAGCGAAAATGCAGCTGCATCAGGATCAGTTCCAGAGCCGCAGCGTACCCCTGCCGAGGAGCGGAATAGAACTTTCCTCCCGTTTTGTCGGCCATGTAGTGCTCGATCTCTCCTACTTCGCCGTTCGTCAGGATCGGCGCTTCAGGAGAATGGCTGTCTTTGATGCCGAACACGGTTCCTGAGACCTCCAGAAGATCATCAACTACTTGGTCTAGCTTCCCGCGTGGCTCACCTGTGTAATCGCCGTCGAGAAATACAATGACAGGCAGTGGCTGCGGGTTTCTCCGATGCGCATCCTGGATGATGAGGCGAATGAGTCTTCGGAAGGTTGCTTCCCCAACGTCATTGCTGTGCCTGCTGCCAGCATCAAAGGAAATCGGCTTGATCGTTTTGGCCAACACGTGGATGGGGGTGTCGCGGTCCCCCGTGGGCAGCAGATCAAGCTTTGCTTCGCCGTTGTCACACCAGTGAGCCACTCCCACAGTGTCGGTTTTGTCCAACTGGTCCAGCGCGGGCCGGAACATTGCTTCTTTTCCCAAGAACTCTGCCGAGCCTCCGCGCTTCACTCGTTCGTTGCAGATCACCACAAGCCAAAGAGTGATCGGCCGTGTATCGTAACGCGCCCCGGAGTCAAATGTGGCGATGGGAACTTCGTGCTTGTTGTCGAACACCCGAAAGTCTTCCCTTTTTAAGACTCGAACGGGCAGACCTGTCTTGGGGTCCTGAGTGATGACGTCAACAAGGACTAAAAAGGATTGAACTCGGATGGTGGTTTGCGCGGAGTATGGCTGACCAGGATTCTGAGCAAGGGCGACGCACATCAAATTAACAATGAGAAGCACGCCTAATACGCGTGGATCGCGAGACTTCATTTCGACCGCTATCGAACTCCGCGACGAAAACGCCATTCCACAAACCTAGACCTTAAGATAACAAAGATTATGCACCTGCCCGCAGGCATTGTGGGAATCGCGCGGAGAGCAACTCTATTTCCCCCGCCTGGAACTTGCGACAAGAGTCCCGATCCGTTGCAAATCCGGGCGTAAGTCCTCAGCTCTCGAGACCAAGGTGCGCTTGGCGAAGGCCGATACTGCCCTGCGCTTGCCCGGGGCCCGCCGCTATGGCCGATGCCGCGATCATTGCGGTTGCCAATGCTTCTTTCGAATGCCGCTCGGTAGTTGCTTCGTGGTGGTAACATCGGCCATGGGTTTTCCCTTCGGAACCCGGATGGCGCCCGCCATCGCCCAGGCCGATTTCTCCAGGAGGGTGAGCATGCCCGAAACTCGACGCCAGTTTCTTCAAGGAGGCGCCGTACTCTCTGCCGGCGCTTTGTTCTTTGCTTTACGCCCGGGTGCCCAGCAGCCGCACCGTGGAATGCCCGATCCTCCCCAGCCCGCCGGCCCTTCGGAGACGGAACAGCCCGTGACCGCGCCGAAATTCGATCCGCGCCTGATCATGGAAGAGCACGAAAAGAACTTCAGGAAAAAATTAGAGGAAATTTATGAAAAGGTGCGCGAACTGAAGAAGGAAGCCGATGCCACGCCAACAGCTGAGATTTTCTCGGTAAGAATCTGCAAGGAAACAAAGGAAATCGAATCCCTCGCAAAGCAATTGAAAAAGCTGGCGAAAAGCTGACAGAATACTCCGAAGTTTCTTTTTGCATAGCGGGGCAGACCGTGTCCGACACCGAACCCAAATGCGAATTCGAGAGCAAGAAGTTAATTCTCCGCTTTGAGACCACCATCGAGGCGCGCACGGATGCGATTCCTCCCGTGGTCGAGAGGATCATGGAGCTGGTGCAGACCATGGGCTGCGCAGCAGGCAAAGAGCACCAAGTGGAGACGGCGTTGTTTGAAGCTCTTGCCAATGCCGTGCTCCATGGCTGCAGAAACGACGCCGGTAAGAAGGTGGAATGCTGCGTCGCCTGTGACGAATCGCGCGGCATGCTAATCATCATCCGCGATCCCGGCGAGGGCTTCGATCCGAAAAGCATCCCCAATCCGGTGAAGGGACAGAACATTTTTTCGACACACGGCCGCGGCATTTTCCTGATCAACCAACTGGTGGACGATGTGCATTATGAAAAAGGCGGAACAGAAATTCACATGCGCATTGCATGAAGTCTGGGACTTGGGTACTGCGTGAAGTGACGCACCGCACCGGAAGAATTGGGGATAGTAGCCCAGATTTCAGCCTCGCTTCTGCCGACATTCCTCTAATCTATTTATTATAAAGAACTTACATTGATTGCGAAATCCTTGGCTCTGGCAACCCGCCTGCCTTTTTCCTTTGTGGAGGTGAACACCATGGCACCGTCCGCCATCGTGGATGCACCGGTCCACAACAAAGCCGCAAACACGGTAGTTTTACCGCTTGAAGAAGAAGTGCCGTCCGGCACCGCGATTGTAGCAAGCTACGCCGGCCATCTCTTCCACGATTCTTTGCTCGAGCAAAATCGAGTCAAGAGCAGTTCGAAAACCTTGGATCTGCTCGCGGCCCTGGCATTTCATATCGCTGTATTGAGCATTCCAATCTTACTGGGGCTGTATTTCACGCAAACGATCAATCTGAAGGAATTTACTTCTACATTGCTTGTGGCTCCTCCGCCGCCGCCCCCGCCGCCGCCGGCTCCGGCAGCAGCGTTGAAGGTCCAGGCGCCGAAGCGAGTGTTCATGTCGAACGGCAAACTCGTTGCACCGACGGTCATTCCAAAAGAAATCGCGAATATCAAGGAAGCGCCTCTGCCCCCCGATGCAGTTGGCGGAGTGGCTGGCGGAGTGCCTGGAGGAGTGCCGGGAGGCCAGTTGGGAGGAGTGATCGGCGGAGTCATTGGAGGGATCGGGCCCACACGAAAGGAGATTGCGCCGCCCGAGCCAGTAAAGAGAATCGTGCGCGTAGGCGGCAGAGTGCGTCCGCCAAAACTGATTCAAAGGGTGACGCCTGAATATCCCGCGCTGGCGAGAATGGCGCATGTTTCTGGGGACGTGGTTATTGAAGCGATACTGGATGAACAGGGAAACGTGACCGAGATGAAAATCGTGTCCGGACCACCGCTGCTTTACCAAGCGGCGCTGGAAGCACTTGCGAAATGGAAATACGAGCCGACCTATCTGAATGATGAACCGGTTTCAGTTCAACTGAACGTCACGGTCTCTTTCCGGCTGAACAACTAGGCTGGAAGAGTGTGGACGGAGAGGGCGGGACATCGCATCAGGGGTGTTCCGCTCTCTGTCGTTCGAGCGGGATTGCACTTCAGAGTTGAATTTCAGTTCCCAGGACTCTGACGAATTGCGCGAGCCAGGCGGGATGCGCGGGCCAGGCGGGAGCGGTAACTAAATTTCCATCAGTGACCGCGTCAGTCATCGCGAGATCCACAAAGGTCCCACCAGCACACGTAACATCGGGCGAAACAGCGGGATAACAACTGCACTTCTTCCCTTTCAAAACTCCGGCAGCGGCGAGAATTTGCGCGGCATGGCAAATCGCGGCGATGGGTTTGTTCGATGTCGAAAAGTGACGGACGATTTCGAGGACGCGGGGATTCAGGCGAATGTATTCAGGCGCGCGGCCGCCGGGAAGCACGAGAGCGTCGTAATTCTCAGGTTTAATCTGATCGAAAGTGGCATTGAGAGCGAAATTGTGGCCGCGCTTTTCGGAATAGGTCTGGTCGCCTTCGAAATCGTGGATGGCGGTTCGAACGGATTCGCCGGAGTTCTTACCGGGACAGATGGCGTGGACGGTGTGGCCGACCATCAAAAGCGCCTGGAATGGAACCATCACTTCGTAATCTTCGACGTAATCGCCAACGAGCATAAGGATGGATTTTTTCGCCATCGTGACTTCCCCCTAAAAGAGTATTCAAAAATTGTAGCGCAACTTCGAATTGCA
Organism: Candidatus Acidiferrum sp.; assembly: GCA_035516615.1. Lineage (GTDB taxonomy): Bacteria > Acidobacteriota > Terriglobia > Acidiferrales > UBA7541 > Acidiferrum. Next base: position 14,494 of record DATJAD010000167.1, read on the forward strand.
AATTGAAAAAGGGGCGACCGCAAAGCGGACGCCCCTTCCTTTGAAGTTTCTGCCCGGCCTTAGCTCGTTGCCGCGGGAACAGAAGCCGCGACAGCCGAATCCGGAGTTGGCGTTGGCGCCGGAAGAACGGGCTCCGGCGATTCCTGAATGGTAAGCTGATCCGTGCGGGTCTTACCCCATTCGCGAAGCATGAGACCCTGTGAAGCGAAGAAGCGGCGGATGCTCGCGGAATCCCAACGAAGAACTTCTTCGAGCACGGGAATGAGCGCGCTCATGGCGTTGTCGCTCAAGACCGTGCGGCGAGCGACGCGAGTGATGAATTCCGCTTCGCTGACCGCAATCGTGAGCCCATCATATTGGTTGACGTGCATCATGACGGGAAGATCCGAGCTGCCATCGCCCATATAGACGATATGATCGTGGCTGATGCCGAGCTTGGCTCGAATTTCTTCGAGAACCGTAATTTTGCCCCAACCCGCAGTGGCACGAATAATGGCTTGAACTTCGCCGCTATCGGGATTGTAGTAAAAGCGCGTGCCGTAAATGTTTTCCGGGGGAACGATGCCCTCGAGGGCGGACTGGATGATTTCTTCAGGCGCCGCGGAAACGACGTAGAAGGAAAACTTGTAGCCTTCCGCGAGATTCTCGAGAGCGCGGGCAAAAAGCCCCACGTTGTGCTTCAAGCGGATGCGCTTTCCTGCTTCCAGCAAATGTTCACGGCGCACGCGCCGGAATTCCGGATCGTGCAAAATCAGATAAGAGAGCTCCGCTCCCTGTTGCACCAGGTTGATCTTCGAGAGCCCTTTCACACGATGATCGAAGTCGGAAACTCCGATCAACTCGGCAAGTACGACGCCGGAGTCGTTGAAACTCAAGGTCTGGTCAAAATCGCTGGCCAGAAGGTACTGCTGCACCATGGTAAGTACCTCTTCCTTTCTATCGGCTCACCCGAGGGGGGCCGGAGTGCGCGATATCGCACCCAACTAGCTGTCACTTACACCCTAACCTCGTTCACGGCTTAGAACCTCACGAATAATTTGAATGGTTTCTATGCACAGAAACGTGAACGTTTCATGGTTATTCGATTAGATGCGGGCTGATGGTAAAAGGTTAAAGAGAAAGCAGTTGGGAGCGTCAACGTTACGAGAGGAAGATTCAAAAAGGGAGGGACTGTACGATGGTACAGTACGAAGAACAAGCGAAGAGTGCTTTCGCACGATTGTCTTCGATCAATGTGGGCTTATTAGAGGGAGGTGCCGCCTTTTATTTCCTGCGGGTGATCAGCGCGGCTTCCTCGTGTGAGCTGCAAATCTCAGACATTTGAGTTGAGTTCCGGGGTTGCGCGTGCTGCGAAGAAACCGATTCTTTCCAATCTCGGATTGGAGGCGAGAATTCTTGCAATGGGGCAAAACCGCCGGTCTAGCTGCATTGCTTGGGAAGGCGAGGTATGGCCGGGCATGGACCCATATAGCGGGGTGAGTGACAAAAATCACTTTCTTTCGCCACACCAGCGGACGGACAATGAGGCGCTCGAAGATCAGGTGAAGGAGACAAGGTCATGCGAAGAGTTCTGGCCGTCTCACTCGCGTTTTCGCTGTTGTACATTCCCTTTCTGCAAGCTGCGCCGTCCACGAACAGCAAGGTTCTGCCGGGCGCTTGGGGCCAAGATCAATCTCAGGATCAATCCCAAGTTGAAGAGCAAGATCAGAATCAGGACAACTACGTGCCCTATTCGCCCGATCAGCTCGATAACCTTCTCGCTCCGGTTGCGCTGTATCCCGATCCGCTGCTGGCGCAGGTTCTCCTCGCAGCGACATTCCCTGATGAGATTGATGAAGCCGCGCGGTACGTGCGTTCGTACGGCCAGGATGGGATTGACGACCAGAATTGGGACGTCAGCGTGAAGGCGGTGGCGCACTATCCTTCCGTGCTGTACATGATGTCGGACAGGATTGATTGGACCAGTGCCGTCGGTCAGGCCTACGTCAATCAGTCCACGGACGTGATGAGTTCCGTACAACGACTCCGGGAAATGGCGTACCAGCAAGGCAATCTGGCATCAGATCAGCAAATGCAGGTCATAAATGACGGAGGGTACATTCAGATCTGGCCCGCGAACCCTCAGTATATTTACGTGCCGGTTTATGACCCGGGGGTGGTGTATTACAGCCGGCCGTTCTGGGGAGCGGCGATTACGTTTGGCGCCGGGTTTGTCATTGGGGCATGGCTGAATTACGACTGCGACTGGCATGGACGCCGTGTTTACTATACGGGATGGCAAGGCGGCGGGTGGATTGGGCGTTCACGTCCGTACGTTCGGGTCACAAATGTATACGTAAATGAGCGGTACAGGGATGTGCGGGTAAACCGGGCCGTAATCCAGCGACAGGTGAACTACAACAACGTCAATCGGTTCAACAACGTGCACCGGAACGTTACTTTCGACAACCACGAACGTGCCGGGCGCACTCCACAGCCGAACAGCCGGGTGAGCAATGAGATCCTCAATCGAAACATACCCAACACCACTCGCGTGGACCAGTTCCGTGGGCGCGTGAATGAGAACCGGCCTACAACACCCGTAGAAAGACCGGGGCAACCGAACGTGAACGTGCGGCCAGCGGAGAGACCTGCTCAACCGCCCGCGGAGAGACAGCCTCAACCGAACGTGAACGTGCGGCCAGCGGAGAGACCCTCAGCACCGCAGCAACAGCGCCCCCCGCAAGGGCCAGCTGAGAGACCTTCCGTACCGCAGCCGCCTGCGATGCGGCCTCAAACGGAGCGGCCTGCGCCTCATGCTTTTGGGAGAAGTGAGGGCAATTTCCCTGCGCGCCAAGCGAGCCAACGAGGACAAGAGAGCCGCGCGAGCCGCCCGAGTCCGCAGCCACATCCTGCGCCCAGCCGTCCTTCGGGACGTCCTGGGAAGCCGCACTGAGAGTCAGGAAAGCAAACGGCGACGGGCAGCAAGGTGAGAAGCAAGACGTGAAAGAGGAGAGTCGTATGGACAATCACGACCGATGGAACACATTCGGCAGTCTGAAAAGCAAGTTTTCGTATCCACTCCCTATGCTACTGCTGGCATACGCCCTTGTTGCGAGCCCAACCGTCTGCGCACAGCCGCGGGCGGCCAGTCAAGGAGCGTCAGCAGGGAATGAGGAGACCTTCTCGACTCCAGAAGACGCATCGCAGGCACTGGTTGCAACGGCGGAAGCGAAGGATCGGGCAAGGCTTGGGAAGATTTTCGGGTCCGACTACGATCAGCTGCTTTCCGGCGACGCGGTGGAAGACGACAAGGATCTAGCGGATTTTGCGAAAGGATTGCAGGAATCCGCAAAGCTGCAAAAGGACAGCGAGAGCAAGTACACGATTCTCGTCGGAGACAAGAGCTGGCCGATGCCGATTCCCCTCGTGAAGGAAGGAAACAAGTGGCATTTCGATACGAAAGCGGGGCTCAATGAGATTCTGAATCGCAGGATTGGAGAAAACGAGCTCTCGGCGATTGCAACGTGCCGCACTTACGCGGTCGCGCAGTGGGAGTATTTTACCGAAGGCGATCACGACAACGACGGCGTAGCCGAATACGCACAGAAATTCATGAGTTCACCCGGGCAGCAGGACGGGCTTTACTGGCCCACGGCGGCCGATGAAAAGCCGAGCCCGTTTGGCGAACTAGTTGCTGACGCGCGTGCTGAAGGATATGGCCGCAAGCCCGGCGCAAATGCGAGCAACGCGAAGCCCGCAGGCGCGACCAGCCTGCCAGCTGAGAAAAGCGGGCAGCGGCCCCGGCATCCGTTCCACGGATACTATCTCAAAATCCTCACACAGCAGGGGCCAAGCGCCCCGGGCGGGCAATACAATTACATCATCAATGGAAACATGATCGCGGGGTTCGCGCTGATCGCCTATCCGGAAAAGTGGGGGAACTCCGGGGTGATGACGTTCATCATCAATCAGCAAGGCCGCGTGTATCAGAAGAATCTAGGTCCGGACACCGACAAAGTTGCGAGCGGCATGACGGAGTATAACCCCGACCCAAGCTGGCAACTCGTGCAGCCATAAAATCGAACCAAAAGCATTCGCGGGCGAGGGATGCGACAGGGACGAAAGCACGCCTTTTTGTAGCTGCCCGGCTTCGCATTTATTGGCACTCAGGGAACACAGACCCCTTCTCCTAACTATCGCCCGAAGACATTCTGCTAGCATGTAATGAGAGGCGCGGCGGCATCAAGTAGAATTCTTGCCGCCGCAATCCGCGAAAGCTCCGGTTGGCCATTGAAAGTAGGCGCACGCGGTGCGAATCGAGGGCTGGACAGAAGCAGCCCGGCATACCGGCGAGCGGCGCAGGGCGCCGGGGAAAACGAGAGTGCGGTGATTGTCGCGGTGGGATGAGCGGGAAGATGGCGGTCCGCAACCCGAACGAGTTCATCCGATTCGAAATGAAAGAAAGAGATTCAAAGCCGTCCCATGATCGCAAGCGTCAATGCAGTCTCATCTCAGATTTGTCTCCGCAAAAAGGAATTTCTTTCCAGGGGAAGCGTTGGGGGCCGCGCGTGGAGGGGTTTCTCCCGACTCGCTGCGGCACTTGTTCTCCTAGGCGCGACGGGCTCCGCGTTCGCACAACGAGCTACCCCCAAAAATAGCGGCGGCCAGACAGCGTCTCTGCACGGAAGTGTCGCCACCACGCAGGACAGTGTCGCAGTTGGACTTTCCGGGATCATTGTGAAGCTTGCGCATGACCCGGCGAGCGGTACGCCACTGAGCGTGGTTACGGACGAGAACGGCCGGTATGAGTTCCAGAATCTGGAGCCCGGCACCTACAAGGTCACGATCGCGGAGACGGGGTTCAAGCCGGTCACCAAGACGGTCATGCTGAATGCCAAAGAGCAGGGCGTTCAGGACTTTACGCTCGAGCTGGTAGCAGTGAGCGAAAAAGTGGAAGTAAAAGAGAACGCGTCGGCGATTGACACGGAAAGCGCGGCTGCGCCGCCCGCTACGGTCACGAAATCTGAGCTGACCACGATTCCGACGCCGCAGGAAAAAGTGAAAGACGTCCTACCGATCACGCCGGGAGTGATCAAGACGCTGGACAGCAAGCTGAGCTTCAAAGGCGCGGACGAGAATCAGAGCCTGCTGATCGTGAATTCCGCAAGGACCACCGATCCGGTGACGGGAAGCTTCGGAGTTCCGATACCCACGGATGCGGTCGAATCGTTCAACGTCTATAAAACGCCATATGACGCCAGCCTGGGGAGCTTTTCGGGAGGACTCACTTCGATCGAGACAAGACCTCCGGACGACAAATGGGGCTTCAAATTGAGGGGAGTTGTGCCGTCATTTCTTGGGAAGGAGGGCCACCTAGCGGGCATTGCCGAAGCCATTCCGGGAATTGCCTTTGATGCCCCGATCGTTCACCACAAATTGCTTTTGTCCGAAGTGTTTCAGTACGAGATGAAGAAGACGACGGTGGAAGGCTTGGCGTGGCCGGACGACATCAGCAAGCGGCAAGGGTTTAATTCGTTTACGACGCTGGAGGCGATTCTTGCGCCCAACCACGTGCTTACACTCACATTGAACGCGTTTCCCCTGAGACAGCAGAACGCAGACATCAGCGCACTGGTGCCGCAAACTGCATCGAACGATCTGGATCAGAGCGGCTTGGCTTTCGGGCTGAACGACAGATATGAATTCGCATCGGGCGCGATTGCGGGGATTGTTGCCCAGTACATGCGATTTGATAGCAATGCGCATGGCCAGGGGATCGCGGATATGCTCATCACGCCGGAAGGATGGGGAGGCAACTTTTTCAACCGGTGGTCGCGAAGAGGAAAGGAGTTTCAGGCGGTTCCCTCCTACCAATTCTCGAAAAAGCACTGGCATGGGGATCACGAAATTCGGGTGGGGGTGGATGGCGACTATCGTTCTTTTTTTGGAACGACGGCGTCGCAGCCGATTCAACTGCTTCGCGTGGACCGTACGTTGGCGGAAGAGATCACGTTTGGAACGGTTCCCTCGCAGATCACGTCGGACAGCTCCCTCGCAGAGTTTGTGCAGGATCACTGGGTAATTGATTCCCGGTGGAGCCTGGACTTGGGAGCGAGGTTGTCCAGCGAGACCTCCGGGTGGTCCGTCGCTTTTGCGCCGCGCGCTGGAGTGGCATATTCGCCTGGAAAAGGCGGCAAGACTGTCATTCGAGCAGGGGCGGGGGTGTTCTACGGAGTGCTGCCACTGCTGGCCGGAAATTTCGAGGCGAATCCGAACCGCACGATCACGGAATTCGACGCTACGGGAGCTCCCATCGGTTCCCCGGTGAGCTATACCAACGTTTACACAGGAAGCTTCGACCCGCTGACTGCGTCGGTGTTGCCTCCGCACCCGGATACATCGCCGCGAAATGTTACCTGGAATGCCGAGGTGGAACACGAGGTTCGTTCCGACCTGAACCTGAAATTGGGATACCTCGACAGCCACACGACTTATTTGTTCAATGTGGAGCCGTTTACCGCGACAACCGGCGGCGACTCTTTCATCGGGCTTACCAACACGGGATCTTCGCACTACCGCGAAATGGAAGCCACGGCGCATTACACGCTGCGGGAACGCGATCAGGTGAATGTCTCCTACATCTGGAGCCGGGCGCGCGGAGATTTGAACAGCCTTTCCAGCATTTACATTCCTTTTGCAGCGCCGGTGATCCGGCCGAATGCTTACGGCATCCTGCCTTCGGACATTCCTGAACGTGTGATTGCGTGGGGAATCTTCGCCATGCCGTGGAAGATGACGTTCAGTCCCCTCATGGACGTTCATACGGGCTATCCGTATTCCTCTGTGAACGTGGCGCAAGAATATGTGGGCGTACCCAATTCGCTGCGATACCCGGAATATTTCTCGCTGGACGTAAAGCTATACCGGGAGTTTCGCGTGCCGTTTCTGGGCCACCGCGGCGGAAAGACCCATCACATCCGGCTCGGAGTTTACTCGCTCAATTTGACGAATCACGGCAACTTCAATGCGGTGTACAACAATGTGACGGCTCCCAATTACGGGACCTTCAGCGGATTCCTGTACCGGCATGAAGGCGCCATCATTGATTTTGTGGATTGATTGTTTCGAGAATTTCCGGAAACATTTTCGACGCTGGTCTGCGGCGCCGGGCCCCAAAACTAGAGCATTCCCGATCCGAATCCACGGTTCTCAAAGTCTTTAAGCCAAGAAGAAGCACGATCCTTGCAAAGCGCATGAGGAGAACCCGCGTCCGCGAGGAGTCTTAACGATGAGTGGGGAGTGAACGGCGGATGTGGTCTAGCCAGGATGCTGAAGTGGCTGGAGACGGCTGAGCGGGAGCGTTGGAGACTTTGGCTCGGGGCAGCATGTCTGTGACGGTAAAGAGGCGGCCATTGCGGAGATAGAGAGATTGGGCTTCCGTGAGATCGAGAGGGCGGGCGCCGCGGCGGCCGAAGACGGCGATCTGGTTGCCGGATTCGTCCACGGCGCGATCGCGGTCAATGCCCTTGGAAATGGCTAGCGCAGGGCCGCGGGTACGTGCAGTGGCGATGAGCTTGGGCGTGGGGCGCGGACTGAAACCTGAAAAGTGAGCAGGATCATCCCAAGGGGAAACGATTTGAAGGACGCGCAAGCCGTTTTTGCCGTCAGCAACAAAGGCGAAAGCGCTGCCGGCGACCATGCCGATTCTGACGTCGTTGACGTCGTTCAGTTGGCCATGCGCGCTGAACATTTGATCGAGTTTGGGCGCGTCCGGTTTTTCCACGTCGATGATGGCAATTCCCTGTTTGCCGGCAGAGACATAGGCGTAGGTGCGCGCGACATAGATGTTGCGGGCATCCGGAAGAGGAACGAGAGCGTTGGCGACGGGAGTTGGATGCGAAAGATCGGTGGCGTCGAGAATCTTCATGCCATCACGATCCACGACGAAGGCGTAGCGGAACTGGACGGCGAGGGCGCGAGGATCACGCAGGACGGGAGCGCGAATGGTCGCAGTAACGTGGGGAGCGAGAGGATTTTCAAGATTCACGACAACGAGAGACTTGCCAGTGAGAATGTACGCGAAATTGCCGGCGATGGTGATGGCGTGCGCACCGGTGAGAATTCCGCCGGGATTAAAGGCAAGAGCGCGCTTGAGGAAATTGTCGGAGGGATTGCCGTTGAGAAGCGTGCCGACGCCGGGACTTTTGGACTTGAGATCGGGATTGCCAATGACGACGAGGCCCTCCTGGGCGTCTGCGACATAGAGAAAACCGTAGAGGAGAGCGATGGGCTGCTCTTCGTTTTGCGGGAACTGAACGCGCAAGGGATCCACGGCGAGAGTGGACGGAGAAGCGACGGCCAAGGCGTCTTTCGTGGGAACGTAGAGGCGCTGGCCGAGCGGAGAAACGGGAGCGGTGACCATGCGTTCGGAGAAACCCTTGTTGTCAATGTTCGCGATGTCGTAGACGCGTAAGCCGCCTTTGCCAAGCGCGGCATAGGCGTATTCGCCGCGAGCCTGGACATCGAGGACGTTGCCTTCGTGGCGGTAGGAGGTAGTGAGTTCGCGATTTTTGGCGAGGAACTTTTTGTAATCCGAGGGATAGGCGACGCGCTGGAGGTCGCTGCCGTAAATCGCTTCGGGTTCATCGTGCTCGGCCACGGCAATGGCTTCGAAGCCCTGCTTGCCGGTGGCGACATAAATATAGCGGCCCATGAAATTCATGAAATTGGTGCCTTGAAGAAGGACCTGAGCCATCCAGGCGTTGTTGTCATTCTGGGCGGAAACGTGGCAATCGCTGCACTGCTTGGTTTCCGTGGCGCGCACGGTGTGTGGCACGAACGTGGAAAAGGCTTCGCCCGAAAAGCCGGGAGCGGAAATGGTCTGCTGCGTGTAGTAGAGCCATTCGCGACTGGCATTTTGCGAGCTGACGAGAATGGCGCAGGAAGAACGCGCGGGAGCGATGCGATGGCCAGTGACGGTTCCGTCCACACCGAGCATGAAGGTGTCGTCGCGAAGGACCTGGAAATTGTAGGTGGTGTAATTGCGTGTGGTCAGGCCCTCGTTGTGGAGCATGGGCTTGCGGGCATTGGCGGTCATCTGGAGATGGCAGCCGAAACAGGTGGGCGTCCAGGAAGTGTGGCAGGCGTAGCAGGTCATGCTGGAATTGGAATGGGCGAGAGATGAATCGTCGACAGGGACTCCGCGCAGCGCTGCGCCATCTTTGCCCATGAGCTTTGCGCGATAGGATTTCTCATTGAAATGCGGATTGCCGGGGTTGATGGTGTCCACGGTTTGAACAACTTCCCACTCGAGATTGGGATCCATCATGGAGCGCTGGAAGAGTTTTGCGTCACGCCACTCGAAGCGGCGCAGTCCCCAGGGAGTGCGAAGAGCTTCGAGATGGCGGCCGGGGAGATCGCGGGGGTACGAAGGTGGAGGAGCGGCGGGACCGGAAGTGAGGAGCGTAGCTTTGGAGCGGATGGTGCCGTGGCAATCGGTGCAATCCATTTCGATGGCGGCGCGCGGCTCGGCATAGAGTTTGCCGTTGCCGTGATTGTCCTGCGTAAAATGGCAATCCACGCACTGCATACCCTTGTCGAGATGAATGTCGGAAAGATGGACGGCTTTGGAGAAACGTTTGGGATCGTTGAAGGGAATGATGTCGCCGCTCTTGTCGAGCCAGTTGCCGCGACGGTCGTGTTTGAAAACGGCGCGGTAGATCCAGCCATGGCCGTGGAAATCGGCAAACTGCGTGGTTTTCAGCTTGGCGTTGAAGGCGGGACCGCCGGTTTGTTCCAGGAACTTCTCGTCGCTCCAAAGGCCGCGCGCGGCGGCGGCTTCGGGATTACGGAGCGAAGTTTCGTAGCGCTCGGCCTCGGTGGGATTTTTTTGTTGAGCGGGATACATTTTGTCACCGTCGTCTTCGTTGTTCCACCAGGTGTAGCCGAAATAAGTGGTGAGCATGTTTGTGCCGGGATGGATGTGGCAGACCATGCACTGGCTCGAGGGAATGGAGAGGGTGAAAACGTGCTTGATGGGATGGCCGGATTCGTTTTTGGGAATCGTGGGATCGGAGGAAGCACTGAAGCCGGAATGGCCGTATTGCGCGTACTGAGCGGAATGGGCGGGATCGCGGTCATTGGCATAGATAACGTGGCAGGCGGAGCAGCCGCTCGCACGATAGTCTCCGGGGTGGTCGCTGGTGCCGGGGAAAGATAAGACAGGATCGACGAGCCGCGTTTTTTGAAGGCCGAGGAAAACGGGATCGGTGCGGAGTTCGGTGCCGAAGCCGCGGTCGCTGAGCTTGTCGTCGGGTTTGCCGGGAGTTTCGTCCGGAAGAGGATTACCGATTTCGGCTTTTTTCTCGCCGCCGCGCTCGAAGACACGAAGTACGTTTCCCGGCTGAGAGACTTCCCAACGGAAAAGCGGTTCAAGCTCAGGCACGACGCCTTTGAAGCGGGTTTCTTCGGGTGATGGCGGAGGGATCGTTTTCAGGGACTGAGGCTTGCCGTTGCGGCCGTAGCTTTCACCGAAGTGCGTGTCCTTGTAGGGGTAAGCGCCGTTGTTGTAAAGCGCGGCGCCCCACAGAAAGCCGGTGTGAGTCATCATGCTGGTTTGCACGGCGCGGACTTCTCGAGCATGACAACCGAGCGAGCCGCAGGTTTCCGGAGCGACGCGGAGATCGCCGGGATTGACGAATCTCACGTAATCGGCGGATTCCTGGAGCCATTTGGTGTAAATGCGTTCAGGAAGAGCGGAGCGGTTTTTGAAAATTGGATCGTGCGGCTGAACATGAGCCTTTTCTTCAGCGGCATTAAATTCGGGCGAGTTGGGGGCCATGCCGGGTGGAATGGAAACCGAGGAGTTTCCACCGTGGCAGTCGGTGCAGCCGAGGAAGACGGTTTTTGTGGGATGCATCGTAGGTTCGTCGGTGGAGGTGTGGCAGGAGACGCAGCCGGAGGATTTGGCGGCGGCGTCTTGCGGAGACTGGCCTTGCTCGGAAGAAGACCCGTCGGCGTTTTGATGCGCCGACGCACGGAGACATTCCCCAGCAGTGGCCAAGAGGCCGCAGACGGCGAGGCAGAGGAACAGAGCGAGCTTGGTCGGCTTTTTCTGTTTGATCGAATTGTGAGACGACGCAGCCATTTTCCCCTTTTCAAAATGTGAACTTTGCCGAACCGAACAACGAAAAAAGCGTGCGCCTGGTGTAAATGTCCCTGAAACCCTGGCCGGGCTGGAGCGCGGCAGCGCCAGCGGTCAGCACGATATTTTCCGAGAGCGGCGGACGGTAGTTGACGCCGATGCCCACATCGGTGCCAATGGTGTGGCGAACGGGCGATTGAAAGAGGATGTCTTCGAGGGCTTCGGTGCGCTCGAATTGAAGAAAATTCACGTTGGCGAAGCCTTTGAGTTTTGGCGTGATGTCTAAATCAGCGCCGACATTGGCGACGAAGATTCCGGGATTGACGAAATTGGCCTGGCCTTCTTCCTTGTTGGCGCGGAGGCTGGGAATGAGGCTGCCGGGCGTGGTGAGCTGAACGCCGGAGCCGGTAAGCCGAAATCCTTCCCGGTTCCAGAAGCTGAAGATTCCTCCGGCGAAGGAATCCAGGTCAAGAATGGAATCGAAGCCCCGAGCGCGTCCATCGCGCGGATTGGCGTCGCCCGAAGTATAAAAAGCGGAGACGCGATAACGAATCCAGTCGCGGTCGTAGGAAACTTCGGCGGCGGCGAGTTGGGCGTTGACGGTGACAGGACGGCCCGCGATGGGATTAAACGTGTCTTCGCCGAGTGCCTGGTAAAAGGCGTGGGTGACGTTGATGCGGTGGATATGTCCGCTGCCGAGCCAACCGAAATACCCGACGCGAATGCCGTGGGGAATGAGTCCTGCGCCGGGGCCCTGGACGGCAACGTTTCCGAGGGGAGCGGGACGTACGAGGAAGCCGTTGTCATCGTAATGGATGCTGGGGTCGTCCTTATTCCAGGCGGCTACGAATTCGGCGGTGTAACCAGGGAAGAAGATATCCTGGAGGTAGACGTTGCCGAGTACGACTTGCTGGCGGCGGCGATTGAACGTGTTGAGGCCGCTGTTGGTGTTTTTCTCGAGGAGCTGGAAGTAGGCGGCGTTGTATTCGATGCGATTGGAGTGGAGATTGCCGAAAACGCGGACGGCGGGCTGTTCATCCACAAAAAGCAAACCGCGGAAATCGGCGTTGAACTCCTGAATCCCGGCGCGAACGGAAATGAAATCGTAATTAGGGCTGAGATCGTGGAGCTTGTACTCGAAGAAGGCCTCCTGGAGGCCGATGTGGGTGTCGAAACGGTTGGTGCCCGCACGAACGTCGGGATTGACGATGCCGAGTTCGCGCACATCGAGATCGTTCAGGCTGATCTCCGGAGTGATGCGGATGCGCCAATCCACGGGCTTGAAAGAAGCGTCGCCGTGGGAGAGGTCGAACGAAAAACGCAGAGTCTGGTCGAAGAAGGCTTGTTCGCCGCGGCCAAAGAAATCCGAACTGCCTGGGTCGGCGGCGCTGACGCCACTGGGGGAAGGAACGCGGCGGCCGTCAAAGAACGTGTCGGAGGAGCCAGTGAAATTGAAGAAGACTTGTTGGCCGAGGCCAGAAGGCCAGATGGGCTGATCACCTTTCCAACGACTGCGATTGAAGGGATCGTACCAGTGCGGCTTCGTATAGATGTACTCGCCCGATTGCGGATAGCGCCGGTACGCGGGCTGAGGGAGTTCCCAGCGTTCGGGAACCTGATTGAAGACATCCGCGGCGGGGGGCAAGGATTCGGAGAGCGGGTTGAGGACATAGTGTGGATCGGAATCGAGGCGATGGCGCAGGAGGCGGTAGCCGCCGAAACTGCGGACTGGAGCAGCCGGAAGGGGCGGGCCAAGTTCTGGGAGGCGTGGAAGCCGCGAGACCGCTTGCACAGTGGCTTGGGCCACGAGGAAAATTTCCAGAGTGACGACTTCGCTTGGATTCAGCGCGAGATCGGAGATCGCAAAAGGCGCATAACCCGGACTTTCGACGCTGAGTGAATAGTGTCCTGGGGCGAGAGGAAAAAGACGGAAGACGCCTTCGCCGGTAGCGGTGGATTGGAGCACAGGACCCGAAGGCAGAGCCCGCAAGGTGATTTGTGCTCCGGGAATAGGGATGCGAGATTCCGGGGAGCGCGCGTCGCGGACAACGCCTTCGAGTGCCGCGCTGTTCGCGGCTTGTTGGCGCGGCAGGCGCTGGGGAGCAGCAAGCTCGCGTGTCTCTTTGGTAGATGGCTCCTGCGCCTGGGTGACAATTATCATTGAACTGGAAAGGACGGCGACCAGGAAGCCGTAAGCCGCCGCGCCAGGCGCGCGACTCGATAGACGCGGAGGAAGAGTGGGCATGCGTTGGGCCAGAGAGAGCTGAAATCCGGAATCGCGTTCTAGCTAACAATAGCCGGAGAGGTTGAGCAACGGTTTTCCGGAAGCACTGAGAACTGACAATAACCACCGCATACGTTCACCGATTGGATGCGCAGGCGCGGTGAATCCGTTGAGCGGAAAGATGGGGATATGTTACCAACGAAGATACCGTCCTTATGCGTTCCGTGAAAAAACTGCGAAAGCCGACGACCGCCCAGGAGGTTTTGAAACGTCGGCGAAGAGTCCTGGTCGTCGCAACGCTTGTCATTCTGGTGGTGGCCACAGCGCTGGCGTTTGCGTTGGGCGGATGCGGCGGAACCGCGGTGACAAACCCGCCGATCGTACCAAGTCCCGCACCATCCTTATCCGCTGGCGATGTGCAAGCGGTTGTGCAGGCTGGGGCGGAAGCGGCGGATGCCACCACGATGGTGATTGCGGTGGTGGACCGGTCCGGTGTGGTGCTGGCCGTCTACCGGAATCCGGCGGCGCCCGTGACGGCTATCGGGAATTTTGGTGCGAGCGTGGATGTGAACGAGTTGGCCGTGGCGCTGGCGCGGACCGCTGCGTTCTTCAGCAATGACCAGGCTCCGCTATCTTCACGAACCGTGCGATTCATCAGCGGGATTCATTTTCCTCCTGGCGTGACGAATGCCGCGAATGCCGCGCTTTACGGAATCGAAAATACCAATCGCGGCTGCACGCTCACTACAAATTATCTGCCGGGGAAAAGCGTGCCGCCGGCGACTGCGCTGGGCGGCGGGCCCGGCCCGGGAGTCATCACCGGCAAAGCGGATTTGAACGATAGCGACCCGAGTGCGGTGAATCCTGGCGGGGTGCCGATCTTCAAGGGCGGAGTGGTGGTGGGCGGAGTGGGAGTGGCAGGAGTTTCGCCGGACCTGGCGGAGTATGTGGCGTATACCGCCGCGACCTCGAATGGATTCGGGCCATCTCCCGCGCCTCCCGGAGTAGTGTTCATTGATGGTGTTGCGCTGCCATTTGTGAACCAGACGGCGCGTCCACCGGAAGTGAATGCGGGTACGCTTTCAGGAAGTTTTCTATTAGGGCCGCTGGCAAGCGCGGGGCAGCCTCCAGAGGGCGACCTGATTGCGCCGGTAGCAGGACCTCTTGGAGGATTGAGCGCCGCCGACGTGACGCAGATTCTGGACAACGCGGAGGCCGAGGCAAACTTGACGCGGGCCGTGATTCGCCTGCCGGCAGGATCGCGGGCCAGAATGGTGATCGCCGTGGCGGATCTGGATGGAACGATCATCGGACTGCGTCGCATGCCGGACGCGACCGTGTTCAGCATTGATGTGGCGGCATCGAAAGCGCGAAACATGGTGTACTTCGACAGCATGGCAAGAACGGCGGCGGACTTGAATCAAGTTGCCATAGGAACGGCAGTAACGGACCGTACGATCAGTTTTGGAGCACAACCGCTGTATCCTCCGGGAATTGACGGCTCGAATGCCGGGCCGTTTTTCAATTTATATGAGCAGGACACAGCGAATCCGTGCACGCAGGGCTTTCAGCCCGGAGCGCCGAATGTGAACAAGAGCGGAATCGTTTTTTTCCCGGGAAGCGCAGGGTTATACCGGAATGGCGTTCTTGTTGGCGGGCTTGGGGTGAGCGGCGACGGAGTGGACCAGGACGATTTTGTGACGGCGGCGGGGGCGGCGGGATTTCTTGCGCCGGACGCGATCCGCGCAGATCAGGTTCTGGTAAATGGCGTGAGATTGCCTTACTGGAAATTCCCGCGTAATCCGACGGACTGATATCAATCTCGAATCAGAAACTGCACTGACGGGAGAACTGATTGTTAGCGAAGCCGGGAAGGGTCTGGTGAAGAGGCAACGTTGAGGTCGAGGTGCCACTGGCGAGCGGTGTCGAAAGCAAGATAGCAATTGCCGTTCGAGGCGTAGCCGGTGCAATGGACAGCGGATTGGGTATCGCGCGGAGAACGAACGAATTGCCAGACGGCGGCGTAGGGGATGCCGCTGGCCGAAGGCGGAGGCGGATTTTGCGGGAGACTGCAACCGGGGGACGGCGGGCAGGAGTCGTTGTAAACCCAGTAGGAAATTTCACGCGCGCCAAGATGATTGCGAATGTCGTCCGAAGTGATGATGGTGTTGCCGTCGCCTTCGTCGTCAACTAAACCTGAGCAGTACACGCCCGCTCCCAAGCCGGATTTCTTGAGCTCGTCAGTAAAGGCGCGAACGTAGGCGTGATAGGACGGGGGCAGGCGGCCGCCCTCCTCGATATCGAGAAAAATGACGGAGCCTTCGGGGAAGCCTTCTGATTTTGCGGAAGCGGCAGCTTTCTGCGCGTCCGATTTGCCCCTTGCGACCGCGAGAACGATGGATTTCAGCTGGCGAGAATCCGGCCCTGCATAAAGCAAGAGAAATCCAAATCCTGCCGATTGCATGAGGGCGCGCTTGCCATGCCAGGAGTTGGTTTTGGCATTCGGCGGAAAACCGAGCCAGTAGCTGCTAAAGGAAAAAGACTTGCGGAGGATGGGGAGAGCAGCGTCGCCGGGATAGTCGTTGCGGTCAAAACCGAGATAGGCAGGTGGCGTTGAGCTTTGCGGCGCGGGCGCGTTCGCGGGGCTGAAGAACAGAATGAGGAGTCCAATCGCGATCAAAGGGAGGATCCGCATGAGGGAGCGAAAATAACACAGAGATAGCAGAGATCACAGGGGACGAAGAGAAATTCGGGATGAGCCGTCCGTTACGAGCTGGTTGCGATTGCAGGGAACGCTCAGCCTTCGCGAAGCTTGTGCCCGGAGAGATTTCCCAAGCCGTCGTAGGCGGCGTACTTGTACATTTCACTGAGGGTCGGATAGTTGAAAACTTGCTCGATAAATTCGTTGATCGTGAGGCCGTTGTCGAGGACCATCATGCCGATATGGATGAGCTCGGTCGCGTTTTCGCCGATGATGCTGACGCCGAGCAGCTTCTTGTCGTTTGGAGAAAAGATGAGCTTGAGCATGCCCGCGGTATCGCCGGTGATGTGCCCGCGGGCGTTGTTGGCGTAACGCGCTCGGCCGACGCAGTATTCGATTTTCTTTTCCTTGCAGCTTTCCTCGGTTTCGCCCGCGGAGGAAATTTCCGGAATCGTATAGACGCCCATGGGAAGCATGGATGCGACGCGTTCCTTGTACTTGAGGCCGAAAGCATGGCAGACGGCGACGCGGCCTTGCTCCATGGAGGTGGATGCGAGGGCAGGAAAACCGATCACGTCGCCGGCGGCGTAAATATGCGGAACAGTGGTGCGAAAGTGCTCGTCCACGGGAATGTAGCCGCGTTCGTTGAGCGCCAAACCGACTTTTTCCAAGCCGAGATTGTCCGCGGCAGCTCGCCGGCCGGCTGCAAAGAGTGCGGCTTCCGCTTTCAGAATTTTTCCTGATTTCATCTGCAGGCGAACACCCGCAGGGTGATTTTCGACCTTTGCCGGTCGTTCGTTGAAGCAGAACTGCATGCCAAGAAACTGGAGGCGGTCGCGAAGGCGATCCGAGATCTCGTAATCGAGAAACGGCAAGAGGCGGTCGCGGCCGTCCACAAGCGTCACCTTGACGCCGAGAGCCATGAAAATGGAAGCGTATTCGCAACCGATCACGCCGCCACCTACGACGGCGAGAGATTTGGGGATGCGCTCCATCTGCAAGAAAGTATCGGAATCGAAAGTATGCACGTCGTCGAAGGAAATCTCTGGAGGGCGATGAGGCCTGGAACCGGCGGCGATGAGAATGACTTCCCCGCGCAAGCGAGGAAGCGCCGCACCCGCCGAGACGACAACGGTATGCGGATCCTCGAAGGCAGCATCGCCGCAGATGTATTCAATGCCATGCTGCTCGAGATTTTTCAGGATGCGGAGACGCTCCATTTCGACGACTTCGCGCTCGTGATGCATGAAGTCGTGGATCGTAAGATTTTCCTTCAGAGAATAGTCAATGCCATAGAGGCCGCGCTGCTTCAGGCCTGAAAAATAGAGGGCCGATTCGCGCAGGGTCTTGCTCGGAACGGTGCCCGTATTGATGCAACTGCCGCCAGGCTGGCTGGCGCGCTCAATGATGGCAACACGCTTACCGAAGTAAGCGGCTTGCGCACCGGCCTTTTCACCCGCCGGGCCGCAGCCGATGACAATCAAATCGTAGGAACTGCTCGACACGCGCAACCTCCGAATACACGGTTCTGCACACGGGGGAGCAGAAGCGAGTCTGCCTCCTGAATGTTGATATGAAAATTCTAGAAGAGGATCGCGGCTGGCAGGCTAGATTCTTCGAAAGTGTGTGTCTTGTTCGCGCCTCTTTCCTTCGGGCGGCGAATCTGGTGAGATACCGCCATGTCTAACGAGGGTTTGGCCAAACGGGTGCTCTCCATCAGCTGGCAGCTAAAGGCCGTGCTGCCGGTGGTCGCGGTCTTGCTGCTGGGCCTGGTGACGTTCCAGGCAGTTTTGCTGACGCTGGAAATCCCGAACGGGCGCTGGATCCTGACGGTGGCCGCAGCCGGAGCGGTGGCCATCTGTGGAGTGTTGCTGGCGGTTCTGGTGGTTTTGATCGAGCGGCCGTTGCGAGAGCTAAAGGCAACGATTGAGCGCGTGCGAAGCGGCGATCTCTCGGCGAGAGTCAAGTTCGCGCGCCGCAAGGACGACATCGGCGAGCTGGGGCGCCAGTTCAACCAAATGGTGGAACGACTGGAGACCAACCAGCATGAAATCGAGCGGTTACACGAGAGGGAGATGGCGCGCGCGGAGCATCTGGCAACGATTGGCGAGCTGGCCGCCGGGCTGGCGCATGAGATCCGCAACCCGCTGGCCGGCATTGCTGGCGTGATGGATGTGATCGGGAGAGAACTGCCCAAGGAAAGTTCGAGCCTAGCGGTATTACCTGATGTGCTGGGCGAAATCAAGCATATCCAGCTCATCCTGAATGATTTGCTTGCCTATGCAAAGCCGCGGTCGCCTGTCTTTCGCAATGCGGATCTCAGAGAAACCGTGGAGCAGGCGGTCATCTTGGCGAAACAGCAGGTGCGGACAAGACCGATCCCCATCTCATTTGAGGTCCCTGCGACTCCTATTGATGTCTATCACGACCCCGCGCAGATTCAGCAAGTCGTACTGAATCTGCTGTTGAACGCCATTCAGGCGATTGCCGCCGAAGGCAGAGTCGAGGTAAGGCTGGAAAGAAGAGGCGAGCAAGCGGTGATTTCCGTGAAGGACACCGGGCGCGGAATTTCCCAAGAGGCGCTGGGAAAGATCTTCAAACCTTTTTACACCACGCGGAGGGAAGGAACCGGGCTGGGCCTCTCGCTTGCGAAAGGCGTTGTAGACGCGCACGACGGCCGCATCGAGGTGAGGAGCGAGATGGGGAAAGGTACGGAATTCGCGGTATCGCTGCCGACTGAGAAGAGCGCTGCGAGGAATGCGCGGAGTGGTTCGTAATGGTACATTACAAGATATGGCACAGCGCAAAATCCTGATCGTGGACGACGAAAAACTGGTGCGTTGGTCGCTGACGCAGAAGTGCGCCGAATACGGCTACCAGAGCGCTGAAGCTGCCACAGCGGAAGAAGCGTTGCGCATGGCGCAAACCGAATCGCCGGACGCAATTTTGCTGGACGTGCACTTGCCGGACCAAAGTGGAATCGAGGTCCTGGAGAAACTCAAGCAAGGCGGGGAAACGCGTCCTATCGTCATGATGACTGCAGACCCCCAGTTGGAGGACGTTAAGGTCGCGCTGCGCTTGGGAGCTTACGACTTCGTCAGCAAACCAATCCACTTCGAAGAACTTTACGTGACGCTGCAGAACGCCATGGAAGCGAGTTTGCTGCGCAGCGAAGTAGAGTCGCTGCGCGGAGAGATGCGGAAACGCGCGGGCTACCATGAAGTGATCGGCGTTTCACGCAAGATCACGGAGCTGATGAAATTCGTGCAGAAGGTGGCCGCGAGCGAGGCCGGCACGATCCTCATCCAAGGAGAGAGCGGCACGGGCAAGGATCTGGTTGCCAAGGCGATTCATTACGAGAGCTCGCGGAAAGACAAGCCTTTCGTGGCCATCAATTGTTCCGCGATTCCGGAAACGCTGATGGAAGCGGAACTTTTCGGCCACGAGCGCGGGGCCTTCACGGACGCCAAAGCGATGAAGAAAGGGCTGTTCGAGGTGGCGGACGGCGGGACATTGTTTCTTGATGAAATTGGAGAACTCTCGCAACTGCTACAAGCAAAGCTGCTGCGCGTGCTGGAAGACCAGGTGATCCGGCGGGTGGGCGGCGTGCGCGACATGCAAGTGGAGGTGCGGGTCATCGCGGCATCGAACCGGGACCTGGAGCGCGCGGTTCGCGAGGGACATTTTCGCCAGGATTTGTATTACCGGCTAGCCATAATTTCGATCTTCCTGCCCAGTTTGCGTGAACGGAAAGAAGATATTCTTCCGCTCGTCGAGTTTTTCATCTCTCACTACAATCGGAAATTCCGAAAGTCGGTGCACGGGCTCGCGGACGAGACGCGCCGACTGCTGCTAAACTACAATTGGCCGGGAAACGTCCGCGAATTGAAGAACGCGCTGGAGCGCGCCATGATTCTGGAAGATGGGCCGCTGCTGAAGCCGGACGATCTGCCTTTCGCCGTGGCGAGCGGCCACGCCGGCGCGGCATTCGAGCAGGAAGTAACCTCAATGGGCACAGAGAGCGGGTGGAAACCCAAGCATCCCTTGCCGGCACTTTCCATTCCCGAGGGCGGAACCTCGCTGGAAGAAATGGAACACGCCATGGTCGAGATGGCGCTGCGGCAGTCGCGGGGAAATCAGATCCGGGCGGCAAAGCTCCTGGACATCAGCCGGGACGCGCTGCGATACAAAATGAAAAAGTTTGGACTGGGCCACAGCGAAGCAGAAGAGGCCTCAAAGACAGCGAGCTCCGAATCGAATTAGCGCCACGAACGACAGTGTTCCCCCATTTCGGGTATCCCCGAGACTGCATTTCAAACTGAATAGAGTGTCTAGTTTGAGCGAATTTCCGCGAGGCATCGGGAAATAACCCATTCTGGGAATTGAATCGTGGGACTCGCTGCGTCTGGCTTCCCGTAACATGCTCAAACGAAAGACCTTGGAGACTGAGAAAGTAAAAAGGAATGGCATCCAAGGTGCACTTTAGTGCCGCGCTGAGCGAGAAATCCAATGGAGCGATTGGACTCTTGTTAAGCTGTGGGCGTTCCTCTTGCGACGGCGGGTCGGCGGTGAAGGCCCGGAAGGATACGGCGCAAGAAGGAACGCCCATTAAAAGTTGCCGCGAGAAGCATGAAGATCGGCAAACGAGATTGAGTTAGGCAGCGGCTGAACACGAGTTGATCAGGGGCGTCGAGGTTCCTGACGTGATGGCCCGAACCACGGGCCGCAATCGTGCAAGCCGCTGCCTTATTTATTTTCGCGCAATGATTGAGACCTCCTCTTTCGAGTCTAATTCCTAATTTCCTCTGGTGATGAAGCGCAGTGAAATGCGTGAAGAGGCGCAACTCTGTGGCGCGTTTCCGATGTAAATCACAGAAGCAGAACCATTTACGCACAATTTCTTCGGTCGCAGAACGGCATCTCGCGTGCACATCCTAGGTTGACTGAACAATTGACCACAGGGAGAGAGGGTTGAATGGAGGAGAGAGCCATGACTGGAATCAACACCATGACATTTCAAGTGCATCCCGAGAAGCGGGTAAAGATCAGCAACATCCTGGCATTGACGGACTTTTCAAAGGACTCCGAGCGGGCCCTGGATTATGCGCTTGCCCTGGCTCGCGCGTACGATGCAAGAATTTATCTGACGCACGTGATCACTCCCGACCCGTTCGCATATGCGGAGCCCGGTTATGCGGAGATCACCTACGAGAAAGTGAAGCAAGCGGCCGAGCAGGGGATCGCTGACATCCTGATCTCCGGGAAGCTGCGCGGGCTGGCCCATGAAGTGTTGCTGGAAGAGGGCAATCTCTGGCAGGTAGTCCAGCAGTTGATTCGGAAGCACGAGATTGACCTAGTGGTCGCGGGAACGCACGGACGGGGCGAAATGAAAAAGGTGCTGCTCGGCTCCGTAGCGGAAGAGATTTTCCGGCAAGCGAATTGCCCGGTGCTGACCGTGGGACCTGCGATTGTGGCGGGAGCGGCGAAAGAAACCGAGTTCAAGAATATTCTATTTGCGACGAACTATGGCAAAGCTGCGGATCGTGCCCTGAGCTATGCGCTGTCGCTTGCGCAGGAACACGCGGCGAAACTGACTCTGCTCCATGTGATCGAGGACGCCGCTGCGCATACGGACGAAGGACTGCGCCGGCAGCAGGAGCATTTCACTGGGATGCTAAAGGAAATGGTGCCGGAAGGATCGGAGAACTGGTGCAAGCCGGAATTCCGCGCAACATTCGGTGCGGCCACGGAAGAAATCTTGAACATGGCGCAGGAAACGAAGGCTGACTTGATCGTCATGGGAGCGAAGGCCAGCACAAGCTTTGCGGGGCACGCCCCTCTGACGATTGCCTACACAGTTGCGGCCCATGCGCGCTGCCCGGTGCTTACGGTACGCGGCTGAAGCTGCGGCCTGAAATTTCATCTGGCGGGAGTGTAAATCCCAAGTCCTGATGAGCCGGGTTGTCCTCTCCGGCGCCTCGTGAGATATACTCCGCGGTATTGTGCCTGCCAAAATGAAGCGGAGAGAGTTCGTCATTCAATTGACGCAGGGTCTTGCGTTCGCGAGCCTCCCATCTTCTGTGTTGGCTCTGAGTTCCGAGCAGTTCTCGACGGAACTCAGCTCCCTTTACTCAAAAAGCGTGGTCATTGACTCGCTCTGCGGGCCGTTCAGCTCTGCCGGGCCGGATGCGATGCCTTCGCAAGCGGCTGTTGAGGCTGTGGCGCGATCCGGGATTACCGCAATCAACTTCACCGTTTCCGCGCGCGACTATGAGGGCACTGTCCGCAATCTCGCCTTCGTGCAAGCAATTGTGGACCGTTGGCCGGAGACTTTTGTCATCGTTCGCAAATATTCGGGTATCGCGCAGGCGAAACGCGATGCAAGACTGGGGATTATGCCCGGCTTCCAGTACACCTCGTTTCTCGAAGAGGATCCTTCGCGGATCGAGACCTTTCGGCAGCTCGGCGTCCGTATCATGCAGTTGACCTACAACAATCGCGGCCTCTTTGGCGATGGCTGCCTTGAACCGGGAAACGCCGGGCTCAGCAAAGCCGGGCTTGACGCGGTCCGAAGAATGAATGAAATCGGCGTGGCCGTGGATACCAGCCACAGCGGCTACCGAACCACCACAGACGCCATCGAAAACTCTAAAAAACCAGTGCTCATTACCCATGCCGGGTGTGCCGCCGTCTACGCTCATCCCCGGAACAAGCCCGACGACATTTTGAAGGCACTCGCGGACCGCGGAGGCTATTTCGGCGTTTACCTTATGCCCTACCTTGTAGCGTCTCCGTCCATCCCAACCCGCGAGCACCTCATGGGGCATCTTCTGCACGCGCTCAATACTTGCGGGAGCGATCATGTCGGCATTGGCTCGGACGGGTCCATCGAAGAGGTGAAGTTGACCGCGGAACAGAAGAAAGCCTTCGATGAGGACATTGCGCGCCGCAAGAAGCTGGGGATCGGCGCCCCCGGCGAAGACCGCTATCCCTATGTGCCCGACCTGAATGGGCCGGATCACCTGGAGGTTATTGCTAATGAGTTGAGCAAACGCGGGCAGCCTTCTTCTGTGATCGAAAAGGTGCTGGGAGCCAATTTCCAGCGCGTCCTCGGAGAAATCTGGGGCCAGAAGTGAGGAATCCCCTGGCTTGAAACGATCCTCCCGCCCTGCTGCGGGCTTTCTGGCCAGAACGACTTCAATCTTCCCAGTTTCCCTTTGCGCTGGATCGCCCTTCCTCTATAATCCCGGCCCAACAACGTAGGCTCATACCTGTGGACAAAGAATCTCCCAACGGGGAGCTGTACTCCATCGCGGTGATCACGGTGGACGGTGCCGTTTTCCAGGAACTTCGCCGCGCCCTCGCCACAAGCTTCAAGGCGACCCTTACGGATACGGAGGATGAGATCAAAGCCGCAGTAGAGAATCCGAAGCTCCACGCCTTGTTTCTTGATCTGGATAGCATCGGCGATGGCGCAAGAGACGGGATTGACGTCTTAAGGGAGATTCGGGCGATTCGAGAAGACATCGTGCTGGTGGCGATGACCAAATCCAGTGACCGCAGTATTCCTCTCAGAGCCAGCCAGTCCGGGGCGGACGAATTCTTCCTGGCGCCCCTAAATTACGCGCAGCTCGAGACGGTTCTAAACCGCGCCGTCGAAAAGCGGGCGATGGAGCTGGAAGG
>DATJAD010000168.1:0-4446 GCA_035516615.1 Candidatus Acidiferrum sp.
ATCACCGGAAGAATCGTGAGGTTGTGTCCGGCGGCGAGAAAAGCGTTCGCAACGGTTTGCGCTTCGACGCCCTGGGAGGCATCCACGACGAGGAGGGCGCCTTCGCACGCGGAAAGCGCGCGCGAGACTTCGTAGGAAAAATCCACGTGGCCGGGCGTGTCAATCAAATTTAGACGGTAGGTATTTCCATCTTTTGCTTTGTAATGGAGGCGAATGCTTTTCGCCTTGATGGTGATGCCGCGCTCGCGCTCGAGGTCCATCGAATCGAGAAATTGTTCGTGCATTTCGCGCTCGGTCAGCGCACCAGTCATTTCCAAGAGGCGGTCAGCCAGCGTGGACTTGCCGTGGTCAATGTGCGCGATGATGCAGAAGTTGCGTTCGAACTTCGGGTCCATGCGTTTCTATTTTCTCGTCTCTTTTATCCGGCAGGAGCTGACGAGTGCCCCGCGGCGCCGACGCGTTCGAGCGGCGAAGCCTTTCGCGATGCACTCGCGGGCAGCGCAAACCGCACCGAGTGAATTATCAGTGTGCCACAAACCGGAGCAGGCGTCAGCGGGAATGACTAAGGTCGGTCGGGAGATTCGAGAGCTTCGTGAATCGCAACGGCCGTCAGTGCGGCGGTGCCGCCGATGATCAGGAACAGGAAACCCCTTGGCTTTCCGTCAGGCAGCTTAGGTGTTTTCCGCGGACGAGTAGAGTTAGCGGAATTGTCTTCGGGAGGGTCGAGGACGAGGCGGATGGAGGAGCCTTCGGAAATGGGTCTTGATTCGCCGTGATAGGAAAACAGGAGAGCGCCCCGACGCGCAAAAATTTCCAGGAGTTTAGGACCGGCGATGGAAATTTGCCCGACTGTGGGACCGTCTGCGGCGGGGCAAATCTGCGCGTCGAGAGCAAAGATTTGAATCGCCGAAGCTTTTGTCGCGGAAAAGACAAGTGTTCCGGCGTTAAGATTTGCGATTGCGGCCGGTGCGGCAGAATACAACATCACCCTGCTTTGCGCGGGAACATAGAGACGGGAGGCCGAACCGCGAATCCCTACGGCGCCTAATTTGCCAGTTGCGAGAGAGTCGCCATCGAAGATTGTGGAACCGAGAGTAAGCGTCGCTGCGCCGATGTGCGCATCGGAAGACTGAGTGACGACGCCAAAGACGGCGGTTCCGGCGGGACGCGCGGGGAGTTCCGCCGCAGTGAGCGCAACGATGAGGACGCCGATGAGGATGCGGCGCAAAACCACCGGGGCAAACCTCCGAGGGAAAGCTAGATTCAGTTTAGCGAGGAAGAGAAGGCCACAGCCCGGCTGTGCGTAATGCACTGTTGCCATTCAAGCTGTAGGCGAGCGAATTAACTGTACGAAGGGACGGGGACCTTGCGCGAAGGGACAGGCGGAGAATCCGGAGGGCGGCGACGCGGTTGATGATTCATTCCGCATCCTTTTGACGGGTGCTTTTGCCCGCCTCCCGCGCACGGTATATAGTGGAGAAGCGCGGCGCGCTCCGGTAAGCGCGCCAGCGGCAGGACCACCACAAAGGCAAACCGTTCGGATGGCCGCAGACGTCAGCAAACATCTGGATCGCGCGAAGCGGTTCCTGGAAAAAAACCGCGTCGAGGATGCGATCGAAGCTTATCTCGCCGTCCTGGATGAAGCTCCGGCTCACCAGGAAGCCACGCAAGCTCTGGGAGACCTCTATGCGCGCTTGGACCAGCCGGACCGCGCAGCGGTGTACTACGGACTGTTTTTCGATCTCCTGGTGGAACCGAAGGACGAAACCAAGGCGCTGGCGATCTACAACCGCTTTCTGCGCAATTCCCCCGTGCAGCAGCCGCCCGAGCGCATCGCGCGCTACGCATTTTTGCAACAGAGGCAAAACCGCGCGGACGAAGCGATTGACCAATACACGAGAGCAGCAGAGCTCTTCACAGAGGCCAACCGAGGTGAGGACGCACTGTTCTGCTGGGAGCGCATCGCGCAGCTCGATCCGGAGAATCTCTCGAGACAATTGCGCCTGGCGGAAGCCGCGGAAAAGATTGGGAAGAATGCGCTGGCGGCTCGGACATTTCTCCGGGCGGGGCAGTTGGCGGCCGTTGGCGGTTCACCGAAGGATGCGCTGACGCATTTAGGCCGGGCGCACAGCCTGGCGCCGCAAGAACGAAGCGTGGCGCTGCTCTATGCGCAGGCCAAGCTTGGCGCGGGCGAGCCGAAGGATGCCGCGGCGCTGCTCGACCCGTTTGCGGCCACGGAAAATGACGCGCCGTTCCATGAGACTTTCAGCGAAGCGCTGATCCAATCCGGTCAACTGGACCGCGCACGAGAGATTCTGGAGAAGCTGTTACGCGAGAAAAATGCGGGGCTCGCGCGGCTCTTCGAACTGGCGGATCACTACGCGGCGGCGGGGCAGGAAGGCAAGGCCGTGGAAGTCCTGCAGACGCTGAAGAAGCGCATGTACGCGGACAAGAAACATAATGATTTCGCGGCGCAGCTCGAAGTGGTGGCTGCCAAGCACGCGCAGTCGCAAGCAATGCTGGAATACTGGGCTTCCGTTTCCAACGAACAGAACCGCGAGTCGCAGTATTTTGAAATTCTCATCAAGCTGTTCGACGTTTATTTGAAAGCTGATAAGGTTCAGAAGGCCGCCGACGCGCTGGAACGGCTGGTGGATATTGACGCCTACGACCACCGCAACCAGGAACGTATGGAATTGCTCCGGGGGCGGGTGGACGAGGGTTTTCTGGGGCGAATCGGGGGACGCGTGGCCAAAACCGGGACGCTGAAGCCGGGCGCCACGCCGCGGCCACAAGGACAAGAGGCGCGGAGCGGCGAGGCGCCCGCCACTGCAGGCGAGGAAGGGAAGCAGCCGCAAGCGCTGGAAGATCTGATCGTGCAAACGGAGATTTTTCTGCAGTATTCACTGCAATCGAAGGCGCTCGAGCGGCTGCAGAAGATCGCCGCCACATTTCCGGGAGAAGAAGAGCGCAATGCCCGGCTGCGGAACCTGTACGAAACCGCGAACTGGTGGCCGCAAGGAGCGACGCGGACGAAAACGCAACCGAAGCCGGCTCCCCCCGCGGAAGTGCCGGAAGTTGCCGCGACCGCGAGCGGGCCGAAGACTGGAGTCTATTCGGCGGAAACGTTGCGCGACCTGTCGAAAATTTCCGAGATCAATCAAAAGATTTTCCGGCAGCAAACGCCGAGAGCGATGCTGAACACCGCCGTGAACGAAGTGGGCGGATACCTGAGGGTGGCGCGCGCTTTGGCCGTGGTTGGCGCGCAGGGACGACCGCCTGAACTGGCCGCGGAATACTGTGCGCCGGGAATCCGGCCCGCGCCGGGAGCGCAAGTTGTGTTCTTGCTCGCGCAAGTGGAAAAGGCCGAGCCGGATGAATTGGGCGGATTGGTGGTGGACGCCGCGCCGGGATCCATCTTGACGGAACTGGGCCTCGCGACCGCGATGGGAGTGGTGATCACGGACAAGGAAACGCAGCAGCCTGCGGGAATGATGATTGCGGCGCACGCGGAACCTCACAAGTGGAAGCCGAATGAGACTTATTTTTTGCAGGCGATTGGCGACCAGATGTTGATGAGCGTGAGCCACACCAGATTGAGGTCTCTGGTGAGGCGAATGGGGGTCTCCGACGAGCGGACGGGATTGCTCAGCCGGAGTTCGTATCTGAGCTGCCTGCTGAATGAAGCGGACCGCGCAAAAGCGCAAGGAACGCCGCTGGCGTTGACGATTCTGCAGATTGACCGGGGAACGGAATTGCTGCGGCAACAGGGGGAAGGGCCGCTGGAACGTTTTCTCGAGCAACTGGCGAGATCGCTTCAGCCAATCGTGCGGCAGAACGACGTGGCCGTGAAGTACACGTCATGGTCGCTGGCGTTCATTCTGCCGGATACGACTCTGGCGGGGGCGCAGAATCTGGCGGATAAATTGAGAAAGGCGGCGTCAGGGCTGAGGCCGCCGTGGGATTCAACGGCAATCACGCTGAGCGCAGGAATCGTCGAAGCAATGGCCAAGCCGGATTACGAAAGCGAAGATATCGTGACAGACTTGATCAATCGCGCGGAGTTTTCCATGGAAGAGGCCAGGAAAAAGGGCGGAGATACGATCGTCACGCTTGAAAGCCCGAAGATTTGAGGGGGAGTTGACAGCTCACAGCTGACAGCGTACAGCCAAGAGTCAGGATCTACGACACAGATTGCGAGCATGCACGGGGCACGGAGCGGAATCACCCGCGGCGCGCCGCCGTGGCCGCGCGCATCGAGGAGAAGAGAATGTTTCCGACGGATGTAGTGATTGTGGCGGGTGCGCGGACGCCCATGGCGCGGTATACAGGAGCGTTCTCGGATATATCGGCCATTGAGCTGGCGGCGGTGGCGTCCAAGGAAGCTATCCGAAGGTCGGGAGTTGATCCGGGAGAATTCGATCACGCGATTTTTGGAAACGTGAT
>DATJAD010000169.1:0-4884 GCA_035516615.1 Candidatus Acidiferrum sp.
CGACGAGGACAACATACGCAGCCGACTGCAATAGTCGTCGCTGCCGTGATGGCAAAGGCCCGCCCATTGTTTCCACTTTACTCATTTAGAGCGGCCACGCAGGGATTCTCGGTCCCGGCGTCATCGCACGGTCTATATGGAACACATTCGCGCAAACTCGCAATTGTCTGGATCACAGCCCCCGCCCCGCGGAACTCTATTGGTTCTTCTCCAAAGTGTCCTTAATTGCCGTAAGCGATTTCTGCAAAGAGGAAGCTGACCGGCCCACCGCGACCTTACGGACAATGGAGCCCTTAAAACCGGTCAGCCCGGCCTGCTCTGATCCCATGAATTTGATGAGGTAAAAGCCGGGTTGCATTGGATCGTCGCCGCGGACGCAAAAAGTGAAATCCAAGGCCGTCTCAAAGTAGTGGCTCGAGTAGAGTTGTTTCTCGGCGATCGTGTAGGCCGGCTCATGCGGATTGTTGCTGTGCATACTCACTACCTGCACCACACGCAGGGTCGGCTTCAACCCAAATTTCACTTTAGTCCAATAAAACATGTCCTCGGTGTTAGCAAGCTTGGATTTGGGATAGTCGAGAAGGTAGTTACAGAAATCCGGTAGTATCTTCGGCAAAAGCTGGCTGTTGCTGAGCATGTACTTGAATTGCTCAGCCACATTCGTGGGGTTTTCCTTGTCGTTGTAAACTCCCAACACTTTGTTCCCGTCCTTTTGATATGCGAGCAGACGCTTGATCACAATCTCGTGGAGAGACTGATTCAACTTTGCCTCCGCGTCCGGAGCGGACCAATCAACGGAGTTCTGAAGCGCTTCGATACTGCTGGCGGGCACCTGGAGCTGACAATCGTCCGGTTTGCACTTCTTCAGCGCCTTTATATCCTCGCTGTCATAGGTGTACCCCTTTAGGTCAGAGAGTTGCGGGGGATTGCTGAATTTCTCGATGGCCTCGTACCCTGGGATCTTGCGAAGGCGGTCAAAATCATAGGCGAGTGTGAGATATCGTTCCGGACGCGCCTTGACGTAGACCGCGCCGAACACGAAAATCTCATCGGGAATGCGGGACTTCGCGACCTTCGTAACCGCCTGCCCGCTCCGGATAGCTGCAATCTGATTCTGACTCAGCCCGACGTTTTGCTGGAAATAGGCATTTAGTTCTGAACTCGTCTGGGCACGGCAGAGACGGATTGCGCCCGCGATCAAAGTGACCAGCACAGTTATCTGAATGAATCTTCGCGTCATGGTACGCTCCACCGGCAGTTTGTGGTCAGCGAGCCCTCTTCGTTCTTCTTCATTTGAGGCAGCATTGGGGACTTTGCTTGGTAGCGAGTGGTAAGTCTGGATCCACTTTCACGAAGCTGTATTTCGCGCTGAATTGAATTCGTGGGTCATTTGCTTTTTGGCCGCTTTGCAACATTTTCCAGCCATACAGAAACTCGCCGCCGACGTTTAGAGACCCGATCGGATTCCAGATGAGGTTCGCGCCCATGTACGCCGCGTGATTGTATGTCGTCGGTAGCGCGCGTTCAGTATTGTTTACTGCCGCGTACGAATAGACGGCGCTGGAGCGTAATTTGATTAGCCAATAATGCTGGTATGCCCCGTCGACACCCACCGCAGGTGTCGCCACCAAATGGGGATTGGTTGAGGACGCCACTTCAGCGTCGATGCCTAATCCCGACGTGTCCTGGATATACCTCGATACCCCGTGGCCCACGGCGACGGCAAATACCACATTGTCTTTGCCAAGAGTCCGAACGGCGAGGGATGTGTTCACCCCCCAGCCAAACACCGAACCGGTCTTCCCGTTGGAATCGAAGGCGGCAATGTCCCGGAATATTGTGGCTACCTGAAAGTGGCCGCGTTCAAATTCCTGGCGAAGGCGAACGACGCCATCGGGAGCTGGATTGTTGGGTTGAACGTTAAACTGTTGAGTCGAAAAGGTCACATCGGAACTGGCCTTTTCGACGGAAAAATACAGGGCCGTGCTGGGCGTTAGGGCAATGCCATAGCGGAACTGAGGATTGCGGAGGTTAACGATCCCGTTGGGACCTTGAAAGTCGAGCGTATCCGGGGAGGCATCCGGGTCCATAAAGTTCGAGAATGTTTGCCCGATGAGGAAATTCGCTACTTGAGCGTAAGCGTGGCGGAGTCTAGGTGTGGTCGAATTCGTTCCAAAGAAGTCACCCTCCACGTAGAAACGCACATCACCGGCCCCGGTGTTGGGAATCCGAAAGTCCAGGCTCAGGCGGGTGGGTCGGATCGAAGTCGTCGAATTGTACACGCCCGATACTTGTGGGACAGGAAAGGAAGAAGGTACAAACGCATCCGTGGCTCCAGGTTGCTTCAAGTCGCGGATAAAGTCTGTCTTAAAGTATCCGCCGATTTTTAGAATGGTTTGGGTTCCGGGTAATTGGAAGAATCCGTCGTACTTTGGGTCCAGCGGAACGTTGTTAAACTGCGCTGCCGCGACTTTGTCCTCCGAGAACTCCTGCCGCCGGGCAGTCTCTGCTCCGACGTGCTGGGAGGTAGGCCCTTCACGGGGAGGTGTCGCAGTTTGGATTGTGCCCGCTTGCTCAGCGGAAGAAGTTGCCGCTGCAGGATTAAGTGTAGGAGCGGCAGTCGTTGTAGGCTGCCCAACGGAAGCCTCGCTCTTCCCGCTTTTGAGCTGCTCAATTTCCGCCTGCATCTTGTTCATTTGCGCCTGCATCTGCTCAAGAAGCTTCCGCAACTGTTGCGCATCGTCGCTTGTAACCTGCGATTGAGCCGCACATCTCGCAGGCAGAATCACCGCCGACAGAAGGACCGCGATAACAAAGTAGGCTTTTTGATGGCTCCCGATCGACAGGTTCATGTTCTTCGCCGATGAGCACTATAGACACTGGCTGAAAATGCGGGCTACTGCCCTTTGGGGAAGGTTTGCACGAACGCAGGAAAGATGCCCGATTCCTGCGTAACTGTGGATTGCGGCGATGGACGGCACACCCGGGTTGGTGGCGATCGCGGTGCGGTGCAGCTTCACAATCCGCCGCCGCAATGAATTCGGAATCGCGCGCAACTCAGAGCGATCATTGACGGCCTGCAAACACTCTCGCCGATGAGCAGCGATCAGTACTTCTCGGTGATGAAGTGCCTCCGCTTCATTGTCGCTTCGTCGTCATAGCGGCGCTTCTTTGAACGCTTGGGCAGCTTTACCTTCTCTCGCGGAGCCTTGCCGTAAGGGATCATGCTTAGCAGGTGCGAGATACAGTTGAGCCGCGCTTTCTTCTTATCGTCGGAACGGACGACGTACCAGGGAGCATGCTTGGTGTCGGTTGCATCCAGCATGCGATCGCGGGCGCGGGAGTAGTCGTACCACCGCCGGAACGATTCCAGATCCATTGGACTGAGCTTCCATTGCCGCAGCGGGTCCTTGATGCGCGCTTTGAAGCGGCGCTCCTGTTCCTCCTGCCCGACCTCCAGCCAGTACTTGATGAGGATGATCCCGGAGTTTGTGATGTGCTGTTCGACGATGGGGCAGACTTCCAGGAATTTCTTGTAATTCTCCTTCGAGCAAAATCCCATCACGTGTTCCACTCCGGCGCGGTTGTACCAGCTGCGGTCCCAGATCACGATTTCACCGGCGGCCGGAAAGTGGGCCATATAGCGCTGAATGTACATCTGAGACTTTTCGCGGTCGGAAGGAGCGGGCAAGGCAACCAGACGGAATACACGGGGGCTCACGCGCTCCGTGATGGCACGAATGGTCCCGCCCTTCCCGGCGGCGTCGCGCCCCTCGAAGACCACCATGATGCGCAAGCCCTTGTATTTGATCCACTCCTGCAGCTTGCAGAGTTCAGCCTGGAGCCGCCTCAACTCCTTTTCGTAGTGCTTTGTCTTTAGACGCTTCGTGCCGTTGTCATCGTTTTGTTTGGCCATTGGAGAGCTCCTCCAGACTGCTCCGCCGTCATTTTGCCGGCTGGCTCGCGCGCCATCCGGGAACCGACGAACACTTTAGGAAAGGAGCGGTAATGCGGGCTACTGCCCTTTGGGGAAGGTCCGAGCGGGTTCGGGAAACACTCCCGCTTCCTGTGTCAGTCGCGTGAGTTCGGCCACGGACTGCACACCCAGCTTGGTGGTGATCGCGGTGCGATGCAGCTTGACGGTCCGCTCGTGGATGCCTAGATCTCCTGCAATCTGTTTGTTGAGTCGTCCCTGCACAACGTGGGAAAGCACTTCCAGTTCCCTTGCGGTAAGCGCGTCGAAGCGCGCGCGCAACGCGCGCTGCCGGGTGCGCGTATCGCGTTCACGGGCATCACGGGCAAGGGCGCGCTTCACCGCGTCCAGCACCTTCGCTTTAGGCGCACGCTTTTCCAGGAAATCCTCCGCACCATCGCGCATGGCGCGCACGGTCGAGGGAATGTCGCCGTGCCCAGTCAAAAAAAGAATCGGCAGCGGATTGGAAGTCTGCCCGAGCGCAGATTGAAGATCGAGCCCGCTCATTTGAGGCATCCGCAAGTCCGCCAGCACGCAGCCCGGCAAATCCGCATCCCGTTGCGCCAGAAATTCATGCGCTGACGAATAGGTCCTTACAGAGAATCCGTTGGCCCGGAGCAGCCGCGAGATGGCGGTAAGAAAGCTGCCATCATCATCGACGACGTGAATAGTGGGCGCACTCATTTCGGGGGGTGCTCGCCTGCGATCGGGAGCGTAAATCGAAACGATGCCCCACTCCCATTGCTGCTCTCCGCCCAGAGCCGCCCGCCGTGCGCCTCAATGATTGTGCGGGAGATTGGCAAGCCCATGCCCATTCCTTCCGGCTTGGTCGTGAAAAAGGAATCGAAAATGTGCGTGAGCTTATCGGCGGAAATGCCGGGGCCGGAGTCGCTCACGGCGATCTCGACGCT